>NZ_JAMQOL010000042.1:0-190013 GCF_023717965.1 Paractinoplanes hotanensis | reverse complement strand
CGGCTCCCGGCTCCCGGCTCCCGGCTCCCGGCTCCCGGCTCCCGGCTCCCGGCTCCCGGCTCCCGGCTCCCGGCTCCGAGGGATTCTGGACCATCGCCGTTTCACGTGAAACAGGCGCATGGGTTGAAGGTGCGTCCTTAGATTCTCGATTTGAAGGCGCGGGGCGGCACCTCTGGGAATCGCCTTGGGTGTCCGCGCGTCGCGGCTGCAAAGAGTGTGCCGCACTTGGCGTGAGGCGATGGAGTGACGACTTACGTCGTCCTGAACCTACAGAACCACAAGCGTTTGGCCGGCCCGCTGCTGACGGGGTGGCACAGCACCGAACCGCGCTCGCCCGTCTTGGAGCTAAAGTGCCGCTCGGAACGACGACGCGCTCACCCCTGCTCGTGCAATTGGCTACCGGCGGTGGACGAGGGGCTGTAGGAGTAGAAGCAGAGGCGGCCGGACGAACTCACGGACGCCTCTGAGCGCAATGTTTCACGTGGAACGCGGCGGCAGACTCTTGCAGTGGTTTGAGCTGGCTTCCCAGGGCTTGGTTCACGATGCCGGCGCCCGTCTAAGAAGTCACGGCAACCCGGACCACTTCATGGCTTCATTCCAAGCCGCGAAGACTTGTCACTCATGCGGATAGTCGAGCATGGCGAATCTGGAGCGCGCTCTGGAACATCTGCATGTAGGCGGATTACGCCTCGACGGCATGAGTACCCCGCGGGGTCCTGTCGCGCATGGAACAGCGGGACTTGCTTAAGCGCCTTGCAGGTCGACACAAGTCATACGGCGTCGCACAAGTCGAGGGAGCGCGCGTAGCACTTCGTCTGCGCCGGCTACGTCGGCCATACCTAACCGCTGCCACTTGGGCAGTGACCGACCGACGTATTTCGGTTCCGCAGAGGACCCGACGCTCGGCCTGACCCTCCGGCTCTGCTTGCCTCTGGTTTCACGTGAAACCAGGGGCAGGCCCTGTGTTCACCATCGACCTGGGGTAGCGAGCAGCGTCGCCACTCGCAGCGCGAGCGTGAAACCCCTAGCCTGCGACTGCTTTCACAGACCTTCGCGTCCGGTACCGGGTATGGGCTCAACGGCTCCCCACTCGGATCGGCTCGGACCTCGTCTCTACGCGATCGCAAAAGTGCCCCGACATCAGCTCAGCTGCGTTGGCGTGGCTGTTGATGAGATGGGGATGCCAGCCCTGCACGAAGGCCGACGCTGACAGATGCCCCCGGCCTTAGACAGTTGCCAGCTCTGCATGACTGCCGGCCCCCGAAAGAGTCCAGCTCTGCACGATTGCCAGCCCCGGCACAAATGCCAGCTCTGCAACCCTGGCGGCCAGGCTGCCAACATCAGGCCAGCATCCGTGCCAGCCCTGAAGCAAACTCTGCTCGCGTGATCTCCTTCTCTCGACCGGGCGCCTGCCTCACTACCCGACGCCGTACGACCGGACTGGGGCCAGCCGACTCGAGACGGAAGTCGTGCCACCTCGTACAGCTGGGTCCAACGGTCGTGGCGAGGTGGGAACCTATTGTTTCGAGGTCGAAGACGCAGCGCCGCCGGCACGCCATTGCCGGGTCGGGCATGGGGCATCGGGCATGGGCCATCAAGAGGGGAACAGATGCGGACCTCCACCTCCGCTCAGCCGCTGCCGGCGTCCGACGTCAGTCGACGCGCCGGTCAACTTCTCGTTGCTGGCAATCGACCCGCTGAAGTCGAGTCCAGGAGGTGGCCCGCGTAGACCTGGATGCGTCGACGCAGTCGATCGACACCCAAGCGCTCCGGTGTGGCTGACATGCACCAGGCCTCAACTGGCTGATGCCGCTCGACTCCGCTCGTCTGGAGCGCATGCAAGAAGGAGGCCGCTCTACCCGTGTTCCAAATGGAGTCACATGCTGCGCTCTTGGCCAGTAGCAAGGGGAGGCGAGTCACTGGAACTTGGCCGCGAACCCACGTTTCACGTGAAACGCGATCGGCCGCACGGAGCCAGGAGCAGCAGACCAAACGTCCATGGCGGCATTACCGGAGGAGAGGACCCGCCATCAACGAGCAGGCCTCGCCTGCGCAGATCGCGTCGGGGATGGCTGGGCGCCGGGGGGTTAACGCCACGATCACGCCGACTTCCGTGAACTACGAGCTCTGCCTTCAGCCCTTGACTCGAAATCTACCTCCACCTGGCCAATGGACTCTCCATTCCTGTCCCTCGTCGGCAGCGCCTGGACAAGCTCCATCGTCTGCGACCAACGGAAAGGCGAGGCGCACCGCCGATCTCAGGACGGGATGTTGTTGTAAGAAGGTCGGTACCACGGGAGGCCACAGCAATGGCGAGGTTCCCCAGAACGCAGCACAGGCCTGGAGCGCGAAATCCATAGCTCAGCTCTGACCGCTGGACCACTCCCGATCAGAGCCGCAAGTCCGCATTCTTGCGCCGACATCTTGGGCAAATGAGAAGGCCAAGCCACTGCGGAAAGCTCACGCCACGTTGACCTACCGGACGACGACGTGCATCGGAGCGCTCGGTTCAACCGGCGAAAGTCGCGACCGGCCATCCAGGCCGAGAGAGCGGACTTGCTTCGGAGATGCGGTCCGCGACAGCCATCGGCCCGGGCAGGTCGAACGCGTGAACCCAGCACGAAAGGGAAACCGATACAAGACCCTCGACCCAGAACCGCCGTAACGACCGAACCTCAGACTTTCAACCTCTGTAGCACCCAGCGTCACGCCTGAATCACGTCGCGGGGGAGAACCGGCCGGCAAGCACAGTCGCAAGTCCCTGCCGGACCTCATGTCCAACATCTTCAGGGGAGCGCTCTTGTCGCCACATTTGGCACTCCCGATGCCATCACCACCATCAACTCACACCTCTGCGGCAATCAACGGGTCGACACCATGGGACGCCGAGAGACAGGACGTAGGAACGTTGAGCTTGAAGGCAGTATGGTCACCTGTCGACGGCGAATCCAACCTCGACTTGCCCCAGATCATCGGTGCGGTCTCGATCTTGCTCGAAACCCGGCAAAAGGGGCGTTGGATTTGGCCGATTCTCCGATGAGCCATGGATCGCAAATCTCAGGAGAATGGCTCTGACAGAACCCGAAAAGCGTCTAACCGGCGGGGTTCCTCCGCATAAATGCGAGCTCTGTCAATGCGTTACCGACGCTTCAACGAATGGGCGGGATCGGCAGAAACAATCGGGGCACGCGACGAATCGCGTGCCCCCGAGAGTGAGTGGTTGGACGGAGACTACTCGTCGCCGCCGGTGTTGTTGGCGCCTTCTTCTTCTACGCCGATCATGCCTACTATGCGCTCGAGGTCATCGACCGTTGCGAACTCGATCGTGATCTTGCCCTTGTTGCGGCCGATGTCGACCTTCACTCGGGTGTCGAAGCGGTCGGACAAGCGCTCCGCCAGATCGTTGAGCGCGGGAGCATGCACCTTCGGCCGGCGGCTGGGCGCCGCCTTCTTGGCGGGGCCGTCCGCGATGGCCAGCGAAACGAGTTCCTCGGTTGCCCGTACG
Source organism: Paractinoplanes hotanensis (assembly GCF_023717965.1). Taxonomy (NCBI): domain Bacteria; kingdom Bacillati; phylum Actinomycetota; class Actinomycetes; order Micromonosporales; family Micromonosporaceae; genus Paractinoplanes; species Paractinoplanes hotanensis. The sequence continues at coordinate 186,508 of NZ_JAMQOL010000042.1, read as the reverse complement.
GAAAGGCCTTCCGCCACGATTCGCAGGGCGAGCTTCTCTTGGGCCTCGCTGTCGTCCAGGCCGAGCAGCGCCCGGGCGTGGCCGGCCGACAGAACACCGGCGGCGACCCGGCGCTGCACCGGCGCCGGCAGGTTCAGCAGACGGATGGTGTTGGAGATCTGCGGGCGGCTGCGGCCGATCCGCTTGGCCAGCTCTTCGTGCGTCGCCCCGAACTCCTCGAGTAGCTGCTGGTAGGCGGCTGCCTCTTCGAGCGGGTTGAGGTTCGCACGGTGGATGTTCTCGAGCAGCGCGTCGCGGAGCATCGCGTCGTCGCGGGTTTCCCGCACGATTGCGGGGATCTTGTCGCGGCCCACGGCCTGGGCGGCGCGCCAGCGACGCTCACCCATGACCAATTCGTAGCGACCCTCGCCCAGTTCGCGGACGACGATCGGCTGGAGGAAGCCGACTTCCTGAATCGACGTCTTGAGCTCGTCGAGCGCTTCCTCGTCGAACACGTGCCGCGGCTGCTTCGAGTTCGGCTCGATCGCGGTGACGTCGATCTCGGCGAACCGGGCCCCCGGGACGGGCGCCAACTCTTCAGCGGGCGGTGTCGCAGGCTCCATCGATTCGACAGGCGACGGTGCCGAAGGAGCCGGCGCGGAAGGCGCAGGCGGGGAAGAAACAGGTGCTGCCGGAGCAACGGCGGCCGGCGGTGGCGCCTCAGGGGCGGCCGGCGCCGTGGGGATCAAGGCACCGAGTCCACGACCCAGTCCGCCCCGGGGACGGTTCTTCATGCAGTGCCTCCCGTGTTGACCCCACGCATCGCGATCTCCAGGGCGGCCTCGAAGTAGCTGGTCGCGCCCCGTGAACCCGGATCGTAGGTCATCACGGACTGCCCATAGCTAGGAGCCTCCGAAACACGCACGTTTCGGGGGATGACGGCATTCAGCACCTTGGTCCCGAAGTGGTTGCGCACGTCCTGCTCCACCGCGTCGGCCAGCCGCGTGCGGCGGTCGTACATGGTCAGCAGGATCGTCGAAACGTCCAGCGTCGGGTTCAGGTGCTGGCGTACGAGGTTGATGTTGTTGATCAGTTGGTTCAGGCCCTCCAGCGCGTAGTACTCGCACTGGATCGGAATCAGCACTTCCTGCGCCGCGCAGAGGGCGTTGACCGTCAGCAGGCCGAGCGAGGGCGGGCAGTCGATGAACACGTAGTCGAACTGCTCGGGGTGAGCTGCGATGGCCCGGGCCAACCGCGACTCGCGAGCTACGACCGACACCAGCTCGATCTCCGCTCCCGCGAGGTCGATTGTCGCCGGCACGCACCAGAGATTCGGGATGCCCTCGACCGGCTGCGCCACCTCGGAGAGCGGAACGTTGTCGATCAAGCAGTCGTAAACGTCCGGAACGCCGGCGTGGTGCGGCACATTGAGGCCGGTTGACGCGTTCCCCTGCGGGTCGAGGTCGACCACGAGGACACGGTTACCGTGCAAGGCCAAGGCCACCGCCAGGTTCACGGTCGTGGTGGTCTTGCCCACGCCGCCCTTCTGATTCGCGACGCAGAGCACCCTCGGGTGGTCCGGACGCGGCATGGTGATCTCGCCGCTCGGGTTGAGGATCTGCACAGCTCGCAACGCTTCCATGGCTAGTGGCGGATCGTCTTCATCCCGTCCCGGCGTTTCACGTGAAACATGCTCGTCCGGTCCCGATGGAGCATCAGCGGGGGACACCGGGTTACCCGAAACGGGCGACGCGGAGACCGGGGCGGCCGAGACGGGTACGGGTGGTGGTGCCGACCGAGGCGCGGGGGCAGGGCGCCCAGACTCGTCCGCACCCGGCTGCGGCGAGGGTGATCCGTAGATCTGACCTCCCGCGGGGTAGCGAGGCGCGGGCACGCCCTGATCACCGGTGTTCAAAGCGCCACCAGGGCCACGGTCGCGGTCGAGAGATGACTCGGTTTCACGTGAAACACCGTACTCATGCACCGTTTTATCCCTGTTAGTGAGGAACGGGTCGGTCGGCGACACCTGCGTTCCGGCGACAGAGGGCCGGTCCAGACTATCGACGCTCGGCAAGCCTACGGGGGCCGGGCGTGCGTCGCCATGGCCGACCGCCTGATAGGGCGGTTGCATCACAGACAGTTCCGTCTCACCGGCGATATCGGGCGCCGTCGAGCCTGAACAGCCGTACGCATCGGAGAACTCCGACGTGGCGGCAGCCACGAAAGACGTGGCGGGAACGCCGGATAACGTGGCGGAAACACCGGAAGACGTGGCTGGAGCACCGAAAGACTCGACAAACGCGGCGTCCGCAACGGCCGGAACACCGGAACCAGCGGAGAAGGTGATCGTCACGCCTCGCGCAGCCGCCGGCCATGACGCTGAGGCCGAATCTGACGAAGCGCTCGACCCTACCGTCGTGCCCCCTGCAGACGTACTCACTTCATCCGCTGACGATCCACTGACGGGGCGGGACAGATCACGTACTGAAGATGGGGAGTTGCCCTGATCGGGGCGCCTCGCTCTTGCGTTCCGTTTGCGCGCGCCCCGCTTGGACATCTATCCCCTCCGCGAACTCTTCCGACCCGAGGAGCGACCGCCGGATTTCCCACGCGCGTCGCGTCCTGGACCCGCCGCCCGGGTGGACGGCTTCGGCCTTGACTGCACGACGACCTCGATCACCGTCGTCGGCGGGTCGATCAGACCCTCGCCGCACAGCCGGACGACCGGTTCGCCACCGCCGAGGGCGGCTACCGCATCGCGGTGTTCCGCAGCCTCCTCGGCAGCCGTGGCGCCCTTGAGCGCCAGCAGCCTGCCGCCGACCTTGGCCAGCGGCAGGCACCAACCAGCGAGCCGGTCGAGCGGGGCGACTGCCCGCGCTGTGACGACGTCGGCGCCGGCGGGGGGTCCGTCGACAACATCCTCGGCGCGGCCCCGGACAACCGTGACGGTCGCATCGAGGCCCAGGGCAGTCACCGCCTCCGACAGGAACGCGGTGCGTCGTGCCAGTGGCTCCACCAAGGTCATCTGCAGATCCGGCCTAGCCACTGCCAGCACGATACCGGGCAAACCGGCACCAGACCCGACGTCGACCACCGAAGCGCCGATAGGGATGATCTCGGACAGGACGGCACAATTCACAAGGTGACGTTCCCAGATGCGGGGAGCCTCCCGCGGACCGATGAGCCCGCGCACGACGCCGTCGGTCACCAGCAGCCGGGCGTACTCCGCAGCGAGCCCCAGCCGGTCGCCGAACACCTCGGCCGCAACGGCAACGATCTCCGCGGGCGGCTCAGCGTGAACGGCAGCCGGCGGCGCATCAAGCCCCGATGCCGCAGCAATGGAGTCCGACGCGCCAAGATCGGCCGAGGAGACGGAACGGACCGGCGAAGCGGATCGGCCCGGGAAAGCAATCGGCCGCCGAGCAGACCGACGGGGGGAAGTCCTGGCCGGGAAAGAATCCGGCCCGGGCGAATGCTCACCCGGGCCGGCGTCTCCCGCGCCGAAGCGAGGGTCAGTCATGTCAGTCGGCCACGCGCACCACGATGCGGCGGCTGGGCTCCACGCCCTCCGACTCGCTCTGTACTCCGGAGATCGCGTTGACCACGTCGTGCACGCACTTGCGCTCGAACGCCGACATCGGCTCCAGGCGCACCGGGTCACCGTGCTCCTTGACCTTCTCGACCGCGTTACGCGCCACCGCGGCGAGCTCCTTGCGGCGCGACGCCCGGTAGCCACCGATGTCGAGCAGCAGGCGCGAGGGAGATCCGGTCGCCCGGAAGATCGCCAGCCGGGTGAGCTCCTGCAGGGCCTCCAGCGTGGCGCCGCGCTGGCCGACGAGCGGCTGGAGCCGGCCCCCGACAACCTCGACCATCGGCCGGCCCGCCGACACGAGCTCGTCGATGTCGCCGTCGTAGTCGAGGATGTCCAGCAGACCCTCGACGTAGTCGGCGGCGATCTCGCTCTGGCGGAACAGGTCGCCGTCGGATGCGACGGTCTCCGACGTCTTGGTCTCCTCGGCCGTCACGGTCGAGGCTTCAGCCTCGGACGACGCGGAGACCGACGATTCGGGCGTGCTGGTGTCGGTCACGGTCTCATCTCCGTACTCAATCGGGCCGGACCTGCTCGGTCCGCTGTTCCCGCGGCAGCGCCGGCGGTGAGCCGGGCCGCGGGGAGGTATCGGCAAGGGGAGCGCCCGGGCGTTCTCGGAAGAACACCCGGGCCGCGATCATCCCTTGGGTTTGCTCGCCGGTCGGGCGCCCTTCTTCGGATTCACCGGTTTGGCACCGGGCTTGGGCGCCAGGGCCTTGGTGTCCACAACGGGCGTCTGGGGCTCGGGCTGCGGCTTCTTGCCGAACAGGCCACCGCTGCGGCCGGGCTGCACCGGGCTCTTCGGCGCGGCGCCACCGGCCGGCTTCTTGACCGGCGGGCCGGACGGACGGGCCGGGGCCGAGCCGGGCTTCTTGGCCATCGGCGGCGGCGGGAACTTGCGGAGCACCCACTGCTGCTGGCCCAGGGTGAAGAGGTTGTTCGTGACCCAGTAGATGATGACGCCGATCGGGAACAGCGCGCCGGAGACGAGCAGCGAGAGCGGGATGCCGTAGAGCATCAGGCGCTGGATCATCTTCTGCTGCGGGTCCTCGGCCCAACCGGTCTTGAGGATCATCTGACGGCTGGTCAGGTAGGTCGTCGACATCATGATCAGGACCAGGATGCCAGCAATGATCTTGACCGTGGTGCCGTTGGCCTGGAGGGCGGTGAGCTCCTCGGCCGTGGAGCCGAACTTGCCGGCCAGCGGCGCGGTGAAGAGCGAGGCGTGGGTCGCGCTCTCGAACTGCTCGACCGTCCAGCCGTACAGGGTCTTGCCCTGGTTGTCGGGGTTGAGCCGACGAAGAACGTGGAACAGGCCGAGGAAGACGGGGATCTGCAAGAACATCGGAAGGCAGCCCATGAGCGGGTTCGCCTTCTCGGTCTTGTAGAGCTCCATCATTTCCTTCTGGAGCGTCTCCCGGTCACCCTTGTGCTTCTCCTGCAGCTCCTTGACCTTGGGCTGCAGCGCCTGCATGGCCCGCTGGCTCTTGATCTGCTTGACGAAGACGGGGAAGAGGATGACCCGGACGGTCACCACCAGGAACACGATCGCCAGCACCCACGACCAGTTCGAACCGAGGAACCGGCCTTCGGGGACCCCGATGAAGTCCCACAGGGTGTGCCAGCGCAGAAGGATCCACGAAATGGCGTAGTAGATCCAGTCGAGACTCATTCAGGCTCCAGTCACATCGGCAGGACGGTGACGGATCGGGTCAGGTACCGGGTCGTACCCGCCGGGGTGGAAGGGGTGGCAGCGCAGGAGCCGCCAGACCGCCAGACCCGTCCCTTTCACAGCACCGTGACGCGCCAGCGCTTCCTGGGCGTACGCGCTGCACGAGGGATAGAACCGACAGCGGGCCGGTAGCACCGGACTCACATAACGACGGTACGCGACCACCATCGCCGTCAGCACGCGGGCAAGCAGGCTCATCGCGGCCGCCTCGGTTTGCGCGCCGCCGCGAGTGCGGCGCTGAGATCGGTGCCGAGAGTCGCGTACGACGCCGCGGCGGCAGCCGGCAACGCGCGGACGACCAGCGTCGACCCGGCTGGAAGTTCGTCGAGCAGCGGACGCACCAGGTGCCGCAGACGGCGGCGGACCTTGTTACGGATCACCGCGTTACCGACGGCTTTGGATACGACGAAGCCGGCGCGCGCCGCGGGGGCTTGCACCGGCTCCTCGAGAAGCAGATGTACGACAATCGTGCCCCGGCCGACGCGGCGACCACCGCGGATCGCTGCGGCGAAGTCGGCGCTACGCCGCAGTCGCTGCGTCGCGGCCAGCACGACTACCTGGGCATTCCGGCCCGACAGCCGTCGGCTCAGGCCGACAGCTTGTCGCGGCCCTTGGTGCGGCGCGAAGCGAGGATGGCACGCCCGGCCCGGGTGCGCATGCGCAGCCGGAAGCCGTGGGTCTTGGCACGCCGGCGGTTGTTCGGCTGGTAGGTGCGCTTGCTCACGTCAGAACTCCGTCTTCATACAACATCCAGGGGGCATCAAAGCTGCAAGACGCCACTTTAGCAGAGCGCGGCGGAGCAACCGCTCGACCCTACGCAGGGCGACCACGCCGGTCAACCATAGCCTGCTCCGGCACGCCGTCGCCCTTTCACCCGTACGGTGACCGGCTTGGTCTTTGTACACAGGTAGTGAATCTTTTCCCGCGGCCGGGCCCTTGCCGCCCGCGGGCAGAGTTGATGGTTCGCCGAGATCGCTGTTAGCGTGCCCGTTTGCTGGTCAGCGGCAACGCTGTCCGCGTACCACGACGAGTCGGCCAGAACCAGACAAGCAGGTGAATCGTTCGCCACGATGAGCCTGCCGAACCGCGCCATACCAGGCTCCGGAAGTCTGCCGACCATCCGGCCGGGGAGCGTCCGCCGGGCGTGCACAGGTTGTGGATAACCTGTGGATAGCCGGTGGCGCCGAACGTCTTCAGCACGTTAAATGTGGTGCTGGGTCAGGGGGAACCGCCGAGCGCCCCGAAGGGCGCCGGCGGGCAAGGCGGTAGCCGGATTGAGGTCCACCGGGGGTCGGTGGCGATGGGGGTGGCGCGGCGGTGGCCGATCAGGTCGACCTGAGCGGTGTGTGGAAGGCAACGCTGGATGAACTGGCCGACGAGATCTCGTCGCGTCAGCAGCGTGCCTATCTGCAGCTGACTCAGCTACGCGCCATAGTCGAGGACACTGCGCTGCTCGCTGTCCCCGACGCCTTCACCCGCGACGTCATCGAGTCCCGCCTGCGTCCCGCGATCACCGAGGCGCTGAGCCGCCGGTTGAACCGCCCGATCCAGGTCGCGGTCACGGTAAAGCCGTCCGAGGACGGTTCCGGCCTGCCCGGCACGGTCTATGGCACCCCCGTCGAGCCGGGCGCCGATCAGCCGGGCGAGCCTCAGCCGCGGCACTATGCCGATCCGCCCCGCCAATCCGAGGCGCCGGCCTACGACGGCTATCCGACAGGGTCGGCCCAGCAACCGTCCTATCCCCGTGGAGTCCCCACAGCTCGCGGCGGTCAGGAGGCGCTTTTCGGCGACCCGATGCCCTCGCAGCCGGCTCCGGTGGCGCGGATGGGCAATCCGGTGACACACGTCACCGAAAATTCCATGACCGATTCTCCCCAGCTGCGGGACAACCAGCGCCGGCCGGACGACCGCTCGCCGATGATGGGCGGCAACGACCCTCGCGACGACACTCTGCAGATGCGGGGCGACAACGGCCCGGGCCGGTCGCCGCTCGACATCCGGCCGAGCAGCAATCCCCGGGGCACCAACGACGGCAACCGGCTCAACCCGAAGTACATGTTCGAGACGTTCGTCATCGGTTCGTCCAACCGCTTCGCGCACGCGGCAGCCGTCGCCGTCGCCGAGTCACCCGCCAAGGCGTACAACCCGCTGTTCATCTACGGCAGTTCCGGTCTGGGCAAGACCCACCTGCTGCACGCGATCGGTCACTACGCGACCACGCTGGGCCATGCGCGAAGTGTCCGCTACGTCTCCACTGAGGAATTCACCAACGACTTCATCAACAGTCTGCGCGACGACAAGACGCAGGCTTTCCAGCGGCGCTACCGCGACGTCGACATCCTGCTGATCGACGACATCCAGTTCCTGGAGAACCGCGAGCGCACGCAGGAGGAGTTCTTCCACACCTTCAATACCCTGCACAACGCCAACAAGCAGATCGTCATCAGCTCCGACCGTTCGCCGCGCCAGCTGGCCACGCTGGAAGACCGCATGCGCACGCGTTTCGAGTGGGGCCTGCTCGCCGACATCCAGCCGCCCGATCTCGAGACGCGCATCGCGATCCTGCAGAAGAAGGCCGCGCAGGAAAGGATGTACGCGCCCGCCGACGTGCTCGAGTTCATCGCGTCGCGCGTCTCCAACTCGATCCGCGAGCTCGAAGGCGCCCTCATCCGGGTGACGGCGTTCGCCAGCCTGACCCGCTCCCCGGTGCAGCTCTCGCTGGCCGAAGAGGTGCTGCGCGACTTCATGCCCGACGGCGCCGGCCCCGAGATCACCGCCGACCAGATCATGGTGTCGACGGCCGACTACTTCGGTGTCTCGCTCGAGGATCTGCGTGGCCACTCCCGCTCCCGTGTTCTGGTCAACGCCCGCCAGGTCGCCATGTATCTGTGCCGCGAGCTGACCGAGCTCTCCCTCCCTCGCATCGGCCAGGCCTTCGGCGGACGCGACCACACCACGGTCATGCACGCCGACCGCAAGATCCGTCAGCACATGGCCGAGCGCCGGTCGCTCTACAACCAGATCGCCGAGCTGACCAACCGCATCAAACAGAGCACCTGACCGCGACGTTTCTCATTGCTGCTGCCGGCCCAAGCACGAGACGACCGTCGGTAGCACCTGGACCTGCCCAACAGCGGGCCGACGAACTGACCACCGCATCAAACAGAAGACCGAAGACCTTTTCCAGTACGCGGCTGTGAGGTCTTCGGTCGTGCCGGGTTCCCACAGCACGCCACCCGCCTCTCCGAATCGCGACGCGGGCCGGCGCCGGGCAGGCAGCCTCACCCACCCCTGTGGACAAGCGCTGAGCCCTCAGGCCAGTCAGGACCATTCCCGCAGCTAGCTGACGGTCTCCGCCCGCTGTCCACAGGCTGCCCAAACGCGACGACCGCGGTGTGTCCCGCGACGATGCTGAGCCGCCCCAGGGCTGGGACGAGATCGACGCGCCGCGCACATCAACCCCCCGAAGTCACCGGCCCCGGATCTCAATCCACACGGACCAGCGTCCCCCGATGGGCTAATTTTCAGCGTTCCTCCACATTTGTCCACAGCTTGTGCACAGCGCGGAGCGCTTGGACCCACGAGTTATCCACAGGACCGCGACTCGCATGACCCACAACACGGCATGAAGGACCCCACCGCCGACCGCGAACGTCGCCCATCCCCAGACGGGGTTTGTCAACGCCGGGACGAAACCGTTTCGTGCCAACGTTGTCCACACTAATCCACAGCAATTCACAGGCCTTGTCCCCAGCGGTGGATAACTTCCGCCCGCCCCCTCCACAGATGTGGACGAGCCCTGGGGAAATCGATGTGGACAGACACGGAGAGTCACTCGGCTTTCCACCGCCTGTGGAAGCGTGTGGATTTCCTGTTGAAGAAACTGGGGACGACGGGCCGGAAGCGTCCCGACGTCATCCACAGGTCGGGGGATAAAACCCGTGGATATCCGGTGGATAGCCGGTGGACAACGGTGGACAACCACCGCGCGGCCCGGCGGCTGTGGACGCAGACCGGGGTTTGTACCCTGGTTTCCCACATGTGAATCACCGGTGGATAACCCGCTGGCCTGCGCAAACGTGAGTTCTCCACAGAGTGCACAGGACCGATGAAGACGACTAGTTATCTCTTCTATAGAGAACAAAAAGCAATCAACGGCGTTGTGGATGGTGTGGATCGGTCGCTGACGGCTCCTCAGCGGTCCCGCTCCACGAGAGCAAGAGCGCACCGAGATCAGGATCGGAGCCCGGACCGGACGGCAGGGGCTCCGACCGGTCGGAGCCTCGGTGAGGTGTCGGCCGCACCGACGTACGGAAACTGGATCACCGGAGTCGGCACACCGAGGGGCAGCGAGGGCGGCTCGTCAGGCGTCACGATGGTGGACCACACTGATTAGGCCACTCTCGGCCCGACGAATAAGGTTCGTGGGGGTCGACGACGCCCCGACACGAGAAAGCGACGCGGAGGACAGCATGAAGTTCCGGGTGGAGCGAGACGCACTCGCCGACGCCGTGGCCTGGACGGCGAAGAGCCTGCCCAGCCGGCCGTCGGTTCCGGTTCTCGCCGGCGTCATGCTGCGCGTCACCGACAGCCGGCTGCAGGTCTCCGGCTTCGACTACGAGGTCTCCAGCCAGGTGACCGTCGAGGTGCAGGCCGACGCCGACGGCGCCGCCCTCGTCTCCGGCCGCCTGCTCGCCGAGATCACCAAGGCGCTGCCGGCCAAGCCGGTCGACATCGCCGCTGTGGGCGCCCACCTCGAGCTGGTCTGCGGCAGCGCGCGGTTCACCCTGCCGACCATGCCGGTCGAGGACTACCCGAGCCTGCCCGAGATGCCGTCGAGCGCCGGCACGGTCGACGCGGCCGCCTTCGCCGCCGCCGTGGCCCAGGTGGCCATCGCCGCCGGTCGCGACGAGACCCTGCCGATGATGACCGGCGTGCGGATCGAGCTCAACGGCACGAGCATGGCCATGCTGGCCACCGACCGCTACCGCCTGGCCATGCGCGAGATGGAGTGGAATCCGGACGACCCCGAGATCAGCCTCAACGCGCTGGTGCCGGCCAAGACGCTGAACGACACCGCCAAGACCCTGGGCCCGCTCGGCGGCTCGGTGGTGCTCGCCCTGGCCCAGGGCAACGCGGGCGAGGGCATGATCGGTTTTGCCGGCGGCACGCGACGCACGACCAGCCGCCTGCTCGACGGGGCCAACTACCCGCCTGTCCGGTCGCTCTTCCCGGCCAGCAGCAACGCGCAGGCCCAGATCGTCGTGTCAGCCCTCGTCGAGGTCGTCCGCCGCGTCGCCCTGGTCGCCGAGCGCACCACCCCGGTGCTGCTGAGCTTCAGTGAGGACGGTCTGGTGGTCGAGGCCGGTGGGACCGAAGAGGCACGGGCCAGCGAGGCGATGGAGGCGTCGTTCACCGGGGAGCCGCTGACGATCGGCTTCAACCCGCAGTACCTCATCGACGGTCTGCAGAACCTGGGCGCGACGAACGCGATCTTCTCGTTCGTCGACGCATTCAAGCCCGCTGTGATCTCCCCCGCATCCGAAACCGGCGAAATCGTGCCCGGTTACCGCTATCTGATCATGCCGATCCGGGTAACCCGCTGATACTGAAGGTTGTTCAGGGCCTGCCTTGACCGGCGATCGGGCTGCAAGCTCACCGCTTCGGTCTCCAAAGCCCTGAACAATCTTCACCGGGCAGGAAAGCAACGCTCATCTAGGGGGAACACCATGCAGCTCGGCCTCATCGGTCTCGGCCGAATGGGTGGGAACATGCGCGACCGGATCCGCGCAGCCGGACACGAGGTGGTCGGCTACGACCATCACCCGGAGAACAGCGACGTCGCGAACCTGGCCGAAATGGTCTCGAAGCTCGCCGCTCCGCGGGTCGTCTGGACCATGGTCCCGGCCGGCAAGATCACCGAGGACGCCATCAACGAGCTCGCCGGGCTGCTCGAGCCGGGCGACGTCATCATCGACGGCGGCAACTCCAAGTTCACCGACGACGGCCCGCGGGCCGAGCGTCTCAAGCCCAAGGGCATCAAGTACCTCGACGTCGGCGTCTCGGGTGGCATCTGGGGCAAGGACAACGGGTACGCCCTGATGGTCGGCGGCGACGCGGAAGACGTGGCCAAGGCCCAGCCGATCTTCGACGCGCTCAAGCCGGCCGGCGAGTTCGGCTTCGCGCACGCCGGCACGCACGGCGCCGGGCACTACGCCAAGATGATCCACAACGGCATCGAGTACGGCATGATGCAGGCGTACGGCGAGGGCTACGAGATCCTCATCGCCTCCGAGCTCGTCCACAACGTGCCGGCCGTCATCAAGAGCTGGCGCGAGGGCAGCGTCGTCAAGTCGTGGCTGCTCGACCTGCTCGACCGGGCGCTCGACGAGGACCCGACGCTCTCCGGCCTCAAGGGCTACGTCGACGACACCGGCGAGGGCCGCTGGACCGTCGACGAGGCCATCCGGCTCGCTGTGCCCGCCCACGTGCTGGCCGCCTCGATCTTCAACCGCTTCGAGTCCCGTCAGGACGACTCGCCGGCGATGAAGGCGGTGGCGGCGCTCCGTCAGCAATTCGGCGGCCACGCCGTCAAGCGCTGAGGCACACGTGTACGTACGCCGGGTCGAGCTGACCGACTTCCGTTCCTACGAGCGAGTGGCGGTTGATCTCGATCCCGGCGTGTCCGTGCTGGTCGGCCAGAACGGCATGGGCAAGACCAACCTGATCGAGGCGCTGGGTTATGTGGCCACTCTGGACAGTCACCGGGTGGCCACCGACGCCCCACTGGTCCGGGCCGGCGCGGCCTCGGCGGTGATCCGCTGCGCGATCGTCCACGAGGGACGCGAGCTGCTGGTCGAACTCGAGATCGTGCCCGGTAAGGCCAACCGGGCGCGGCTCAACCGGTCGCCGGTGCGCCGGCCGCGCGAGGTGCTGGGCGCGCTGCGCATGGTGTTGTTCGCCCCCGAGGATCTCGAACTGGTCCGCGGTGACCCGTCGGAACGCCGTCGCTACCTCGACGATCTGCTCGTCGCCCGCCAGCCGCGTTTCGCCGGGGTGCGCTCCGACTACGACCGGGTCGTCAAGCAGCGCAACGCCCTGCTGCGGACGGCGTACCTGACCCGCAAGGTCGGCGGCACCCGCGGCCAGGATCTGTCCACTCTCGCCGTCTGGGATCAGCACCTCGCGCACCACGGCGCCGAGCTGCTGGCCGGTCGGCTGGAGCTCACCGCCGCTCTCGGGCCGCACCTGACCAAGGCCTACGACGCGGTGGCGGCCGGTAGGGCGTCGGCTTCGATCGCGTACGCGGCCAAGCTCGGCGACGGCCTCGTGCCGGACCGCACGGCGCTCGAGCAGGCCCTGCTCGCCTCGCTGCAGGAGCGCCGGCCGGCCGAGATCGAGCGGGGCACCACCCTGGTCGGTCCGCACCGCGACGACCTGACGCTGGCGCTGGGCGACCTGCCGGCGAAGGGCTACGCGAGTCACGGCGAGTCGTGGTCGTTCGCGCTGGCCCTGCGCCTGGCCGCCTACGACCTGCTGCGCTCGGACGGGATCGAGCCGGTGCTCGTGCTCGACGACGTCTTCGCCGAACTGGACGGCGGGCGGCGCGAAAGGCTCGCGGCCCTGGTCTCCGACGCGGCGCAACTGCTGGTGACCTGCGCCGTCCCCGAGGACGTGCCGGCTGCCCTGCGCGGGGCCCGGTTCGACGTTTCCGCAGGTACGGTGACCCGTGCCGGCTGACGAGCAGCAGCCCCGCCCCGACCCCGGCCGCGATCGCCGCGAGCTGCACGACGAGCTCGTCCGGGAACGCCACGAGGGCCTGGCCCGGGAACGCCGCGCCGACCTGTACCGCGGCGAACGCGACGACCTGGTCCGGGAGCACCGCCCGCCGTCGACCGCCGAGCGCTTCTATCCACAGGCCGATCCACAGGGCCTGGCCCGCGAGGAACTGGGCGACGTCGACGACGGCTGGTACTCCGCCGAGCCGCCGCTCTTCGAAGATCAGGCGCCGACCAAGCCGGGTCCCCAGTCGCGCGACGGTCGTCCGGCAGCTCCACGAGATCGCGGTGAGAGCCGCGCTACGGGCGTTCCCGCCGTGGATCGTGGTCAGGACCCCGGGCGAGCCGATTCAAGGCCGCAGAGACGCGCTGAGGGCGATTCCGGGGCTGCGTCCAACTCGCAACGGGGCGTTCAAGGCGAGGCCGAGAAGGCAGCCGGCACTCAGGGCGGCACCGGGAGTGGCGCCGGGGCCGGGCCGGCCGACGAAGCGTCCGGGCCGGAACTCGCCCGCGCGGTTCTCGACGCGGCGCTGGCCAAGCGCCGTGACGCCGCGGCCAGGTCTCCACGGCGGCGCCCCGGCGGTTCGGGCGAGGGCAGTGGCCGCCGCCCGCGGGGCTATTCGGGGCCCGGCCTCGACCCGCGCGATCCGCAGCTCTTCGGCGACATGCTGCAACGCCTGATGAAGGCCCGCGGCTGGGAACGCCCCAAGGCCGAGGCCACCGTGTTCGGCGCCTGGGAGAAGGTCGTCGGCCCCGAGATCGCCCAGCACTGTCGCCCGGTCAAGCTGGACGCCGGCGTCCTGACGGTCGAGGCGGAATCCACCGCGTGGGCGACCCAGCTGCGCATGCTCAACGCCAAGCTGCTCCGCAACATCGCCGGCGAGGTCGGCCACAACGTCGTCACGAAGATGAACATCCACGGCCCGGCCGCCCCGTCTTGGAACAAGGGTCCTCGCCGGGTGCAAGGCCGAGGACCGCGCGACACCTACGGCTGAGGGTCTGTGGAGCGCAACCACTCACGCACGTCGCCTGGGTGGGGCGAGCGCCCTGGACGCGCCAGCGGCCAGCTCGCACCGCCCAGGCCCTCGGCGTGAGCAGCGGTCTGCAACCCCCGCCCCGCTACGACATCCAGATCTTGACGTTCCGCGTCTCGAGAACGTCAGTAATCCGCAAAAACCGCAAACCCGCGCTCCGCGCAGCGTCGGTAGAAGCCCGCCAGGACCGCCAGTTCAGACCGGGCGAAGGTCCAGTGCGGTGGGTTTCCGGCTTCGTCCCGAAGAGCGGCCAACCGCTGATCGAGCCAGCGGAGTTGCTGCTCAGCGAGCCGCCCGGCGGCGATCGCATTCCGCATCACCTGCGCCACCGAATCGAAGGTGACCAGATCGCCACCCTCGTGTCCCTCGACGAAGCGCTCGAGGCCGCCGGCGATCCACGCGCAGCCGTCGGGGTCGATCACCGGGTCCTCGTCCTCGGCCGCGGCGTCGGTGGCGTAGAGCACGCCCTCCAGACCCAGCAGCAGATCGACGAGTTCGGTGTACGCCGTCGCCCGCACCGTGCCGGTCTTGGCGATGTGCAGCGCCAAGGCCCCGGTGGGCGCGGCGATCTCGGGCGCGTCGGCGATCGCCCCGAAGTCGACGAACTCGGCGGGAGCCACCGGGTCGTAGTACTGATTCGTCCGCGGCCAGTGCACCGCGACGTTGTCCAGCCCCTTGTCATGCGCCATGTGGGGGCCACCCCTCCTCGACCTGCGTCGCGGCCGTCCGGCCCTCACCGGCCCGCGCGGGCAGAGGTTACGACACGAACCTCCGTCGCCGGGAGGCAGTGTCGCAGTGCGTGGCGATGACCGCCGGCAGGCGCGCGGTGGCAGGCGGCCGCCGAATCACTTGCCGTTGCGCGGGGCCCCCGCTCCGTGTAGGGGGAGACTTGGGAGCGGCCTCCGATCCCGCTACGGCAATCTGAGGTACCCGGAAGGGGTGCCGGACCCTCGCCAACTCGCTTCGGCGGAGTAGAATCGATGAAGACCGGGAAAACCTCTGCGCAACGGTTGCGGTTTGGCGTCCTCGTGGACGAATCGGACTGCTGTCGTCACGCTACGCGGTTTTTCCAGCCGATCACGATCCGCGGGCCTGCCGCGGCGGCCGGCGAGCACGGTTCCACCGGTGGTCCGCTCCTTCCTCGCGGGTTGTCATCTGTGGCTCACCCTGCCTTCCGACCGCCGGCATGCCCGCCGTCCCCGTGCGGGGCCCTCCGGGGCCTGGCGCGAGAAAGTGGCCGAGGGTGGCAGAGAACAAGCAGGAGTACGGCGCCGAGTCGATTACCGTCCTGGAGGGGCTCGAGGCTGTCCGTAAGCGCCCGGGCATGTACATCGGCTCCACCGGCGAGCGGGGTCTGCACCACCTGGTCTGGGAGGTCGTCGACAACGCAGTCGACGAGGCCCTCGCCGGCTACTGCGACACGATCGACGTGGTGCTGCTGGCCGACGGCGGCGTGTCGGTCACCGACAACGGCCGTGGTTTCCCGGTCGACCTGCACCCCAAGCTCAAGAAGCCGGGCGTCGAGGTGGCGCTGACCGTGCTGCACGCGGGCGGCAAGTTCGACAACAAGGCGTACGCGGTCTCCGGTGGTCTGCACGGCGTCGGCGTGTCGGTCGTGAACGCGCTCTCCAGCAAGATGTTCGTCGAGATCCACAAGTCCGGCAACGTGTGGCGGCAGCACTACACCGCCTCCAAGCCGGGTTCGCTCGAAAAGGGCGAGACCACCGACAAGACCGGCTCCATGGTGCAGTTCTGGCCCGACCCGACGGTCTTCGAGACGGTCGAGTTCGACTGGCAGACGATCTACCGCCGCCTGCAGGAGATGGCCTTCCTCAACCGGGGCCTGACCATCAAGCTCACCGATCTGCGGGCCGAGCAGACCGACGAGAACGGCGAGCCGCGCACGGTCACCTTCATGTACGAGAACGGCATCGCCGACTTCGTGCGCCACCTCAACGCCACCAAGAACCCGATCCACAAGACGGTGGTCGAGTTCCAGGCCGAGGACAACGAGGCCCGCATGGCGGTCGAGATCGCCATGCAGTGGAACGAGTCGTACGGCGAGTCGGTCTACACCTTCGCCAACCGCATCAACACCCACGAGGGTGGCACCCACGAGGAGGGCTTCCGGGCCGCCCTGACCGGTGTCGTCAACCGGTACGGCAAGGACAAGAAGCTGCTCAAGGGCGACCAGAACCTCTCCGGCGAGGACATTCGCGAGGGTCTCGCCGCGATCGTCTCGGTCACCCTGGCCAACCCGCAGTTCGAGGGTCAGACCAAGACCAAGCTCGGCAACACCGACATGAAGAGCTTCGTTCAGAAGGTCGCGAACGAGCAGCTCGCCGACTGGTTCGACCGCAACCCGGCCGAGGCCAAGCAGATCATCACCAAGGCCGACCAGGCCGCCCGGGCCCGCATCGCCGCGCAGCAGGCGCGCAAGCTGGCCCGCCGCAAGTCGCTGCTCGAGTCGGGCTCGATGCCGGGCAAGCTGGCCGACTGCCAGTCGACCGACCCGCGCGAGTCCGAGCTGTTCATCGTCGAGGGTGACTCCGCCGGCGGCTCGGCCAAGCAGGGCCGCAACAGCCGCATCCAGGCCATCCTGCCGATCCGCGGCAAGATCCTGAACGTCGAGAAGGCCCGGATCGACCGGGTGCTGAAGAACAACGAGGTCCAGGCGCTGATCACCGCGCTCGGCACCGGCATCCACGAGGACTTCGACGTCGCCAAGCTGCGCTATCACAAGATCGTGTTGATGGCCGACGCCGACGTCGACGGCCAGCACATCCAGACGCTGCTGCTCACCCTGCTGTTCCGCTTCATGCGGCCGCTGGTCGAGATGGGTCACGTCTACCTGGCGGCACCGCCGCTCTACAAGATCAAGTGGAACAAGCGAGGCGACGACGCGCAGTACGCCTACTCCGACCGTGAGCGGGACGGCCTGATCGCGCTGCGCCAGCAGAAGAAGGCGAACGCCAAGCCGGACGACATCCAGCGGTTCAAGGGTCTCGGCGAGATGAACTTCCAGGAACTGTGGGACACGACGATGGACCCGGCCACCCGGACGCTACGCCAGGTGACGCTCGACGACGCCGCCGTGGCCGACGAGCTCTTCAGCGTGCTGATGGGTGAGGACGTCGAGGCGCGGCGCTCATTCATCCAGCGCAACGCCAAGGACGTGCGGTTCCTCGACATCTAGATGGCCTCCCGGGGGAGCTGTATCCACAGCGTCCCCGGGCTTTCCACAACGTTATCCACAGCAGGATGCGTATTTTCGCCGTACATGTCTGGTTTCACCTTGAGTAAGGGTTAACAGTGACTGACACTCCCGAGACGCCCGACGGCGACGAGGCTCCGGACACCGGCAGCGTGGCCCAGCGGGTCGAACCCGTCGGCCTCGAGGTCGAGATGCAGCGCTCCTACCTCGACTACGCGATGAGCGTGATCGTGGGCCGTGCGCTACCCGACGTCCGCGACGGTCTCAAGCCGGTGCACCGCAAGATCCTCTACGCGATGTACGACTCCGGCTTCCGTCCGGACCGCGGCTACGTCAAGTGCGCCCGCGTCGTCGGCGACGTGATGGGCAACTATCACCCGCACGGCGACTCGTCGATCTACGACGCCCTGGTGCGCATGGGTCAGCCGTGGTCGCTGCGCTACCGGCTCATCGACGGCAACGGCAACTTCGGCTCGCCCGGTAACGACCCGCCGGCCGCCATGCGGTACACCGAGTCGAAGCTCTCGCCGCTCGCCATGGAGATGTTGCGGGACATCGACGAGGACACCGTCGACATGCAGGACAACTACGACGGCCGTACCCAAGAGCCGACGATCCTGCCCGCCCGGTTCCCCAACCTGCTGGTCAACGGCTCCGAAGGCATCGCCGTCGGCATGGCCACCAAGATCCCGCCGCACAACCTGCGGGAGATCGCCGCCGCCGTGCAGTGGGTGCTCGACCACCCCGAGGCCGACGAGCCCACCGTCCTCGAAGCTCTGCTCGAGATCGTCAAGGGTCCCGACTTCCCGACGTACGGCCTGATCGTCGGTCAGCAGGCGATCCAGGACGCGTACCGCACGGGCCGGGGCTCGATCCGGATGCGCGCCGTGGTCGAGGTCGAGGAGGACGCTCGTGGGCGCCCCTGCCTCGTCGTCACCGAGCTGCCGTACCAGGTCAACCCGGACAACCTCGCCGAGCGGGTGGCCGAGCTGGTCAAGGAAGGCAAGCTCACCGGGATCGCCGACATCCGCGACGAGTCCTCCGGTCGTACCGGCATGCGGTTGATCCTCGTCCTCAAGCGGGACGCGGTGGCCAAGGTCGTGCTGAACAACCTCTACAAGCACACCCAGTTGCAGGAGACGTTCGGCGCCAACATGCTGGCGCTGGTCGACGGCGTGCCCCGCACGCTCAACCTGGCCCAGTTCATCCTGTACTACGTCGAGCACCAGATCGAGGTCATCCGCCGGCGGACCGCGTACCGCCTGCGCAAGGCCGAGGAGCGCGCGCACATCCTGCGTGGTCTGGTCAAGGCGCTCGACGCCCTCGACGAGGTCATCGCCCTGATCCGGCGCTCGCCCACGGTCGAGGACGCCCGCTCGGGTCTGATCCAGCTCCTCGACATCGACGAGGTGCAGGCCGGCGCGATCCTCGACATGCAGCTCCGTCGTCTCGCCGCCCTCGAGCGGCAGAAGATCGTCGACGAGCTGGCGAAGATCGAGATCGAGATCGCCGACCTCAAGGACATCCTGGCCAAGCCGGAGCGGCAGCGGGCGATCGTCTCCGAGGAACTCGGCGAGATCGTGCAGAAGTACGGCGACGATCGGCGCACCCAAATCATCCCGTTCGATGGCGAGGTCTCGATGGAGGACCTCATCACGCGCGAGGACGTTGTGGTGACGATCACACGAACTGGTTACGCGAAGCGCACGAAGGTCGATCTGTACCGCTCACAGCGGCGCGGCGGCAAGGGCGTCAGCGGCGCTACGCTGCGGCAGGACGACATCGTGTCGCACTTCTTCGTGATCTCCACCCACGACTGGATGCTGTTCTTCACCAACAAGGGCCGGGTCTACCGAGCCAAGGCGTACGAGCTGCCGGAAGCGGCCCGCGTGGCCAAGGGCCAGCACGTCGCGAACCTGCTGGCGTTCCAGCCCGACGAGCACATCGCCCAGGTCATCCAGATCCCGAATTACCAGGTCGCGCCGTACCTTGTGCTCGCCACCAAGAATGGTCTCGTGAAGAAGACCCGGCTCGAGGAATTTGACTCCAACCGCAGCGGTGGCATCATCGCCATCAACCTGCGGGAGGACGACGAGTTGGTGGGCGCTGCCCTGGTGGCACCGGAGAACGATCTTCTGATGGTCTCCAAGCACGCCCAGGCGATCCGATTCAACGCAACCGATGATGCGCTGCGTCCTATGGGTAGGGCCACCTCGGGTGTCATCGGCATGCGCTTCACCGGCGAAGACGAGCTCCTGGCCATGGAAGTGGTTCGGGAGGGTCTGGATGTGTTGGTCGCCACCAATGGTGGGTATGCGAAGCGGACGCCGATCGAGGAGTATCCCGTGCAGGGCCGGGGCGGCAAGGGCGTCCTCACCGCGAAGATCACGGAACGCCGTGGTGGACTGGTGGGGGCTCTCGTGATCGACCCGGAGGATGAACTATTTGCCATCACCAGCAATGGTGGTGTCATCCGGACTCCCGTGAAGCCTGTACGGCGCACGCGGGATCGGAACACAATGGGGGTCAAGCTGATGGACCTCCCAGAAGGTGTAACCATCGTGGCGCTTGCTCGCAATGCCGACGAGCCTGACGAACAGGACTAGTTGATGCCGGAGACACAGGCGAAGTCGGGGGCCACGGGGAGCTCGTCGACTCCGAACGAGGCGGGCAAGAAAGACGGCGCCGCCCCGAACGGACGCGACGCAGCGGCCCGTGGTGCCGCCTCCGCCGAATCGCCGACCGGGCCCAAGTTCACCCGGGCGCCGGGCATGGCCCCGCCGCCCGGTGAGCCGGCAGACCAGGACGGCGCCGACAAGCGGCCCGGCCCGGCGGTGAAGGGCTCGGCCAGCGTGCCGACCGTCACCAAGGGCAAGGGTGCGGCCCCCGGCAGCAGCTCGGGCCGGGTCAGCGTGCCACCGGCCGGCGGCAAGCCCGGCACCGGACCGCAGCAGCGGCCCGGCGGCACGCCCGGCGGCAGCGGCAACGCGAAGGGCGCAGCCCCGGCCAGCGGCTCGGCCGCGGTCGGCGCGGCCCGGGTGACCGAGGTCGTGCGCTCGGCGCGCTCCACGGTCTCGTCGGCGGCCGCCCGCGGCCCGCGGCGGGCCCGGCTCAACCTCAAGCGGATCGATCCGTGGTCCGTGATGAAGTTCTCGTTCGCCGTGTCTGTGGTGCTGTTCATCGTCGTGGTCGTGGCCACCTCGGTGCTTTACCTGGCCCTCGACGCCATGGGTGTCTGGGGCGAGGTCAACACCAGCCTCAAGGAGCTCGTGACCGCCACCGGCAACGAGAGCACGGGCTCCAGCGGTGGATTCCAGATCACCGCCTGGGGCGTCATCGGCACGTCGATGCTGATCGGCGCCGTCAACGTCGTGCTGTTCACCGCATTGGCCACGCTGGGCGCGTTCATCTACAACGTGTGCGCCGACCTGGTGGGCGGGGTCGAGCTGACCCTGGCCGAGCGGGACTGAGCAAGGAAGTAGGGGCGAAGGGAGCCACCCCCGTTTTGGTGGCTCCCAACCCGGTGCGGTAACCTTCGGTGTCGCACTTGAGGGGCTATAGCTCAGTCGGTTAGAGCGCAGAGCTGATAACTCTGAGGTCGCTGGTTCGATTCCAGCTAGCCCCACGGGAAACGGGGAGCCCTGTCCGCAGAACGCGCGGACCGTGGTTCCCCGTCATGCCTTCTCAGGGGGCCGAGCCCCCTGAAACCCCACGGTGTGCTGGGCGCGATTGGCGCTTCGGTTGCGGTGGGGATGCGTTACATAGGGGGTGAGCCCCCAAGATCCCACGGTCCGGTGTGCGCGGTCGGGCTCAGCGGTTGCGGTGGGGCCGAACCGGGAAGCTTGGGGGTTGGCGTGATTAAGAAGCTATTGGTTGTGGCTGCTGTTGTTGGCGCGGCTACTCTGGTGTTCAAGAAGGTCAAGGCCTCCAGCGATGAGCGGGCGCTTTGGCATGAGGCGACCACGGCGCCTGACCTTCGCTGAGGGTAGGTGTTGGGGGCCCTAGCTCAACTGGCAGAGCACCGCCTTTGCAAGGCGGGGGTTAGGGGTTCAAGTCCCCTGGGCTCCACTCGTCATGGCCTTTGAAGAGGCCGAACGCTTTTAACAGGCTGCGTAAGTGCTGGACCATTCGGCCGCTTGCGGGCCCAGAGATCCACATCTTCACCTCGCCGGGTGAGTACTCCTTCCGCTGCCAGGCAACGGCAGCGGCCGCCCTCGGATTCGGGTCAGTCGTGCCGCCCGCACTTGGCGCGGCCGAGTCTTGCGGCTTTCGTTCGCTCGTCGTTCGGCCCTTCTCGCGTCTTGTACCAAGTGTCTCAACGCTCACCGTGCGTAACGCCTTTCGGCTGATGGCGCTGGACGCCTGGCCCGATGGACTGCGCAGCCAGGGGTGGCCTCGAACCGGTTGATCCGTTCGGGTGAGGCGGGTTGGTGAGGATTCGGCCATGGTGGACGGTATGGGACAGGCATCGGCCGGTGACCGGGTTGACGTCTTCATCAGTTATGCCGGTCCGGATCGGCCGTGGGCGGAGTGGGCTGCTCAGCAGTTGGAACGCCGTGGCATGTCGGTGGAGTTGGCGGCGTGGGACTGGGGAGCCGGAGACAACTTCGTGGTGCGGATGAACGACGCGCTGCGCCGCGCGGATCAGGTGCTGGCTATGTACTCGCCGGCCTACTTCGGGGACGAGCGGTTCACCACCGAGGAGTGGACAGCGGTGCTGGCCGAGCCGCGGGACCAGCGGGATCGCCGGCGGCTGGTGCCGGTGCGGGTGGCGCAGGTGACACCGCCGCCGATCCTGCAGGCGTTGGTGTTCCGTGACCTTTTCGGCCTTACCGAGCAGCAGGCCCGGCAAGCGTTGCTGGAGGCGGTGACCGGACCGGCACGGCCAGCCGGTGAGGTTCCGTTCCCGGCTGGACCGGGTTCCGTGTCGCAGGCGTCGGGTGGTGTACGGGTGCCGGGATCACTGCCTGCGGTGTGGAACGTGCGCCGCCGCAATCCGGCGTTCACCGGCCGTGGCCGGGAGCTGGCGGGACTGCGAGGGCGGCTTTGCTCGGGGGAGCGGGCACTGGTGCAGGCGTTGCAGGGCATCGGTGGCGTGGGCAAGACCGAGCTGGCGGTGGAATACGCGCACCTGTTCGGCAACGAGTACGACCTGGTGTGGTGGATCGACGCGGAACGTCCTGAACTGATTGGGGAACAGCTGGCCGCTCTCGCGAGCGCCGCCGGGTGGGCCACCGGGAGCACAGCGGCCCCGGTCCTTGCCGATGCGGTGTTGAGTCGCTTGCGGCGTGAGCCGGGATGGCTGCTGGTCTACGACAACGCGGAAACGGTGAGCGCGGTCGCCGACCTGATCCCGGACGGAACCGGGCATGTGGTGATCACCTCGCGCAGCCGGCAGGGCAGTGGTGTCGCGGCCGCGCCGGTCGAGGTAGATGTGCTGGACCGGTCGGCTTCGTCGCGCCTGGTGCGTGAGATTGTCCCGACATTGCCGGTTGCGGACGCGGACCGCCTGGCCGCCGCGGTGGGGCACCTGCCGTTGGCGCTCAATCAGGCGGCCGGCCTGTTGGCGGAGACGCGCATGACAGCGGACGAGTATCTGGGCGAGTTGTCTGCGAATCCTGTTGGGCTGCTGGGGGAAGGGCCTACGGGTCGGTACCCGCAGTCGCTGGCCGCAGTCGTCACGGCCTCGATGCGTCATCTGACCGAACGCGACGAAGCTGCCGGGCAGCTGATGCGGCTGGTCGCCGTCCTCGCTCCCGAACCGGTGCCGCTGTCCTGGCTGACGGGCCCCGGGGCCCAGACGCTGCCGGAGCCGCTGGCCACGATCGCCGCCAGCACCGTCGCGCGCAGGCGGATGCTCGGCCGGGTCGCGGCGTTCGGACTGGCCCGCATCGACACCGACACCATGCAGGTGCACCGACTTACCCAAGCCGTGATCGCCCCGACCAGCACCCCGGAGATCGGGCATGTCGACCGGCTCCTCGCCGCCGCAGCACCCGACGACCAAGGTGATCCGGCCCTGTGGACACGGTGGGCGATCCTCCTGCCTCACCTTCTGGTCCGGGCGACTACGACGACCAACCACGCCCTACGATCGATCGCCGGGAATGGCTTGTTCTATCTGCTGCTGCGGGGTGAATATCGCACTGCTCGGGCATTGGCGCAGGACTGGCACCAGCAGTGGCGACAAGCTGTCGGCCCGGACGATCCTGCGGTGCTGATGGCAGCCGCCCAGCTCGCGAACAGTCACCTCCAACTGGGCGAGTACGAGCCGGCCCGTCGCCTGCACGAGGACACGTTGGCCCGGCGGCGGCGGGTGTTCGGCGACGACCATCGCGACACCCTGAGCTCGGCCAGCAACCTCGCTGCAACACTGTCCGCGATGGGTGAGCACGAGCGGGCCTGTCGCCTGGATGAGGAGACGTTGGCCGGGCGGCGGCGGGTGCTCGGCGACGACCATCCGGACACCCTGATCTCAGCCAGCAACCTCGCCATCGAACTGTCCGAGTTGGGTGAGTACGAGCGGGCCCGTCGTCTGGAGGAGGACACGTTTGCCCGGCGGCGGCAGGTGCTCGGCGACGACCACCCGGACACCCTGCGGTCGGCCAGCAACCTCGCGAACCGCCTATCCGAGTTGGGTGAGTACGAGCGGGGCCGTCACCTGGATGAGGACACGTTGGCCCGGCGGCGGCGGGTGCTCGGCGAGGACCATCCAGACACCCTCACCTCAGCCAGCAACCTCGCCATCCGGCCGGCCCGGTTGGGTCAGTACGAGCAGGCCCGTCACCTGAACGAGGAGACCTTGGCCCGACAACGGCGGGTGCTCGGCGAGGACCATCCGGACACCCTCACCTCAGCCAGCAACCTCGCCGTCCGCCTGGCCCAGCTGGGTGAGTACGAGCGGGCCCGTCGTCTGGAGGAGGACACGTTGGCCCGGCGGCGAAGGGTGCTCGGCGACGACCACCCGGACACCCTCACCTCGGCCAGCAATCTCGCTGTCCGCCTGGCCCAGTGAGCACGCGCAGGCCGACCACGTGTGAGAGGACGTCTCGCGCGCCGTAGGGCAAGCCACGCCGACCGCTGTCCGCATCCCTCCGGGTAGCCGGGGATTTTGTGTTCGGGACGGAGCGTTTGGTCTACTGGGCGTCGTGCGGCGTCGGGCGATGTTTGGGCTGATGGTGGGAGGGCTCCTCGCGGGCTGTTCGCGGGGTGGCGACGAGCCCGCAGGTTCCGCCGAGTCTGCGTCGTCCTCTGCGTCCGCGTCGGCTCCGTCGGTGCCGGTCGGCTCTTCGTCGCCGAGTTCTGGTGGACGTGCGGCTGTGGCGGGGGACTACGGCTGGTTTCGTTCCGTCGGTGACCTGGCCAAGGGGTTCTGCTTTGTCTGGGTGCGGGGGGTACGGCCGGCTCAGGTTCTGAAGCGCATGGGGGCCGACGAGCTCGAGCGCATCGGGTGGCAGCAGCTGGTGGGCGCGGGGAACGGCGAGCGCGTCAGCAGCGGCAAGCGGTATTTCGGGGTGTCCCGGCTCGATGACTCGTGGTCGTTGGTTGTCGAGGACAACGGGCAGCTGGGGGCCGCGGACGAGTTGCTGCGGGGGTTGTCGGTGGGGACGACGGTGGTCTGCCTGTATCGGGCGGCCGACGGCAGCGGGCGGTTCCTCCTGCTGGATGACGAGGCCGTCCAACTCGAATTCGACCCGATGTCGGACACGCCCGCGTCGGGCCGGCGAGCCGCTGAGCTGGCGCCGATGATCACGGCCGTCGGCGGTAGCGGGGTCGAGGCGGGGTTTGCGCTGGCCGAGCGGCTTACCGGGGTTCCGCTGGATCTGGCCGGGCTGCAAAAGCGCACCTATCTGTTCAGCACGGTGCCAACCGGTCAGTGAAAGAGTCAATGGCCGTTCGGTTGTTGCACGGCGCGGCGGGGCGGGCCAACATCCACGTGTGACGATCCGCACGACCGATTTGCTCACCATCGGTGAGGCCGCGATCCTGCTTCGGTTCCCCCGGCGCCGGGTGCTCGATCTCTGCGCGCGCGGGCTTCTGCCGTACGTCAGCGTCGGCTCGCATCGGCGGGTGCGACGGGCTGACGTCGAGGCGCTGATCCATCCGGTGCTGACCCGGGCCGAGTTGGAGCAGTTGTGGCTGCACCAGGCGATCGCCGCCCGCTACACGGCCGAGCCGTCGGCGGTGCTGGCCATAGCCGAGATGAATCTGCGCCGGCTGCGCCGCCTCCACCCGGGCGGCGCGGAATGGGAATGGCTGGAGCGGTGGGAGGTGCTGCTGGCCGGGGAGCCTGAGGCTGTGGCCGAGGCGCTGACGTCGCCTGCCCAGTACGCGGTGCGACTGCGTTCCGCTTCGCCGTTCGCGGGCGTACTGTCCGAAAGGGAGCGCCGGGCCGTACTCGACGACTTCGCGGAAAGCCGCCGTGACCAGGCCCGACCCCTGCGTCTGACCAGCCTCGAGCGGGTCATGCGCGCAGTGTGAGTCCTCGATCACAAAGCTATAAAAGGGTCTTATGTAACTGGCCGCGCCGGGCGGATAGTGAATCGGTTCCATATTCGGTTGCGCGACGCTGCGCCCGGGAGGTATCGATGCCGACCACCATCCCTCACCCGACGACCGCTTCGAAGCTTCAGAGCGTTCTCGAAGCACTTCTGCAGACCCCACTGCCCGTACGCATCCGGGCGTGGGACGGCTCCTCGGCCGGCCCGGCCGACGCGCCGGTGCTGGTCATCCGGCACCGCCGCGCCCTGCGCCGGCTGATGTGGCAGCCCAACCAACTGGGCCTGGCCCGGGCGTACATCGCCGGCGAGATCGACGTCGAGGGTGACCTCTACGACGCCCTCAACCGCCTGGCCGCGTTGCTCTGGCGGGCGCCTGACGTCAGGGACGTCCCGATTCGGCACGTGGCGGGCGACCTCGTACGCCTCGGCGTGCTGGGCACCCAGCCCAAGCCCCCGCCGGAAGAGATGGTCGTTGCCGGCGCCCGGCACAGCAGGCGCCGTGACCGGCAGGCGATCAGCCACCACTACGACGTCGGCAACGATTTCTACCGTCTCGTCCTCGGCCCGAGCATGGTCTATTCGTGCGCCTACTGGATGTCCGACGCGCCCGGTTACGGGCTGGCCGACGCTCAGCGCGACAAGCTCGACCTGATCTGCCGCAAGCTCGGTCTGAAGGCCGGCCAGCGGTTGCTCGACGTCGGCTGCGGCTGGGGCAGCCTGGCCATCCACGCCGCCCGCGAGTACGGCGTCCAGGTCGTGGGCATCACCCTCTCGACCGAACAGGCCGAGTACGCCCGCAAGCAGGTCGCCGAGGCGGGGCTCACCGGCCAGGTGGAGATCCGGCTCGAGGATTACCGCGACCTCGACGACGGCCCGTACGACGCGATCTCGAGTGTCGGCATGGCCGAGCATGTCGGCGCCGAGCCCTACGCCCAGTACGCCGCCATCCTCTACGCCCAGCTCAAGCCGGGTGGCCGGCTGCTCAACCACCAGATCTCGCGCCTGCACCTGCCGCCGAAGCAGCCGCATCAGGCGCGCAGCTTCATCGACGCGTACGTCTTCCCGGACGGCGAACTGGCTCCGGCCGGCACGACGGTGACGCTGCTCGAGCAGGCCGGTTTCGAGGTGCGTGACGTGCACATGCTGCGCGAGCACTACGGTCGCACCCTGCGGGCCTGGGTCGCGAACCTGGAAGCGAACTGGCCGGCGGCGGTGGAGCTGACGAGCCCGGGCCGGGCGCGGGTGTGGCGACTCTACATGGCGGCGTCGGCCCTCGCGTTCGAACAGGCCCGCATCGGGGTCAATCAGATTCTTGCCGTGAAGGACCACCGTGACGGTGCGGCGGACATGACGCCCACGCGCAGTGACTACGCCGTCTGATCGGTTTCGGTCACCGTTTTGTCCTCATTGGTCAGTCCGTGAACCCTTGCGAGGGCCCGAATGCGGACGTTATCCACAGTGCCGGAAGGTGGCATGCGGAACCGGCGGGGAGCCGGTTAGCCTGCGTCACGTGAGCGAACGAAAACGGGCCGCCGCCGTGATCGTGCGGGACGGGCGTGTACTGATGGTGCATGAGCGCAGCCGACGATCCGGTGGCGGTGAGTGGTGGACCTTGCCGGGTGGCGGCCTGCAACCCGGCGAGACCGCCGAGGAAGCCGTACGGCGGGAGGTGTTCGAAGAGACGGGCCTGGTGGTCAGCGACGCCCGCTACGTGCTCGAGATGCCGTACCCGTCCGGCATGACGTCGGTGTTCTCGGTGACCGTGGCCGACGGCGAGCCACGCATCGGCCTGGACGACGGTTCCGGGCCCGAGATGCTGGGCCTCGACTGGCTGCCGGCGCCCGAGTTGCCGACCGAGACCAACGGTGGCGTCCCGGTGCCGCCGATCATCGTGGTCCTGCCGACCTGATCTCGTCCGTGGCCGCCAGCGGGGCCGGGTTCACGTGGCCGGGGTGCCGGCGGTGCGGCACAGCGCCATCCGGTGAAGCGGCCTCAGCGGCCACCGTGGCGATCGCCCGTCGGCGCTCGGTGACGAAGTAGCCGCAGGCAGCCGCGTACGACGCGGCCAAGGCAAGGCCGACGGCGCGCGTGGGCACAGTGTCGAGCAGCAGGATGCTCACCGCCAGCGCCAACTCGGTCCAGAGGCCGAGAAGAACGGCGTTGATCGTGTCCTTCCGGGTCCAGCCGGCCGAGGCGCGGCGGGCCTGACGCTTGATCTCCTCGATCAGGGAGTGGCCGAGAACCAGGGTCAGGACGCCCAGCAGCAGTGTCGCGGACAGCGACTGGTGTTCGCCGCCGACCGATGCCGCCATGGCCGTCCCGCCGGCCAGCAGTGCCAGCCCACTGACGGTCCCGACCCGGCTATCGCGTCTCTCCCTCACACCCTCTGACGGTCGGCAGCCACGCCCGATTTCTGAGCAAGATGGGCGTGACAGGATGGCGGGCGTGATGGGAAGTCTGAAACTCGAGCCCGCCCAGTCCCGCTCCGATCTGCTGGCCGACCCGGTGGCGAAGGCCCTCGCCGTCTGGCCCGAGGATGCGCCGATCGACGCCGACCAGGTTCTCGTGGCCCCGATCGACCCGGGGCTGGCCGACACGGCGGCGTTCTGCGAGGCGTACGACGTGGGCCTGGACGTCTCGGCCAACTGCGTGATCGTCGTCGGCAAGCGTGGCGACGTCGTCCGGTACGCGGCCTGCATCGTGCTCGCCACGACCCGGGCCGATGTGAACGGCGTGGTCCGCAAGCGCCTGGACGTGCGCAAGTGCAGCTTCGCCCCGATGGACGAGGCAGTTCGCCTGACCGGCATGGAGTACGGCGGGATCACCCCGATCGGCCTGCCCGCCGATTGGCCGATCCTCGTCGATGCGCGAGTGGCGGCCACGCCCCACGTGATCGTCGGGTCCGGCGTGCGGCACAGCAAGATCGCCATCGCCGGCCCGGCCCTCGGTGCGCTGCCGGGCGCCGAGGTGATCGAAGATCTGGCTCGGCTCGTCGATTGACGTTTCACGTGAAACGTCATAGACCGACGTCGACAGCCTCCCGCCGCGCGATCTCTTCGAACGCCTCGACCAGCGTCGCGGCCTCCTGGGCGCCCTGAAGCGCGTACTTCCCGTCGGCAAGGAAGAACGGGACGCTGGAGATGCCCAGTTCGCGGGCCTCGGCCAGATCGGCCTCGACCGCGGTCGTGCCCGCCTCGGACCGCAGGTATGCCGCCGCCGCGGTGGCGTTCAGGCCGATAGCCCCGGCCACCGATACGAGCACCGCGGGGGACCCGACGTCGAGGCCGTCGGTGAAGTGGGCCCGCTGGAGGGCGTCCAGCATCTCGGCCTGACGACCCTGGCCGGCGGCCCAAGCGATCAACCGGTGACTCTCGAACGTATTGGCGGCGATCGCCCGGTCGTAGTCGAGACGCAGGCCCTCGCCGGCGGCGAGGGCGGTGACGTGCGCGAGCATCTGGTCGGTCCGGGCCCGGTCGCCGAGCTTGGCTGCCATCGCCTGCTTGAGCGGCAGGCCGGGCGGCACGGACGACGGGTCGAGCTGGAAGGCCCGGTACGTCACGGTGACCTCGCCGGAATACCGGGCGAGCGCCGCGTCGAGCCGTCGCCGGCCGAGATAGCACCAGGGGCAGACGACGTCCGACCACACCTGAAGGTCCATGATCATGCCACCTGGGCCGCGATCTGGCGCTTCAGTCGCGCGAGGATGGCGGAGCCGCCGCGGATGCGCAGCGGGCTGATCGTCTGGGCCAGGCCCATCCGGGCGTAGAGATCGTCGGGCACGGCCAGGATCTCGGCGGTGGAGGCGCCCTCGAGGCCCTCGGCCAGGATGCCGGCGAAGGCTCGTGTCGTCGGCGCCTCGGGCGGGCAGTCGAAGAACGTCTCGACCGTGTCGTCCGGTCGCACCACGGCCTTCAGGAAGAACTGCGTCTGACATTCCGGCACCTGTTCCATGCCGTCGTGCGCGGCCAGGTCGGCCGGGAGCGGCGGCATGGAGTCGGCGAACTCGAGCAGCATCTCGAGCACCACCTCGCGCGGCGCCGAGGCGAACTCATCGACGATCTCGGCGAGCTTCGGGGGCATGTCGGTCACGCCATCGACCCTAACGCGCGCGGTCAGGCGGCTGCGGACGTCGGCCGGAGCGCCACGTCGCTGAGGCTGAGGATGCCGACGACCTTGCGATCGGCATCACAGACCAGCAGCCGGCGGACACCCCGCTCGCGCATGGCCTGCACGGCCTCGTCGATGGTGGCCGACTGCTCCACCATGATGAGCTCGTGCGAGGTGATGTCGCCCAGGCTGGTCGACGTCGGCGGCAGGTTCTCGGCGATGGCCCGGACCACGATGTCCCGGTCGGTGATCACCCCGACCATGGCCGGGCCCCGGGTCACCACGACGTCGCCGATGCCGCGGTCACGCATCACCTGCGCGGCCTCGTCGAGCATCGTCGCCTCGGGCAGGTAGACCACCTGCCGGGTCATCACTTCAGCGACTGCCGGCCTGGACATGCGCTCACCTCCTGTTGGTACTGGCGTTACCCGAGTGAAGCAGTAATAACACCTGGTATGTCCGTTACGGATACGTCGTTCCGTTCCCCGGTGCGGCGGTCGCGAATTTCGGCAAATCCCTCGCTCAACCGGCGCCCGAGGACAACGGACCGGGCGATGCCGATCAGCTCGGCGTCGGTGAACTTCACGCCGGCCGAGACGTTCGGGCGGTCGTCGACGAGCACGCGCAGCCCGGCCGCGACCAGCTCGCCCGCGAGCACGAGGGCGGCCTCGACCTGACCGTCCTTACCGGCCGCGACGATGTGCACGTCGGCCGGCGCCACCTCGTCCGGCCAGAGCAGGCCGCGCTCGTCGTTGTGCTGTTCGGCGATCGCGGCCACCGCCCGGGACACCCCGATCCCGTACGACCCCATGGTCGGCCGTACCGGCTTGCCGTCCGCCCCCAGCACGTCGACCTTGAACGCGTCGGTGTAGCGGCGGCCGAGCTGGAAGATGTGCCCGATCTCGATGCCCCGCCGCATGGTCAGCGTGCCGGTGCCGCAGGCCGGGCACGGATCGCCGGCCAGCACGACGGCTGCCTCGATCATGCCGTCGGGCGTGAAGTCGCGACCGGCCACGACGTTGACCGCGTGCCGCCCCGGCTCGTTGGCGCCGGTCAGCCACGACGTGCCGGGCGCGACCCGCGGGTCGGCCAGGTAGCGCGGCTTGCTGCCCTGGGGGCCGATGTAGCCCTTGACGAGATCGGGACGCCCGGCGAAGTCGTCGAAGAGGGTGGCCGTGGCCGGGGCCAGGGCAGCGTCGAGCCGCTTGAGGTCGACCTCGCGGTCACCGGGCACGCCGATCACCAGCACCTCGTGGCCGGCGCCGGGGTGGTGCACGGTGACCACCACGTTCTTGAGCGTGTCGGCAGCCGTCCAGTCGGTGCGGCCACCGAGTGCGCGGGCGTTGGCCAGCTCGACCAGCGACGCGATGGTCGGGGTGTCCGGGGTGTCGTGCACCTCGAGCGGCGGCGCGGTGGTGGTCGTGGCCGGCGGGGCGGGCGTGACCACGGCCTCGGTGTTGGCGGCGTAGTCGCAGGACGTGCAGCCGACGAAGGTGTCCTCGCCCACCTCGGCTGTGGCGAGGAACTCCTCGGACGCCGAACCGCCCATCGCGCCCGACATCGCGGAGACGATCGTGTGCGACAGCCCCAGCCGGGCGAAGGCGCGCTGGTAGGCGGCGCGGATCGACTCGTACGCGGCCACCAGCCCCTCGTCGGTCAGCGTGAACGAGTACGCGTCCTTCATCAGGAACTCGCGGCCGCGCAGCAGCCCGCCCCTCGGCCGGGCCTCGTCGCGATACTTCGTCTGCACCTGGAACAGCACCAGCGGGAAGTCGCGGTACGAGGTGGTCATCTCCTGCACCAGCAGGGTGAACATCTCCTCGTGGGTGGGCGCGAGCAGGTAGTCGGAGCCGCGCCTGTCCTTGAGCGTGAAGATGTCGTCGCCGTACTCGGTCCAGCGGTTGCTGACGTCGTAGGGCTCCCGCGGCAGCAGCGCCGGAAACGACACCTCCTGCCCACCGACGGCGAGCATCTCGTCCCGCACGATCGCGGTGACCCGGTCGAGGACGAGCTTGCCGAGCGGGAGCCACGTGTAGCCACCCGGCGCGACGCGGCGGACATAACCGGCGCGCAGCAGCAGCCGATGGCTCGGCACCTCCGCGTCCGCCGGCTCCTCGCGCAGTGTCCGAAGCAGCAAGGTGGACATTCGCAGCAGCATGCGAAGCAGCGTAGGGAGGATCACCGCCGAAAGCAGTCCATTAACGGGGTGTCGCCATCATCACGCTACCGGTGACTTCCATTCAGTGCTTATGTGTCCCCACGGGCAACTTGATCGCACGTTAAGGGGGCGGCGATGGCTTGGCGCAGCTTCGTTGCTATGGGGGACAGCTTCACCGAGGGCCTGAACGACGCGTACCCGGACGGAACGTTTCGGGGCTGGGCCGATCTGGTCGCTACCCGGCTGGCCGTCGATTCGGGGCCCAATTTCGGGTACGCCAACCTCGCCATCCGCGGCAGGGTGATGCACCAGGTCGTGGACGAACAGCTGTCGCCGACGCTGGCCATGCGGCCCGGCCTGGTCAGCATCGCCGCCGGGGGGAACGACGCTCTGCGCGTACGGGTGGATCCGCACGCCCTCGTCCGGGAGCTCGACGCGGTGGTGCGACGAGTGCGCGACACCGGCGCCGACGTGATCCTCTTCCGGTTCGCCGACGTGACCGTGAACCTGCCGGCCATCCTCGGGCGCCGCGCGGCCGTGCTGAACGACGGCGCCCGCTCCATCGCCCGGCGCCACGGCTGCCACCTGGTCGACCTGTTCGCCGACGACGCCTTCCGCCACCCGCACATGTGGTCGGCCGACCGGCTGCATCTCTCGCCCGCGGGGCACCGCCGGGTCGCCGGCCAGGTGCTGAACGTGCTCGGCGTCGGCGTGACCGAGGACTGGATGCTGGTGCCGCCCGCGCCCGAGCCCACCCCGTGGTTGCTGGCTCGCAGCGCCGACCTGCGCTGGGCCCGCGAGCACCTGGCGCCCTGGGTGGGCCGTCATCTGCTGGGCCACTCGTCCGGCGAACTGGTGACCCCGAAGCGACCCGAGCTCATGCCGATCGGGATGACCGAGTAAAGGGCTAGCGTGGCAGACATGTCTGTTGAGAATGATCCGGCGCCCGCACTGCAGGCGTACGCCCACCCCGACAAGCTCGTCACCACCGAGTGGCTCGCCGCCCATCTCGACACCCCGGGCCTGGTCGTTGTCGAGTCGGACGAGGAC
Organism: Paractinoplanes hotanensis; assembly: GCF_023717965.1. Taxonomy (NCBI): domain Bacteria; kingdom Bacillati; phylum Actinomycetota; class Actinomycetes; order Micromonosporales; family Micromonosporaceae; genus Paractinoplanes; species Paractinoplanes hotanensis. The sequence goes on along the minus strand of NZ_JAMQOL010000042.1, from coordinate 153,366 downwards.
GTGCTTCTCTACGACACCGGGCACATCCCGGGCGCGGTCAAGGTCGACTGGCACCTCGAGCTCAACGACCAGCTCACCCGCGACTATCTCGACCCGACCGCCTTCGCCGCGTTGTGCGAGGCCAAGGGCATCGGCCGCGACGACACGATCGTCTTCTACGGCGACAACTTCAACTGGTGGGCCTCGTACGCCCTCTGGGTCTTCAGCCTCTTCGGCCACCGTGACGTGCGCCTGCTCGACGGCGGGCGGCAGAAGTGGGCGGCCGAGGGGCGGCCACTGACCCGGGAGCGCACCGAGCGACCGGCCGCGAAATACCCGGTCCCGGTACGCAACGACGCCGAGATCCGGGCCTTCCGCGATCAGGTCATGGGGCACATCAGCAGTGGCCGCCCGCTGGTCGACGTCCGCTCCCCGCAGGAATACACGGGCGAGCTGACCCACATGGAGGCCTATCCCCAGGAAGGCGCGCTGCGTGGCGGTCACATCCCGGGCGCGGTCAGCAAGCCGTGGAAGTCGGCGGCCAACGAGGACGGCACGTTCAAACCGGCCGACGAACTCGTCAAGATCTACCGCGACGAGCTGGGGCTGGAGTCGGGCGACGACATCATCGCCTACTGCCGGATCGGGGAGCGGTCGAGCCACACCTGGTTCGTGCTGCACCATTTGATGGGTTATCCCCAGGTCCGCAACTACGACGGCTCGTGGACGGAGTGGGGCAACCTGGTCCGGGCCCCGATCGCGAAGGGCTCCGAGCCCGGCGGCCTGAGCTGACATAGCACGAGCGAAGCGGGGCGGGTCTGATCCGGTGAAGATCAAGACCGGCCCCGTTCTTGTCGGTCGTTCGCGGTACCTTCTCCGCCGTGAGCAACACGTTCCAGGTCGATCTCCGTGGCATCGTCGACCTCCTGAGCCACCACCTTTACGCGAGCCCGCGGGTCTATGTCCGCGAGCTGCTGCAGAACGCGGTCGACGCGATCACCGCGGCCGAGGTGCGCGGCCTGGTCTCGATCACCACCGGGCCCGGCCGGCTGCGCGTCAGCGACAACGGCATCGGCCTGACCGAGGCGCAGGTGCACGAGCTGCTCGCCACCATCGGCCGCAGCTCCAAGCGCGACGAGCTGGGCTTCGCCCGCCACGAGTTCCTCGGCCAGTTCGGTATCGGCCTGCTCTCCTGCTTCCTGGTGGCCGACGAGATCCGGGTGCACACCCGCCGGGCCGGCGCCGAGCCCGTGCTGTGGCAGGGCTTCTCCGACGGCCGCTATTCGGTCGCCCCCGGCGACGATCGCGAGCCCGGCACGACGGTCACGCTGGTGGCGCGCCGCGGCGCCGAAAGTCTTCTGTCCGGCCCCACGGTGCGCGAGCTGGCCGAGCTGTACGGCTCGCTGCTTCCAGTGCGGGTCGAGGTCGACGACGTCGCCGTCACCACGGGTTCGTTGCCGTGGCCGAGTGGCGATCTCACGACGTATGCGCAAAAGGTCTTCGGTTTCCGCCCGCTCGACGTGGTGCCGCTCGATGTGCCCGAGGCCGGCCTCACCGGCGTCGCGTTCGTGCTGCCGACGCCGGTCAACCCGGCCGCCCGCGGCGGTCACCGCGTCTATCTCAAGAGGATGCTGCTCGCCGAGAGCATCGAGGGTCTGCTGCCCGAGTGGGCGTTCTTCGCCCGCTGCGTGGTCGACAGCACCGAGCTGCGGCCGACCGCGAGCCGTGAGGCACTCTACGACGACGGCCTGCTCGCCGACACCCGCGAGGCGATCGCCGACCAGCTGCGCGGCTGGCTGGTCCGGCTGGCCTCGACCGACCCGCGCCGCCTGGCCGAGTTCCTCTCGATCCACCATCTCGGCGTCAAGGCGCTGGCGCTGCACGACGACGAGATGCTGCGCCTGGTCGAGCAATGGGTGCCACTCGAGACCAACCTGGGCCATCTCACCCTGGCCGAGTTCCGGGAAAGACACGGTGTCCTGCGCTACGCGGCCGGCGACGACGAGTTCCGCCAGCTGGCCTCGGTCGCTGCCGCCCAAGACCTCGGCGTGATCAACGGCGGCATCGTCTACAACGCCGACCTCGTCGAGCGGCTGGCCACAGTGGATTCCGAGGTGCGGGCCGAGCGGCTCGAGCCGGCCGACGTGGCGGCTCGCTTCTCGGCCGTCGACGCCGAGGCCGAGCTGCGGCTGCGCCCGTTCCTGACCGTGGCCCAGCGCCGCCTCGACCGGCTCGGCTGCGAGGTCGTGGTGCGCGGCTTCGAGCCGGCGACCGTTCCGGCGCTCTATCTGGTGAGCCGCGCCGCCGCCTTCAACGAGCAGTTCACGGCCAGTCGCGACGCCGCCGACGACCTGTGGGGCGGCGTGCTCGACGCGCTGTCGCGCACGGTGCCGACCGACCGTCCGCAGCTCGTGCTCAACCACCGCAACGCCCTGGTCCGCCGGGTCACCGCGATCGCCGATCCCGATCTGGCCGGCCTGGCCGTCGAATCGCTCTACGGCCAGGCCCTCATGCTCGGCGGGCATCCGATCCGCCCGGCCGACGCCGCCCTGCTCACCAGCTCGTTCATGGGCCTGCTCGACCGAGCCGTCCCGGGGGAGGACAAATGAGAACCGCCGACGAGCTGTGGGAACTCTGCGAGCAGGCCCGCACGATGCCGCACGGCGCGGCCCAGATCGCCCTGGTCGAAGAGGTGATGCGGCACGCCGACACGGTCAACGACCCCCATCTCGCGTTCACGGTGCGGCTGCTGGCGACCAACGCCTACACCTACGGCGGCGAGCCGGCCAAGGCGTTCGTCACCTTCGCCTGGACCCTCAACGACTTCGACCGCAACCCCGGCCGGCATCACGAGCACGGCAAGCACACGCTGCTCTGGCACTTCAAGACCATGGTCAACGCGATGCTCAACTTCCCCGAGATCGCGCTCGACCGTACCCACGCCGTGCTCGACGACATGGAGCGGCGCTACCGGGAGGACGGCCACAGTCTGCAGGCCGTCTACAAGCACCGCTACCTGGTCGCCGACCACGTCGGTGACACCGCCGGGGCCGACGAGTGGTTCGCCCGCTGGCAGGCCGCGCCTCGCGACGACCTCTCCGACTGCATCGGCTGTGACCCGTCGTCGGTCGCCGCCTACTACAACGAGCGCGGCCGGTGGTCCGACGTCGTGGCCACCGCCGAGCCGGTGCTGGCCGGCGAGCTGAGCTGCAGCGAGCAGCCGCAGGGCATCCTGCGCGAGCTGATGGTGGCCTACCTTCGCACCGGCCGGCCCGACGAGGCAGCCGACGCACACCGCCGGTCCTACCGTCTCGAGCGGGGCAACCTGGCCGACCTGTGGAACCTCGGCACCCACCTGGCGTTCTGCGCGCGCACCGGCAACGAGCATCGCGGCCTCGAGATCCTCCAGCGCCACGTCGACTGGCTCGACAAGGCGCCCTCCCCGGCCGCCGAGATGCATTTCTCGTCCGCCGCCGCCATGCTGCTGCGCCGGCTCACCGAGCGGGGGCACGGGGACGCGGTGATCCACCGCCGCGAGCACGGCGACATCGTCGCCGCCCAACTCGCCACCGAGCTGTCGGGCCGGGCCACCGAGCTGGCCCGGCGGTTCGACCAGCGCAACGGCAACGATCACCAGAGCCGGTCGATCGCGGCCAAGCTGAACGCCGAGCCGTACGAGACCGCCCTGACGCTCTCGCCGAGCGCACGTCGTCCGGCTCCGGCCGACGTCCCGGTTCCCGCGGCCGTTCCGGCGCCGCGCCCTGAGGTGCCGGTCGAGGCCGGCGCCGCCCAGCTCCTCGACCTCGCCCAGCAGTACGACCACGCCGACGACGACCCGGGATTGAACGCCGTCCTCGATGCGCTGGACGCCCGCTTTCCCGAGCTGGCCGACCCGCAGCCGGCCGATCGGCAGCCTGATGGCCGGCGGCACTCTGATCCGCTGCTCGCGGCCCGGCGGGAACTGCTGCTCGGCAACCGGCTGCGGTCAGCCGGCGGCGGGAACGACCACTGGCCGCGGGCGCTCGAGCTGTTCACCCAGGCCGGCGCCGTCGGCGAGGCCAGTGCCCTGCGCGCCCGCATGGCGATGGCGGCGGGCTACGCGGGCGGTGAGGTCGACGAAGAGCCGGTCCGCGCCGACGTCACCTGCCAGCAACAGCACGGCGGACCGCGCGAGCAGGCCTACGCCTGGGCCCGGCTGTCGATCCTGCACCTGATGAACGACCGCCCGGACGAGGCGAACGAGGCGGGTGACCGCGGCGACGAGTGCGCTGTGCAGACCGGCGACGCCCGCTTGGTCGCCCTGCATGCGATGCTGCGCGCCCGCAGCCGCATGGCCTCGCACCGCCACGACGAAGCCTTGGCCGCTGCCCGCGAGGCCTGGCAGTTCTACCGTACGAACGGCCCGGCCCGCCGCCTGGCCGAGGCCGGCATGATCTACGGCCACACCGTTGACGATCCGGCCGAACAGCTCGAGGCCTTCAGCACCGTGCTCGCCGACGGCGACGGCGACGCCGACCGGTCGCTCCCGGCCCGGGTCGGGCGCGGCCACGCGCTGTTGCAGCTGGGCCGGCCCGGCGAGGCGATCACCGACCTGGCCGAGGCGGTGGCCCTCTGCGCCGAGGCGGGCAACGAAGCCGGCGGCGCCTACGCGCGCAGCGACCTGGCCAATGCCTACCGCCTGGCCGAGCGGCCGGTCGAGGGGGCCGAGGTCGCCGAGGAGGCGCTGGCCCTCTTCGAGAAGTCCGGCGACGACGACGCGGCCGACAACACCCGCTACCTGCTGGCCGGGCTCTACCAGGCGATCGGCGACAAGAACGGCGCCCTCGCGCTCTACCGCACACTCGTCGAGCGGCTGGCCGGCAATCCGGCGGGCCGTGGCCAGATCGCCGAGGAAGCCGCCGGCCTGCTCTTCGACCTGGACCGCGACGCCGAGGCGGCCGACACGTTCCGGGCCGCCGCCTCCGCCCTGCACGAGGCCGGTGACCTGATCGGCGAGCTGCGGGCCCTGCGCCGGGGCGTGGCCGCACTGCACTTCTCCGACCAGCCCGAGCGGGGTGAAGAGGCGCTGCGGCTGATCGCTGAGAGGTTCGACACGCTGCCCGCCGAACTGGCGGCCGAACCCAACGCGATCTTCCAACGTTCGATGACCGCGTTCGAGGCCGGTAACCTGTTCATGTCCCGGGGCCGCTATGCCGAGGCGTTGCCACATCTGCGCGGCGCTCCCGAGCGGCTGCGGGCGATCGGCGCCACCGATCAGGCCGACCGCATCGAGGGAATGCTGGGTGAGGCGCTGTTCCGGGCCGGTCACGAGGCCGAGGCCGAGGCGTTGCTGCGGGCGCTGATCGAGCGCATGCCCGCCGATGCGCCGAGCCGCGAGGTCGCGGTCCGGGTTCACGACGAGGCGCGAGCCGCCCTGGAGGGTCGTTCCACATCCTGAACGCCCGTTAAGGCGAAGGCTTGACAGCGGGTTAGAGTGACGTCGTGACAACGGTTGATCAGCAGCATCGTCCGGGCCCGCCCGCGCCCCGGCGGCGGTCGCGTCGTGACGAGATTCTCGAGATCGCGGTGGGCCTGTTCGCGGCCCGTGGCTACCACGGCGTGTCGATGGACGACATCGGCTCGGCCGCGGGGGTGACCGGCCCGGCGCTCTATCACCACTTCGCCGGCAAAGAGGCGATGCTGGTGGCCGCGCTGATCCCGGTGAGCGAAAGCCTGCTGCACGGCGGTAAGACGCGCGTCGGTCAGCATCCGGCCGACGCGAGCGCCGCGCTGGCCGATCTGATCGACTTCCATGTCGAGTTCGCCCTGGCCAACCCGGCCGTCATCGCCCTGCACCTGCACGAACTCGACCGCCTGCCGGAAGAGCCGCGCCGCCAGATCCGCCGCCTCCAGCGCCTCTATGTCGAGGAATGGGTGGGCGTGCTGGCCACGCTGCGCCCCGAGCTCGACGCGGCCGAGGCGCGGGTGCTCGCCCACTCGGCGTTCGGCCTGATGAACTCCACCCCGTTCCTCGGTGGCGAGGTCGACCGCCGCCGCCGGGCCGCGCTGCTGCGCGAGGCCACCATGCACGCCCTCACCGGTCGCTGATCTTCCCGGCGGCCGCCTCTTTCGGGGCGGCGTACCACCCGTCCTCCTCGGGGCGGCGCACCACCCCGCCCCGACCCTGGGCACAACCACAAACGCCCTACCGGGCTGACATTCACGACGCGCCCTACCGGGCACGGAAGAAGAGAAGGTCAACGATGATCGACTCGCTGCTCATCGCCAACCGGGGTGAGATCGCCCGCCGGATCATCCGTACCGCGAAGCGGCTCGGCATCCGGACGGTCGCGGTGCACTCCGAGGCCGACGAGGGGATGCCCTTCGTTCTCGAAGCCGACGAAGCCTTCTGCGTCGGCCCGGCCAATCCCGCCGAGAGTTACCGCAACGCGGAAGCGATCCTGGCTGCCGCCAAGAATACCGGCGCCCAGGCCATCCACCCCGGCTACGGATTCCTGAGCGAGAACGCCGACTTCGCCCGGCTGGTCGAGGCCAACGGCCTGATCTGGGTCGGCCCCGGCCCCGACGCCATCGCCGCGATGGGCGACAAGATCAAGGCGCGCAATCTGATGGCCGCGGCCGGCGTTCCGGTCGCGCCCGGCACACAGGATCCGGTCGGCTCGGCGGACGAGGCGATCGCGGCCGCCGCGACCATCGGCTACCCGGTGATGGTCAAGGCCGCGGCCGGCGGTGGCGGCATGGGCATGGCCGTCGCCGGCGACGAAGCCGCGCTGCGCACCGAGCTCGCCAAGGTTCGCGCGTTCGCGGAACGCATGTTCGGCAGCGGCGACGTCCTGTTGGAGCGGTACTTCCCGCGCGTGCGCCACGTCGAGGTGCAGATCCTCGGCCTCGCCGACGGCCGGGTGATCGCCCTGTCCGAGCGGGAGTGCTCGGTCCAGCGGCGCAACCAGAAGCTGGTCGAGGAGGCGCCGAGCCCCGCCGTCGACCCCGAGCTGCGCGAACGCCTGCTGGCAGCTGCGGTCAAGGCCGGCGAGGCGGTCGGCTATCGCAACGCCGGCACCGTCGAGTGTCTGCTCGACCCGGCCACCGGCGACTTCTTCTTCCTCGAGATGAACACCCGTCTGCAGGTCGAGCACCCGATCACCGAGCTGATCCACGGCATCGACCTGGTCGAGGAGCAGTTGCGCATCGCCTCGGGCGAGGCGCCCACGTTCACCGCCGTACCGGAAACCAGTGGCCACGCCATCGAGCTGCGAATCAACGCCGAGGATCCGAAACGGTTCCTGCCCGGCCCGGGCAAGGTGACCATCTGGGTCGAGCCCGGCGGCGAGGGCGTGCGGGTCGATTCCGGCTATGCCGAGGGCACCACGGTCGGCATGTCCTACGACTCCCTGATGGCCAAGCTGATCGTCGTCGGCGCCGACCGCGACGAGGCGGTGGCCCGGGCCCGCTCGGCCGTCGCCGAATTCGCGATCGCCGGTCCCAAGAACAACCTGGCGTTCTTCGCCGAACTGCTCGACAACGCCGAGTTCCTGTCCGGCGACTACGACACCGCCATCGTCGCCCGGATGAGGTGACGGGCCGATGACAACCGTCAGCATCCGCGAGGTCGCCCCACGTGACGGCCTGCAGAACGAGGAACCGATCCCGACCGACGCCAAGGTCCGCCTGATCGACGCGTTGAGCGGAACCGGCGTGCGGCGCATCGAGGCGGTCTCCTTCGTCCACCCGAGGGCGATCCCGCAGATGGCCGACGCCGACGAGGTGTGGGCACGGGTCGACCGCCATCCCGAGATCCGGTATTCCGCGCTGATTCCCAACACCCGGGGCGCGCAGCGGGCCCTGGCCGCCGGCTTTCGCGAGATCGAGGTCGTGGTGTCCGCATCGGACACTCACAACCGGCGCAACCTGAACCGCTCGACCGACGAGTCGCTCGACGACATCGCCTCGCTCATCCCGCTGATCCACGGCGCCGGCGCGACGGTCGAGGTGATTGTCGCGACCAGTTTCGGCTGCCCGTTCGAGGGCGACATCGACCCCGACCGGGTGGCGGCGATCGTCGCCCGGGTCCGGGCCGACGGAGCCGACCGGATTGCGTTCGGCGACACGACCGGGATGGCGACGCCCCGCCGGGTGCGGGATCTGCTTTCGGCCGTACGCCCCGATCTGCTCCACTTCCACAACACCAGGGGGACGGGGCTGGCCAACATCCTCACCGCGCTCGAACTCGGGATCACCGAGTTCGACGCGAGCGTGGGCGGGATCGGCGGCTGCCCCTACGCGCCGGGCGCCTCGGGCAACGTGGCGACCGAAGAGGTCGTCCACATGCTGCACGACATGGGCCTCGACACCGGAATCGACCTGGATCGCCTGATCAGCACGGCCGAAACGGCCGAGAAGCTGCTCGGCCGCACGCTCCCGTCGGGTGTCCTTCGGGCCGGACCGCGCACCAGATTGGTGTGATTTCGACCGCCGAACCCGCGATCATTTTTCCCATTTGTCCGCGTGACCGGTCTCCGGTCGTGTCGTTACCAATATCGAGTGGCCGATATCGCCGGATCGAATAGGCGGATCCGTCACCGGTTCAGCCGACACGACGAGGGGCGGATCATGACGGAATCGGGGGTCGAGCGCACGCTGCGCGCGGCGTACCGGTTGCCGGTGCCGCCCACCGGTGTCTCCACGCCCTTGCCGCCTCCCATCCAGGGGGCGGAGCGGCGCTCGGAGAACCGTGCGCGACGCACCGGAATCCGGTGGGGTCTGCGCGTACTCGCCGTCAGTGGCCTGGCCGGTGCGGCCTGGCTGCTCACCGGCTCCGCCGCCCACGCAGCGGACCGGGCCGACGGGCCTGACGGCTCGTTGCTCGGCTCCCTCGTGGGCGCCGACGCCACCTCGCCGGTCACCGGCCTCCTGCAGGCGGCCGTCCAGCCGCTGGAGCGCACCGAACCGGCACACCACGAACAGCACCTCGTGTCCGACATCCTCGACGTGCCGCGGCAGGTTCTGACCCGCCCGGTGACCGACGACGACGTCGTACCCGAACCGTCCGTGGCCACTGTGGACGTCTCCGACGTCGACAAGGACCAGGACGAGGTCGCCGCCCCACTCCGCCTCACCGGCGAAGCGGCGCCCGACCAGCGGCTCACCCCGGCGACCGATCCGGTCGCCGACGTCGAGCTCCCGGCTGAGCAGGAAGAACTCCCCGGAGAACCTCAGCCGGCTCCTCTCCCCCAGGAGGCGGAGCAGACGGCCGAGCCGAGCCGCAAGCCGCTCCACCAGGTCCTGCCCGCCCCGGTCGCCGGCCGTCCGGCCGTGGCTCCGGTCAAGCACGGCAAGGCCTTCTCCGTACCGTCCGCCCACCGGCAGCACCACCACACCGCTCACGCGGTGACGGCGCAGCCGGCGACGGAGCCGGAGGAAAACACGCCCGGCGGTGACGCACCGGCCGCTCCGCTGCGGCTGCACCTCGGGGAAGTCAGCGGCATCCCGGCCAGCGGGCCGGGAGTTCCGACGGAAGGTGGCTCCGCGGCCTTCCTGCCGGCGGCGATCGCGAACAGCACGACGGCTCGTCATGTGCCCGCGATCGCGCCCGATGTCGAGGTCCGGCGGTACGACGCCGAGGCACCGACCGTCTCACCTGACTGAGTGATGGCGCCCGGCGGTCCGCCCGACCGCCGGTGAACCGGCCGGCACGCCTCTTCGGTGTCCGCGTTCCGGCTCGATTCCCGAACCGCTTGCGAACGAGCGGCGAATCATCCGACGCCTGAATCACACGCACCGCACCGAAGCGCCACCGGGCGCACGTCGACAAGCGGGGTCAGGGCAGAAAGAAATGCGCCAGGGCACCGCTGCGCCCGAATGCAGTTCCGGAAGATCCCCCAATTGAATACGCAACACCTTTGCCGAAACATTCTTGAAAGGCATTTCTTTTCTCATGAAGACTTGGGTTCGCAAGACTCTGAGCGTGGGCGTCCTGGCCGCCGGCGCCCTGCTGTTCGCTCCGGGCGTCGCCAACGCCGACTCCCGTCAGGTCACCGGCAGCAACGTCGGCATCCTGAACGGCACCCAGATCGCCGTTCCGGTGCAGGTGCCGGTCAACGTCGTCGGCAACTCGCTCGGCATCCTCGGCGTGGCCGACGCCCGTGGCGCCGGCGTCAACAACCTGGAGAGCGGCCGTCGCGGCGACCGTGGCCGGGGCCCGGTCCAGGCCACCGGCAGCAACTTCGGCATCCTGAACGGCACCCAGGCCTACCTGCCGGTCACCGTTCCGGTCAACGTGGTCGGCAACGCCGCCGCGGTGGGCGGCTTCGCCAGCGCCCAGGGCGCCGGGGTCAACCGCACCGAGAGCACGAACCACCGGGACGACCGTCGCTGGGACAGCCCGACGCAGGTCACCGGGTCGAACTTCGGCATCGGCAACGGCACCCAGATCTACGCGCCGGTCGACGTTCCGATCAACATCTGCGGCAACTCGCTCGCGATCCTCGGCTTCGCGCAGTCCAGCGCGGTCTGCGCGAACGACCTCTCGGGTCGGGGTGGCCGGAGCTTCGGCTTCGGACGCAAGGAGAGCGTGCAGGGTGGCCACGGGGCGACCCAGGCCACCGGCCGGAACGTCGGCATCGCGAACGGCACCCAGCTGCTCGCGCCGATCAGCCTGCCCGTGAACCTGGCCGGCAACTCGGCCGCGGTGCTCGGCGCGTCCAGCAGCCGCGCGGTCGCCGTGAACGAGTCGGCCAACGGGCACGACGACGACATCACGCAGGTCACCGGCTCGAACTTCGGCATCCTGAACGGCACCCAGATCGCCGTGCCGATCAACGTTCCGATCAACGCCTGCGGCAACGCGCTCGGTGTCCTCGGCGCCGCGCAGTCGTCGGCCGCCTGCGTCAACGACCGGGGCGGTCGCAGCTTCCGCGGCTTCGGCGACGACGACTGGGACGGCGACCGGGGTCACGGCCGTCCGGGTCACGGCCACGGCCACGGCGACCACGACTGGGACAACGACGGCGACGGTGGCGTCAAGGACGACGACAACGACGACTACAAGGGTGACGGCGGCGTCCGGGGCGACCAGCAGGACTACAGCGACGACGTCGCCGACGACGACACTGCCGACGACGCGGGCGAGATGCCGGCGGGCAACGACGACGGCTACGTGAAGCCGGCCGCCACGGGTTCGAAGACCAACGCCACCGGTGGCCGCGAGTCGGCTCCGCTGTCCGCGGTGACCGACACGGTCGGCGGCCTGGGCCTGCTCAACACCCTGCGCTGAAACTCGCTCTCCCACGGGGGATAGCGGAAGACCGGGTCGTGCCGGTCCCGGGCACGATCCGAACGACGCCAGGAGGCGTCGGGTAACAGCCGGTGCCCCTCCACGGCATCGGTGGCAGTGAAACGGACGGGAGTCTCCGCAACCAGCGGAGGCTCCCGTCCGTCGTTGCCGCGCAAGGTCGGATCGGCTACCCTAACGGTCGTTAAGCTTTAACGACCGTTCAGGAGGATCGGCGTGGGCGACGAACTCGCACAGGCACGCAAGCGGATGCTGGCCGGCGGGGCCGAGCGCTACCACACCGCCAACGCCGCGAAGGGCAAGCTCTTCGCCCGCGAGCGGATCGCCCTGCTGGTCGACGAGGGCACCTTCGTCGAGGACGGGCTCTATGCCAACAGCCTGGCCGACGGATTGCCCGCCGATGGCGTGATCACCGGAATCGCCCGGGTCGACGGCCGCGAGGTCTGCCTCATGGCCAACGACTCCACGGTCAAGGCCGGCTCCTGGGGCGCGCGCACGGTTGAAAAGATCATCCGCGTCATCGAACGGGCGGTGCAGTACGGCGTGCCGATGATCTATCTGGTCGACTCGGCCGGCGCCCGCATCACCGACCAGGTCGACCTCTTCCCGGGGCGTCGCGGCGCCGGCAAGATCTTCCACACCCAGGTCAAGGCGTCCGGCGCGATCCCGCAGGCCTGCGCCCTGTTCGGCCCGTCGGCGGCCGGTGGCGCCTACATCCCTGCCTTCTGCGACATCGTCGCCATGGTCGACGGCAACGCCAGTATGTACCTGGGCTCCGACCGCATGGTCGAGATGGTCACCGGCGAGAAGACGACGCTCGAGGCGATGGGCGGCGCCCGGGTGCACTGCGCCGAGTCCGGCGTCGGCCACTTCCTCTGCAAGACCGAGCAGGACGCGCTCGACACCGTGCGGTCCTACCTCAGTTACCTGCCGTCCAATTGGGAGGGCCGGCCGCCCACGACCGAGGCGAAGGCCTCGACCGGGGCCGATCTCGGCGCGCTGGTGCCCGCCAGCGAGCGCCAGGCCTTCGACATGCGGCGCTACATCAAGGGCCTGGTCGACGAGGGGTCGTTCTTCGAGATCCAGGCGCTGTGGGCCAAGGAGCTGACGATCGGTTTCGCCCGCCTGAACGGCGAGGTGATCGGCCTCGTCGCCAACAACTCGATGTTCAAGGGCGGCGTGCTCTTCCCCGATTCGGCCGACAAGGCCTCGCGCTTCGTCCAGCTCTGCGACGCCTTCAACGTCCCCCTGCTGTTCCTGTGCGACGTGCCCGGCTTCATGGTCGGCTCGGCGGTCGAGAAGCAGGGGATCATCCGGCACGGCGCCAAGATGATCACCGCGATCTCCGAGGCCACGGTGCCCAAGATCTGTGTGGTCGTGCGTAAGGCGTACGGCGCCGGCCTGTACGCCATGGCCGGGCCCGGCTTCGAGCCCGACGCCACGATCGCCCTGCCCACCGCCAAGATCGCGGTGATGGGAGCCGAGGCGGCGGTGAACGCGGTCTACGCCAACAAGATCGCCGCCCTGGCGACCGACGAGGAGCGCGCCGCCTTCGTCGCCGAGCGCCGCGCCGAGTACGAGCAGGACATCGACATCATGCGACTGGCCAGCGAGCTGGTCGTCGACACCGTCGTCGAGCCGGGCGACCTGCGCGACGAACTCATCCGCCGCTACCGCGCCGCCCACGGCAAGGAACGCGGCTTCGCCCGGCGCCGCCACGGCGTCACGCCCGTCTGATCCGACAGGAGCACAGCCATGGTCGACTTCCGGCTCGACGACGAGCAGGAGGCGCTGCGCGTCACCGTCCGCGATTTCGCGCGGGAGCAGGTCGCGCCCGTGATCGCCGAGCACTACGAGCACAAGACCTTCCCGTACGAGGTCATCCGCCAGATGGGAAAGATGGGCCTGTTCGGCCTGCCGTTCCCCGAAGAGGTCGGCGGCATGGGCGGCGACTACTTCGCGTTGTGCATCGCGCTCGAGGAACTGGCCAGAGTGGACAGCTCGGTGGCGGTGACGCTCGAGGCCGCGGTCTCGCTGGGCGCCATGCCGATCTACCGGTTCGGCACGACCGAGCAGAAGGAGCGCTGGCTGCCCCGGCTCACCACCGGCGAGGCGCTGGCCGGCTTCGGCCTCACCGAGCCCGGCACCGGCTCGGACGCCGGCGGCACGACGACCCGCGCGGTCTACGACGACGCCACCGACGAGTGGGTGATCAACGGGACCAAGGCGTTCATCACGAACTCCGGCACCGACATCACCTGCCTGGTCACCGTCATGGCGGTCACCGGGATCAACCCCGACGGATCCAAGGAGCTGTCCACGATCATCGTGCCGTCCGGCACGCCGGGCTTCACCGTCGCGCCGGGCTACTCGAAGGTCGGCTGGTGCGCCTCGGACACCCACGAGCTCTCGTTCGACGACGTCCGGGTGCCCGCGGCCAACCTGCTCGGCGCCCGGGGCCGGGGCTTCGCCCAGTTCCTGCGCATCCTCGACGAGGGCCGCATCGCGATCGCGGCGCTCTCGGTGGGGCTCGCCCAGGGCTGCGTCGACGAGTCGGTCCGGTACGCCCGGCAGCGTGAGGCGTTCGGCCGCCCGATCGGCGACTACCAGGCGATGCAATTCATGATCGCCGACATGGAGATGCGTGCGCACATCGCGCGGGTCGGCTACTACGACGCGGCGGCGCGCATGCTGGCCGGCGAGGACTTCAAGCGGTACGCGGCGGTGGCCAAGTTGAACGCCAGCAACGCCGCGATGGAGAACAGCCGGTGGGCGACGCAGGTGCACGGCGGGTACGGCTTCATGAACGAGTCCGCCGTGGGCCGCTTCTACCGCGACGCCAAGATCCTCGAGGTCGGCGAGGGCACGTCCGAGGTGCAGCGCATGCTGATCGCCCGCGGTCTGGGGCTTTAACCCCTTCGTGGCTTTTGGACGTGTAGCGATCGGTCCGCAATCCGACACGGGCGGATCTCTGCTCGCCGGGCGGGTTAACCCACCTTAAGTTCGGTGTCATGGGGTCAGATACCGCACCGGACCAGGGCGGATCCGGGTTCGACGCCGTACTGCGCCGTGCGCGCCTGCGGGCCAAGCTGACCCAGGAGGAGCTGGCCGTTCGTGCCGGCGTCGGCGTGCGCACGGTTCGCGACCTGGAACGGGGCCGCTCGTCCCGTCCGCAGCGCACCACGGTCGGCCTGCTCGCCGACGCGCTCGGACTGGACGACGGCGATCGCGAGTCCTTCCTGGCCGCGGCGCGTGGCCAGGCCACCGAGGAGCCGCTGCCGCCCACCGGCTTCCAGCGGGTGCCGCCGCCCGGCGAGCTGATCGGCCGCGGTGACGACCTCGCCGAGATCACCACCCAGCTGTCCGGACCGGACGGCCCCCGCGGCCTCACCCTGGTCGGCCTGGCCGGGGTGGGCAAGACCAGCCTCGCCTTCGCGGCCGCCCACCGGGTGGCCGCGGCCTATCCGGGCGGGGTGGCCGGCATCGTGGTCACCGACGGCTGCACGGCGGGCGAGATGCTCGGCAGCATCGCCGCCGAGTTCGGTGTCGGACGGCCCGACGACCTGCCCGCGCGCTTCGGGGGCCGGGCCGCCATGGTCTTCGTCGACGCTGTCGAGCGGTCGCCCGACGCGACCGCCGAGATGCTGGCCCACCTGCTCGAGCGGTTGCCGACGCTGCGGTTCCTGGCCACCGGCCGGCACCCGGTCGGGTTGAGCACGGAACGGGTCTGGCCGCTGGCCCCGCTGACGGCGCCGCCGCCCGAGGCCGCCGAGAGCCTGAGCGACCTGGTGGCGTACCCGGCGGTGGCCCTGTTCCTGGAACGGCTGGCCCAGGTGCGCCGGGCCGATCCCGAGCCCGACGAGGTCGTGGCGGTCGCGGCGCTGGTCCGGCGGCTGGGCGGGTTGCCGCTGGCCATCGAGCTGGCCGCCGCCCGTGGCCGGGTGCTGACCGTGCCCGAGATCCTCGACCGCTACGGCGACCGGGTGCTCGACCTCGACCGGCCGGGGTCGGTGTCGCTGCGCGACGCGGTGGCGACCAGCTACCGGCTGCTCAACCCGCAGGAACAGCGCGCGCTGCGACGGCTCGCGATGTTCCGCTACCGCTGGTCGATCGGCCTGGCCGAGCAGCTGGTCGACGAGCCTCGTACGGACGTCGTGCACCTGCTCGACCGGCTGCTCGAACTGGGCCTGCTCAGCGTACGCGGCAGCCGGACGTTCCGGTTCCGGCTGCTCGACGTGGTGCGCGACTACGCCGCCGAGCGCGCAGCCGCCGAGGGGGAACTGGCCGAGGCCCGCCGGCGGCACGCGCGGGTGATGGCCGACCTGGCCGAGCAGATCTGGCCCGACCTGACCGGCACCCGGTTGCCCGAGGCAGCCGGCCGCCTCGACGACGTTGCCGGCGATTTCGGTACCGGCCTGGCCCACGCGGCCGGTGACGATCCGCACACGGCCCTGCGCCTCGCCGCGGCGCTGCCGCGCTGGTGGCGGTTCCGAGGGCGCGACGTGACCGGCCGTCAGTGGCTGCGCCGGTTGCTCGACGACCCGCGGACCGCGGACGCCGACCCGGCCACCCGCGCCTGGGCCCGCATCGGCCTGGCCCAGCTGGCCCGTGAGCACGGCGCCGGCGCGGAAGAGCTCGAGTCGGCGCGCGAGGCTCTGGCCGACTTCGAACGGCTGGACGACGTCGCCGGTCAGCTCACCGCGCACGCCCAGCTGGCCGCGCTGTGGATGAGCACCGGCGCCTACGACGAGGCCCGCGGACACGCCGAGGCCGCCCTCGAACTGGCCCGGCACGGCGGCAACGACCGCGATCTGGCCGTGGCCGAGAACAACCTGGTGTGGCACGAGATCCGTCGCGGTGACCTGGTCGCGGCCCGATCCCGGCTGGCCGCGGTCGACCGGCTGGCCGGGCGGTGCGGCGAGCAGCGGTTGCGCACTCTGGCCCAGGCCAACCTGGCCGAGGTGGCCCGCCTGGACGGGCAGTTGGAGGAGGCCGAGCGACTGGGCCGCAGCGCGATGATCGGGCTGGCCGGACTGGGCGACCCCGGTCACCGGCGGCGGCTGCTCGCGACCATCGGTCTGGCCCTGGCCGACTCGGGCCGGGTGGGCGAGGCGACCTCCGTGCTCGAGCAGCTCGGCCCGGGCGAGGAGGACGGCGCTCAGGACGGTCCGGCGGCGGTGGTGGCGGCGGCGATCGCGCTGCGCCGGGGCGAGCCGAAGCGGGCGGCCGAGAACTTCGCGCGTGCGGCCGAGGCGTACGACGGGACCCATGATCCTCGCGACGTGGTGGCGGCCCTGGTCGGGCTGATCATCAGCACGCCCGATCCGGATCAGCGGGCCGCGGCCGTCAGCCGGCTGGGCAAGATGTGCCGCTCCGGCGGGATCGTGCTGCTGGCCCGGGAACGCGAGCGGCTCGGGCCGCAGACCACGAGGGCCCTGCTCGAAGACTGACGGGCTCGAAGACTGACGGGCTCGAAGACCGACAGGCTCGAAGTTTGACAGGGCTGGCCGGGCGTGGACGGTCGGCATGGCGTGCCCCCCACGCGCCGACCGTCGCAACGCCCGCCAGTTACGCGGCGAGAACGAAGCTCCCCCGTCAAGCCCCGCCGTCGCCTCGGTCGCGCCGCATCCCCCTGCGTGGATCACAGTAGCCGCGCGCGTCACAGGAACACGGCAGATTTGTCCGTTTAGACCGCCGAGTCGCCCGGTTCTGCCGGTAGTTCTGCCGGTTTCCCTCAGAACTTCCGGCGCGACCGTCACGGACCGTTTTGTGACGACCTCGTCGAGTGTCCTCATTGATCAAGGATCCTGCTCAGGCGGCCGGGCGTTCCTCGGTGGTGCCGGCCGTCGCGCACGGGTTGACCGCGTCACGGATCGTCCGCAACGACTCGAGCATGCCGTCGAGCTGGCCCGGGGTGAGCTGGCCGATGAACCACTGCTGGAGCAGCTCGAGGTGGCCGGGGAGGACCTCGTCGAGGCGGCTCACGCCGGCCTCGGTGATCACGGCGAACGAGCTGCGCCGGTCGCTCGGGCAGGCCTCGCGGCGTACCAGCCCGTCACGGTCCATGCGGTCGACGACGCGGGTCACCCCGCTGGTGGACAGGGAGGTCTGACCGGCGAGGTCCGTCATCCGGAGGCGCCGGCCGGGGGAGCGGGCCAGACGCATCAGCACCTCGAACTCGACGGACGAGAGGCGGTGTTCCTCGAACTGGGCGGCGAAGCGATTGGTCAGCCCCGTGAACGCCTCGGCGAACAGGCCGAACGCGGTGAAGCGGGGGTCATCCAGATCCGTACTCACGTTCCCATCCTACACCGGACCTTGACACGCGGAATATTGCTTGGCATATTATTGCTCCGTCACACAAACACCGACCACCGCTCTTCGAGAGAAGGAACCAGTCATGACCGAGTCCGTCGCCACCACCCGTGCGTACGAGGGTCTGCAGATCCCGGCCGCCGGCACGTACGACCTGGACGCCGCGCACAAGCGGGTCGGCTTTGTGGCGCGACACCTCATGGTCAGCAAGGTTCGCGGTCAGTTCGCGGACGCCTCTGCTGTCATCACGATCGGCGAGGACCCGCTGGCGTCCTCGGTCGAGGCGACCATCAACACCGCCAGCATCGAGACCGGCCAGGTCGACCGGGACAACCACCTGCGCAGCGGTGACTTCTTCGAGTCCGAGAAGTACCCGGTCATGACCTACCGCAGCACCGGCATCAAGAGCCACGCGGGCGGCGAGTTCGTGCTCGACGGCGAGCTCACGATCAAGGATGTGACCAAGCCGGTCGAGCTGCTCGTCGAGTTCGAGGGCGCCGGCACCAGCCCGTACGGCCAGGCCGTCTTCGGTTTCAGCGCGACCGCCGAGATCGACCGCGAGGCGTGGGGCCTGACCTGGAACATGGCCCTCGAGAGCGGCGGCGTCATGGTGAGCAAGAAGATCAAGATTGAGATCGAGGGCGAGGCCATCCGCCGCGCCTGATCCACCGTCCACTGTCGAACCGCCGTCCGGGCCTCCGGGCGGCGGTTCGCCGTTGTGTGGCGCGCCCCAATCCGAAATGGCAAGGTAGACGCAAAGCAAGCAATCGATCACAGAGCGATCATCGACGTTCCGTTCCGGCGCCGGCCGCCCCAGGAGGGCAAGTGGGCAAGGATCTCGCGACTCTCGGCTTTGCCCCCGAGGCTCGCGTCACCTACCGCCAGAAGGTGCGCCGATGCCTCGACGTCTTCGCCCAGATGCTCCACCGGGGCCTCTTCGACGACTCCGACGGCATGACCGGGCTCGAGATCGAGCTCAACCTGATCGACGAGCACGCCCGGCCCGCCATGCGCAACGCCGAGGTGCTGGCCGAACTGGACGACCCGTGCTTCCAGACCGAACTCGGCCGATTCAACCTCGAACTCAACGCGCCGCCGCGGTCGATCGCCGGTCGTGGCCTCGGCGACTACGAGCAGGATCTGCTCGACAGCCTGCGCCGGGCCGCCGCCAGGACGGACTGCGGCATTGTGATGATCGGCATGCTGCCGACGCTGTCGCCCGACGACCTGGTGCTCAAGAACCTCAGCGCCAACAAGCGGTACCGCCTTCTCAACGACGAGTTGGCCGGCGCCCGCGGCGAACAGTTCGACCTCGACATCCGGGGCGTCGAGCGGCTCCGCAGCGCCAGCGCCTCGATCGTCCCCGAGGCGGCCTGCACGAGTGTCCAGTTTCACCTGCAGGTGCCGCCCAACCGCTTCGACAGCTACTGGAACGCGTCCCAGGCCATCGCCGGCGTCCAGGTCGCGATCGGCGCCAACTCGCCCTATCTGCACGGCCGGCGGCTCTGGGCCGAGACCCGGATCGCCCTGTTCCAGCAGGCCACCGACACCCGGCCGGAAGAACTGCGGGCTCAGGGGGTACGCCCCCGAGTGTGGTTCGGTGAACGCTGGATCACCTCGGTGACCGACCTCTTCGACGAGAATGTCCGTTTCTTCGCGCCCCTGCTCCCCATCCTCGAGGACGAAGATCCGGTCGACGTGCTCCGGGCCGGTGGGGTGCCCCGGCTCGGCGAGCTGCGCCTGCACAACGGCACGGTCTATCGCTGGAACCGGCCCGTCTACGACGTGATGGACGGGCGGCCGCACCTGCGGGTGGAGAACCGGGTGCTGCCGTCCGGCCCGACCGTGGCCGACCTGCTGGCGAATGCCGCGTTCTATTTCGGGCTGGTGCGCCGGCTGGCCGAGGACGAGCGCCCGATCTGGTCGCGTCTGCCGTTCGCCGCGGCGCTCGACAACTTCCACGCCGGCGCGATCGGCGGGATCGAGGCGACGGCCTATTGGCCCGGCCGGGGTGAGATCCCGGTGGCTGAGCTGGTGCGATCGGTGCTGCTACCCCTGGCGTACGAGGGTCTGGACCGCTACGGCGTGGAGCCGATGATCCGCGACCGGCTCCTGGGAATCATCGACGAGCGCTGCCGTCTGCGTTGCAACGGAGCGTCGTGGCAGACCGAGGCAGTACGCTCCGCGGAGCGCCGGGGTCTTTCCCGGATCGCGGCCCTGCACGAGATGTTGCTGCGCTACGCCGAGTTGCACCGCACCAACGAGCCCGTGCACACCTGGCCCACCGCCTGAAGCGCTCAGTCCTTCGCCGTCGGCTTGGGATTGATCTGCGCGACGGTGGGCGCCGTCGGCGGCGGAGTCACAGTGGACTTAGGTGTTTTGCGCGCTTCGGGGGCCGTCGCGGCTTTTCGTGGCCTCGGGCGGGAGCGGGCAGCCGACGCTATCTCGGCGTCGACGACGGCGCTTGCGGGCCTGCCGTTGGTCTGCGGGTCGTTCTTCTTGGCCGCGGACTTGGCGCTGGGGCTGGGCTGGGCCGGAATGTCCTGGTCGGAGCGTTCCGGCCGGGGTGCGGCGGGCTTGGCCCGGCCGAAGAGTCCGGTCTTCGGCTTGGCGGGCGGCGCCTCTTCGACCGTGGCCACGCCGACGGGGGCGAGGCGGGCGGTTGGCGCGTCGGCCGGGCGGGCGCTGGGCTCCGTGGGAGCGCGAGGGCCGGGTGCTGCCGGCGCCGGGTGGTCGGCGATGGGCTGTGCGCGGCGGGAGCGGCGATCGGCGAGCGCGCGGGCGGCGGCTACGGCCAAGGCCGAGCCGGCCAGGCCGGCCAGAACCGCGTACGGAGCGATCAGGTACGCCGACTCGATCGCGCCCAGAGCTCCGGTCAAGCGGGGCGCCAGGGCCAGGAAGGCGATGGCCACCAGTAGGGGTCCGGCGGCGCCGGAGGTGGTGGCGCCGACGCCCAGGTCGCCGCGCCGGGCGGCGGGGGCGGCAGCCAGCGCGCCGACCAGGAAGGCGGCGCCGAGCGTCAGCAGGGCACTCGGCCAGTAGATGGTGCCGTAGCGGCCGCTGCTGGCCACCTCGGCGAACTGCCAGCTGGTCAGATAGGTGGCCGATTCGCGATTGGTGCTCAGCTCGACCACGATGCTGGCGACGGCCAGCGCCCACAGCCAGACGCCGGTGGCCATCAGGTTGGCGGCGACCGGTCTCGACGACACCGCCCAGAACGCCACGACCAGGCCCAGCACCAGGCCGACAGCGGCGTAGCCACCGGCGATGACCTGCGGCGAGAAGGTGTCCAGCCGTACGGCGGAACGGGCCGGAAGCGCGATCAGGGCGACGGTCACCAGGGCACCGACGGCGGCGCAGGCGGCAAGTGCGAAGCGCCAGGCCGCGCTCGTGCTGGGGCCCGGACCGCCCCGGTAGCGGCTGCCGAGCACTGCCCCGAACACCGTGGCGCTCGCCGTGATCCAGGTGGCCCAGCCGAGACTGCCCAGCCAGGCGCTGTCGTCGGGGGTCGGGGTCACCGGCCACACCACCACGCCCAGGCCGTAGCCCAGGCCCAGTTGCGCGGCGCCCGTCCCCGCGGCGGCGCCCGCCGCCGTCGCTATCCGTGCCGTCCAGCCCTTGTCGGCCATGGGCCGCACTGTAGCGGTACCCACCGATGCCTGCGAATCGGTGCGGCGCTGACCCTGTATGCGTTTCAACCGTAGCCACCTGGTGTGTTTGTCCTGCGGAGGCCAGACATGTCTCGCAAGATTCGATACGTTGACCCCTGCTGGTGAACGAGCCCAAGGAGAGGCGATGCCCGACGAGAGCGACGAGACGCGACGTTTCTCGCCCGGCGACGCCGACGACCCGCCTCCCGAGCCGGAAGCCACCCCGGCGGGTGCCGAACCGGCCGATTCCGACGCCACCCCGCCAGCCGGCCGGCCGACTGATCCCGATCCCACCCGGTTGGGTGGCACCCCGGCTGATGTTGACGCCACCCAGGTCGGTGGCACCCCGGCTGACCTCGACGCCACCCAGGTGGGTGGCACCCCCGCTGACCTGGACTCCACCCAGGTCGACGGGCCGCCGGCCGAGGCGATGACCGTCGGCCGGGCCGCCGTGCCTGCGCCCGATGACGAGGACACGCTGCCCGGCAAGGGCAGCCGCGACGACGACACGCTGGATGACGCGCGCCAGGTGCCCACGGTCCAGGACGAGCCGACCGTGGTCGCCGACCGTCCCGGTTCGACCGCGATCCTGCCGCCGGTGAACGACGACGACTGGGCCCCGAGCCGGGCCAACCCCGCGTGGTCGGGCCGGGCCGAGGTGCGCTCACCGCTGCCGGGCCGCGGATACCCCGAGGTCGACTGGGCCGCAGCCGCGCCGCAGCCGCAACGCGACCGCTGGTGGATGCCGATCGTCGTCGGCATCATCGCCCTGGTGCTGCTGGCAGTGCTGGGCTGGGCGGTCTATCTGCTCGTGAACACCTCGGGCGACGAGCAGACGCCCGCACCGTCCGTCACGACCAGTGCGGCGGTCACGCCCACCGAGACGGTCACGACCGAGACCTCGTCGCCCAGTCCGACGCCGACCACACCCTCGCCGGAGCCGTCCACCACCGATCCGACCAGCGCCGAGGTCATCATTCCGGCGCTGCGCGGACTGGCGTTGAGCGAGGCTCAGGCGGCGCTGCGCTCGACCGGCCTGAACTACCGGTTGATCTACCGGCAGGCGCCGGACGTGCCGGCGGGCACGGTGATCGACAGTGACCCGGTGGAGGGGCAGGAGGTGCCACCGGACACGACGGTCACCCTGGTGATCGCGGCCGAGGCCACGAACACGCCGACGACACCGACCGGCCCCACGGAGGATCCGGACCAGGGTCAGAACTGACCGGTCAGCGGTTGGAGCGGACCGCGCGGGTCTGGACCGTGCCACTGACCAGGCCGGGTTGGCGGCCGTTGCGCGCCCGGGGGTCGGGCGCCTTGCCGACGGCCCGCAGGCCGCTGACCTGAACGAAGATCGATCGTCGCTCCACCGCGTCCCCCGCTGCGTTCAGCTCGTATCCGTCCAGCCAGATCCAGCCGTCGTAGGTCGGCCAGTCGTGGACCCGAATGACACGGAACAGCATCGGCGCTGCGAATTGGACGCTCGCCGCCTTCGTCACGTGGAGAACATCACCGGACCGAGGAAGCACGTCATCTCCTGCCCTGAAACTTCGTCGCGGGACGAACCTTGACACGAAAGCACCAAGTGTGCCCGGCAAAAACCGCAGTGCAAGCCTCTGGTGATGCCAATCATCAAAAGCGTTGCACAACGTCACCGTCACCGATCCGATGGCCGCCCGAAAGTGGATCAGTCCACGTCGGACGAACATTAAGATCGGTACCCCGTTAACGATGGCGCATCTGAGGGTTGAGCGGGGCCCAGCCGCATCGCCCGGATGGGCGTAGTGACGTGGGCCATACCGAAAAGATTGCACCACGAGTGGGGTCGATGCAAGTTGCATGTCAGCCCTTCGTGATTACCGATCGGTAGGCAACGGTCAACTTGAATCGTTAAATGATCGACAGGAGACTGGTGGTCGTGAATCAACGCCGCAGTCCCACCATTCGCCGCCGCCGGCTGGGTGTCGAGCTGCGCCGGCACCGCGAGGCCGCTCGGGTCACGATCGACATGGTGGCGGAGCGACTCGGTTGTTCCACGTCCAAAGTGTCCCGAATTGAGACGGGACACACCAGCGCCACTCCCGGTGATGTCTCGGCCATGATGGACATTTACGGCGTTTCTGACGAGGCGAAGCTGGAGCTTGTCCAAATTGCCCGAGAAGCGCAGCAAAAGGGATGGTGGCACCCATTTTCTACGGTTTTGACCGGAGCCTATGTCGGCCTAGAGGCCGCCGCGAGGCTGGTCCGCACGTACGAATCGCAGGTCATTCCCGGTCTGCTGCAGAGCGAAGAGTATGCAATTGCGATGATTCGGGCCGCCCGGTCGGGGGACAGCGACCAGGAAATCGAGCAGCGGGTGCGCGTCCGGATGGAACGGCAGTCGTTATTGATTCAGGACGATCCGATCGATCTTTGGGTGGTGCTCGATGAGGCGGTGGTGAGTCGGCCGGTCGGCGGCGACGAGGTCATGCGTGATCAGTTAGCCAGATTGATCACGACGGCCCGGTTGCCGAACGTGACGTTGCAGATCTTGCCGTTCGCGGCGGGTGCGCACGCCGGGATGGACGGCACGTTCGCCATTCTCGAGTTCGAGGAGGAAGGCGACGCCGACGTGGTGTTCACCGAGAACGCGACCGGTGGCCTGTTTCTCGAGAAGGCCGAGGAGCTCAGCAAGTACATCTCCATCTTCGAGACCATCCGGACGACGGCCCTCCCACCGGAGGAGTCCATCGGGATGATTCAAATGCTGGCAGAGGAGCCATTGTGGAAATCGAAGCGAAGGGTCTCCGGGTCGATCTGAGCCGGGCACAGTGGTTCAAGAGCACTCGCAGTGGGCCGAACTCCGACAACTGCGTCGAGGTCGCATTCGTCGACGAGGCGATCGCGGTCCGCGACTCCAAGAACCCGCTCGGAGCGGCGCTGATCTTCACTGCCGCCGAGTGGGACGCGTTCGTGGGCGGAGCCAAGGACGGCGAGTTCGACCTCTGAGCCGCCCGGTCCGCCGAGCTGCGGCCGGCCCCTCCCGTCCGGTGCGGGGGAGCCGGCCGTAGTCATTTCCGCGCTCGCCTCGTTGAACGCCAAAAGCGCGGTCCGGACCGCGCACACCGGCGGGGTCAATTCCCCGAACGAGGCAGGGCAGACAGATGACGATTGGTTCGGAAAACCTCAGCAGCAGCTCGTCGACGGCGCAGGACAGGTTCAGCGGCGGAGTCAGCGCGTACCGGCAGAACCGGCGGGACGCGGCACTCTCCGGAGACACCTCGGACGGCGAGCTGATGTCGCGGGGCAGCTCCTCGGGCCTGCCGACCCGGTCGCCGGGGCGGTCGCACAGCATCGAGCCGACCAGCCCGCTCGACCGTGCGGCCCAACTGCCGTCGCTCGACCTGCACGGGCTCAGCGAGCCGGTCTTCCCGTCCAGCGGCTGGCCCGATTCCGGCTCGTCGGAGTCGATGGCCGATCATCCGCTGCTGCGTGGCCTGCTCCTGGAGCTGCCCGCCCGCGGCACACTGCCCACATCGGACTGGCTGGACCGGTGGTTCGAGGCGGCGCGGTCGATCCTCGAGCTGCTGTATGTGCAGGAAGCCAAGAAGAGCTGAGCTCAGCGGGACGAGTCGACCGGCGCCCGTAGCCGGTTGCGGCCGATCGGAGCCAGCGCCTGGAGGCTGAGCCGGCTGTGCCGCAGCCCGGCCCGGATGCCGATCGCCAGCACGGCCACCCCGACCACGGTGATCGCGATGCCGGCCAGGTCGGTGCCCGGCACCTCGACCAGCCCGCCCGCGATCGGCAGGCTGATCAGCGTGGCCAGACCCGTGACCTGCAGCGGAACCAGGATCAGCGGATGTGCGGCGGCCGCGCGCAGGCCGGGCGGCACCGGCGTTCGCGGCGCGGTGTCGAAGGCGCCCGCACCGCGGCGTACCTGAGCCACCCGGTGCAGGGTGGCGGTGAGGGCGACAAGAGCGGGAACGGCCGGCAGCAGAGCCGCCGCCGGCGCCGCCGAGTCGCCCGGCAGCAGTCCGGTGACCAGCGGGATCGCGACGAACACGGCGGCACCCCCGGCGACCAGCGCGGTGAGCAGGCCGGCCCGGCGCCGCATCTGGAGCGCCGAACGGGCCGACGGCAGCGAGTCGGCCAGCAGCCCGGCTGTGAGCCAGACGGCGACGAGGGCGCCGGCGAGGATGAGGTCCGCGACGATGTTCACAATCGACAGCGTTCACCGACGGGCTCCGGCGCGAAACCGGGTTATCACCCCACCGGTCCCGTAGGGGAAGTGTCGTCGATTACCCCGAGACCCCTCGTCGGCGGGGATCACACGGCGAAGCTGGTGACCGGCTCGGTGGTCGGCGGGGGCGGAGTGGCCTTCCACAGGCCACTGCGCTGAGCGGCCAGCCGGGCCAGGTAGGCCGGGTTGAGCAGCACATACCGCTTCCACAGCCGCTTCGGCTCGAGGCCCAGGCGCCACAGCCACTCGAGGGCGTACTTCTGCATCCACGCGGGCGGGTTCCTGAGCAGTCCCGCGTGGTAGTCGAAGGCGGCGCCGACCGCCAGCAGCGGCATGTCAAGAAGCGGACGCATGACGTACGTGAAGATTTCTTGCCGCGGGCACCCGAGCCCCACCAGAACGATGCGCGCGCCCGACGCCTTGATGCGCTCGGCGATCTCGCCGGCCTCGCCCGGGTGCGACATCCGGAACTTCGACGCCTCGACGCCGGCGATCTTGAGCGCCGGGAACATGCCTTCCAGCGCCGGCACCAGCCGGTCGAGCGTGGGCTGCGTGGATCCGTACAGATAGACAGGAAGACCCTCGGCCGCCGCCTGCTCGACGACCTTGAGCGTCAGCGTCGGTCCGTAGACCCGGTCGGCGAGCCCGGCCTTGTGCACCGTGTTGAGCGCCCACCGCACCGGCTGCCCGTCCGGCGTGACCAGATCGAAGGAGTTCAGCCGGCGGTTGTGCTCCTTGTCCTGCACACCGGTCATGACCCCGTGCACCGCCAGCGCTGTGACCGCGTACCCGCGCCGCTCCCGCGCGGCCTCCATGATCCGCGCCGTGGCGTCCGCGTAGTCAGTGATGTCAACGAGCACACCAAGCACACTGCGCTTGCCCGTCCCGGTAGCGGCAGTCACGGTCGGCACCCCTGACGTAAGTGTTTCTCCAGCCATTTTCCGCCGCCGAGCATAGCGACCAGAACCCCCATCACCCGTCCGGGCTCATCCCCCTGCGGCCCGATCCGGTGACCCATGCCGCCGTGCCCCCACCCGTGCCCCCGGCAGCAATCGATCCGTGGCCCAGCCGCCCTGGCCCTACCCCGGTGACCCGGCAGCACCCGATCCCTGATCCGGTAGCACCCGAATCCGCGACCCGAAGTCACTCTGTCCCCGCCGGCCGCAAGGTTGGAACCAGACCGTGACCAACACGCAGAGCAACATTTTATGCCCGTTACGCGACTTTTGTCCGATCCCACCGGACCCCGGCGAAGCCGGCACTCCCCGACCCGAGTGAGATATCCCGCTCAGCCGGCGCCCGCACCGCGGGGTTTCAGGGGGCTCGGCCCCCTGAGCAGAAATGACGAGGCGCAGAGGTCCGCGCTTCTCAGCGGACACTCTGCGCCTGCGACTCGTGGGGATGGGGGGAGTTGAACCCCCACGTCCTTTCGGACACACGGACCTGAACCGTGCGCGTCTGCCATTCCGCCACATCCCCGTGGCTTATTAGACAGGCCGAAGACCTGACTTTTTGTTACTGGCTGCGACAGACTACGCTGTCGCACGTCACCAAGCGAGTTGATATCGCCCCTGACGCCAGGGAAGACTAGCACGGCGTCTACGGGTGTCATACGAGGGTCAGAAGTGCCGGTCGACCTTGCGCAACAGGTGCGCAAGCGGCGGCCGGATACCATCATGTCCTCGGAAGCCGAGGAGGAGCCGGTGAGCGTGCTGCAGCGCTTTGAAAAGCGATTGGAAGGCCTGGTTGAGGGGGCCTTCGCGAAGGTGTTCAAGGGTGTCGTGCACCCGGTGGAGATTCTGAATGCCATGCAGCGGGAGGCCGAGGCGCACAAGGCCATCCTTGCCGGTGGCCGCACGCTGGTGCCGAATCGCTACGTGATCGACCTTTCGCCCTACGACCACAGCCGGTTGGCGCCCTACGCCGCCGCGCTGGCCCAGGAACTCGCACAGTCACAGGCCGAGTTCATCGGCGAGCAGGCCTGGACCGTCTACGGCGACGTGATCGTCGAGATCGAGCGTGGTGACGGGCTCGACACGGGCATGTTCCGGGTCACCGCCGAGGTCTACACCGGTGGCGAGGTCGCCCCGGTGCAGCAGCCGGCGTACGACGCGGGCCCGCAGTACCCGCCCTACGAGCAACAGCAGCAGCACGGCGGCTACCCGCCGCACGGCGGCGGCGGTGCTCCGAACGGGCGCGGTGGCGTGGGCCTCATCTCCGGTGACGGGCGCACCTACCCGCTGCAGATGGGCTCGACCGTGATCGGCCGTGGCGACCAGGCCAACCTGCGCCTGCCCGACGTCGGCATCTCGCGCCGGCACGCCCGGCTCGACTACGACGGCAACCAGGTCGTGCTGACCGACCTGGGATCGACCAACGGCACGATGGTGAACGGTCAGCGCGTCTCGGCCGTGGCGCTCAACCCGGGCGACATGATCCAGCTGGGCACGACCACGCTGACATTCCGAGTGGACGGCTAGGCACCTTGCCCGAATTCGTCCTCACCGTCGCCCGGTTCGGCTTTCTCATCCTGCTGTGGATCTTCGTGTTCACGGTCGTCGGGGTGATCCGCCGGGATCTCTTCGCCGGGGTCCGGTCCAAGAGCATCGTCGCCAGCCCTCGGGGGGTGGGTGGCGCGGTTCCCGAGGGCCGGCCGGCGAAGGCGAAACGCGGTAAGGCCGCCAGGCAGCTCGTGGTTACCGCCGGCAACCTGGCCGGCACCCGCATCACGCTGGGCGAGGCTCCGATCACCATCGGGCGTGCCGAGGATTCGACCCTCGTCATCACCGATGACTTCGCCTCGGCGCGGCACGCACGGCTCGTTCCGCGCGACGGTCAGTGGTTCGTCGAGGATGTCGGCTCGACGAACGGCACCTATCTCGACCGCGGTAAGGTCTCCGGACCTACTCCCGTCCCCCTTGGCGTGCCGATCCGGATCGGGCGCACTTCCCTCGAGTTACGGCCATGACCCTGACCCTGCGCTATGCCGCTCAGAGCGACCGCGGTCTGATCCGAGACCTCAACCAGGACTCCGTGTATGCCGGGCCTCGGCTCCTTGCCGTCGCCGACGGCATGGGCGGTATGGCTGCTGGTGACGTCGCGTCCAACATCGTCATCGCCGCGATGGCGCCGCTCGACGAGGACGTCCCCGGGGACGCCATGGTCGACGCGCTGCGTCACGCGGTGGGCACGGCCAACCAGCACCTTCGTGACACCGTCGACGCGAATCCGCAGCTCGAGGGCATGGGCACCACGCTGACCGCGGTGCTCTTCTCGGGCAGCAAGTTCGGCATGGTGCACATCGGTGACAGCCGGGCCTACCTACTCCGCAACAACGAGTTCGCCCAGATCACCAAGGACGACACGTACGTCCAGATGCTGGTCGACGAGGGCCGGGTCAGCCCGGAGGAGGCGAGCAGCCACCCACAGCGGTCGCTGCTCACCCGCGCGCTCGACGGCCGCGACATCGATCCGGAGTACTCCGTCCGTCAGGTGCTCAAGGGTGACCGCTACCTGATCTGCAGCGACGGCCTCTCCGGCGTGGTCAGCTCCGACACCATCGGGCAGACGATGCGTGAGATCGCCGATCCGCAGGCCTGTGTCGAGCGGCTGGTGCAGCTCGCGCTGCGCGGCGGCGGCCCCGACAACATCACGGTCGTCATCGCCGATGCGACCGACCACGACATCGTCGAGCAGGCGCCGATCGTGGGTGGCGCCGCCTCGCTCGACCGGGGCAACAACACGGTCGCCGACAGCTCGACCTCGGCCGCCCGGGCCGCCGCGCTCCAGGCGCCGCGTCCGGCGCAGCCGCAGCCCGAGAACGACAACTACGCCGAGCCGGAACCGAAGGGCCATCCGGTGCGGGCCGCGCTGCTCGTGCTCGTGCTGCTCGGGGTGCTCGGCGGGGGCCTGTGGCTGGGTTACCAGTACACGCAGAAGCAGTATTACGTCGGCGCGACCGAGGCTGGTCAGCTCGCGATCTTCCGCGGGGTGCCGGGCGAGATCGCCGGCCTCGACCTGTCCAACGTCAACGAGACCAGTCCGTCCCGCCTCGACGACCTCACCGTGGTCGCGCAGGAGCGGGTCAAGGAGGGCATCCACGCCGAGGACCGGCCGGACGCCCAGCGCATGATCGCCGAACTGACCGACGACGTTCCGACCAACCCGAATCTGAAGCCACTCTGCATCGTGCCCACCACCGCGCCGGCTCCCACGTCGGCGCCGCCGGTCGCACCCTCGGCCGGGGCGAGCAACCGTGCCGGCAGCACTGCGCTGCCCGGCAGCACCACGAACGGCAGCACCGTCGCGGCGCCGCCCTCCTCCGTGCCCACCAGTACGCCGTCCGCTCAGGCGTCAGAGTCCGCGCCCGCTGCCGATCCGGCCGGGTGCCGGACCGTCAACTGAGCTTCGGCTCGACCATGTCTGGGGATCCTTCTTGACCGCGCCCGCCGTGCCCGCCTCCTCGCCCGCCTCCACGGGCGAGATGGCGCGTATCCCGGGAATGAAGACCCAGCGCAATGCCGAGCTGGGTCTACTCGCGTTCGCCATGGTGCTGGTGGCGGCGTACGGCGCCACCGTCGAGGCGAGCCGGATCGGTGAGATCACTCCGACGTTCTGGGTGCCGGCCGCGCTGCTGAGCATCCTGTTCCTCGGTCTGCACGTGGTGGTGCGCTACACCGCCCCGTACGCGGATCCGGTGATCATCCCGGCCGTCGCGCTGATCAACGGGCTGGGCGTGGGCTTCCTGCGCCGGCTGGACATCGGTGACGCGCTCAGCGACAAGCTGCCCGTGCCCGGCATCTTCGCCGGTATCGGGGGCCGCCAGCTGGCGTGGACGCTGATCTCGCTGATCCTGGCGGCGATCCTGCTGCTGGTCGTCCGGGATCACAAGATCGTCTCCCGGTACGCGTACACGCTGGGCCTGACCGGCATCGTGCTCGTCATGATTCCGGCGGTGCTGCCGGGCAGCATCTCCGAGGTCAACGGGGCCAAGCTGTGGATCCGGATCGGGTCGTTCTCGATCCAGCCCGGCGAGTTCGCCAAGATCGCGTTGGTCTCGTTCTTCGCGTACTACCTGGTCCGCAAGCGCGAGGTGCTGTCGCTGGCCAGTCGCCGGGTCCTCGGCATCGACCTGCCGCGCGGCCGCGACCTCGGCCCGGTCGTCACGGTCTGGCTGCTCAGCCTCCTGGTGCTGGTCTTCGAGAAAGACCTCGGCACCGCGCTGCTGTACTTCGGCCTGTTCATCGTGACGCTCTATGTCGCCACCGAACGGGCCAGCTGGCTGATCATCGGTCTGCTGCTGTTCTTCGGCGGCGTCTACGTGGCCTACCTGCTGGGCGCGTCGGTCGGCGGCCCGTTCGCCAACTTCTACGACCGGGCCGAGGTCTGGCTCAACCCGTTCGACAACGAGAACTACGAGCG
The DNA here is from genome assembly GCF_023717965.1 of Paractinoplanes hotanensis. NCBI lineage: Bacteria > Bacillati > Actinomycetota > Actinomycetes > Micromonosporales > Micromonosporaceae > Paractinoplanes > Paractinoplanes hotanensis. The sequence goes on along the minus strand of NZ_JAMQOL010000042.1, from coordinate 122,492 downwards.
GCTCGGCGGCAGTTATCAGCTGGTACAGGGCCTGCTCTCGCTCGGCACGGGTGGCTTGTTCGGCACGGGGCCCGGTGCCGGCTCGCCGCGGTTCGTGCCCGAGGTGCAGAACGACTTCATCTTCGCCGGCATGGGTGAGGAGATCGGCCTCTTCGGCCTGTCCGCCCTGCTGGTGCTCTATCTGCTGATCGTCGAGCGGGGTCTGCGCTCGGCGCTGGCGGTGCGCGACTCGTTCGGCAAACTCGTGGCGGGCGGTCTGTCGTTCACCCTGGGTTTGCAGATCTTCGTCATCCTGGGTGGCATCACCGGCCTGATTCCGCTGACCGGCCAGACGACGCCGTTCCTGTCGTCCGGCGGATCGTCGCTGATGGCCAACTGGCTGCTGATCGCCATGCTGCTGCGGATCTCGAACGCGGCGCGCGGCCCGGCGGCCAGCGGTGGCGGCAGCGACCGGTCCGGCGGACCGAAGAAGGCACCAACCCAACTGCACGGCGCCATGACGGAGGTGATCAAGCCGTGAACGCACCCCTTCGACGGGCCGGCGTGGTCATCCTCGTCCTGTTCGCCCTGCTCTTCGCGAATCTCAACTGGGTTCAGGCTTACAAGGCGGACGACTACCGCACCAACGACTACAACCGCCGGGTGGTGGTCGCGCAGTACGAGCGGCCCCGCGGCATCATCGAGGCCGGTGGCACCGGGGTGGCGACCAACAAGGTCACCGACGACGCGCTGAAGTACCTGCGCGTCTACCCCCGCAAAGAGGTCTACGCCCCGGTCCTCGGTTACCGGCCCGTCGGCCTGGCCGCGACCGGCATCGAGAACGCCGAGAACGACTTCCTCTCCGGTGAGAGCGACAAGCTCTTCGCCGACCGGGTCAAGGACATGTTCACCGGGAACAACACCGGTGGCGGCAACGTGCTGCTGACGATCAACACCAAGGCGCAGGAGAAGGCCTGGAAGGAGCTTGTCGACAACGAGCGCGGGGTCGACAAGGGCGCGGCGATCGCGATCGACCCGCGTACGGGCGCCGTGCAGGCCATGGTCTCGATGCCCAGCTTCGACCCGAACACGCTGGTCACGCACGACGAGAAGGCGGCGGCGGCGGCGTACAGCAAGCTCAACAAGGACCCCGATCAGCCCCTGTTGAACCGCTCGACGGCCGAGACCAAGCCGCCCGGTTCGGTCTTCAAGGTGATCGTCTCGGCCGCGGCTCTCCAAAACGGTTATACAACCGAGACCGAGATCGAGGCGGGGCGTGAGTACCGCGAGAGCGGTGCGGTCATCCGCAACTCCGAGGACGAAGTTTGCCCTGGTAGCCAGATTGATCTGAAGGACGCGCTGACCACGAGCTGCAACACCGGCTTCGCCCGGCTCGGCGTGACGCTCGGCCGCGACAAGGTGCTCGCCGCGGCCAAGGCGTTCGGCTTCGAAGACGATCAGCTGACGGTCGGCAACCTCGAGGGCAACGGGCTGCCGGTCGCGATGAGCGACACCGGCAAGATCGCGAACCCCGACGGCAGCGTCGACAAGGGCGCTCTGGCCCAGTCGTCGCTCGGTCAGCGCGACGTGCGGATGACCCCGATCCAGGGCGCGCTGATCGCCGCCACGGTCGCCAACGGTGGCAAGCAGATGCGCCCCTACCTGGTACAGAAGCTCACCAGCCCGGATCTTCGGACGATCTACACCGCCGACCCGAAGACGCTGCGCACGCCGATCAACGGCGAGGTCGCCGGTGACCTCAAGGACATGATGGTCAGCGTCGTCGAGAACGGCACCGGCCGCCGCGCCCGCATCTCCGGCATGGAGGTCGGCGGCAAGACCGGCACCGCGCAGAACGCCGAGGGCGCCGACCCGCACGGCTGGTTCATCGGCTTCGCCTACAACGACAAGGGTGAGGCGGTTTCCGCGGTCTGCGTCATGCTGGAGAACGTGCCCGGTGGCCACGCGAGCGCCGAGGCTGCCCGCATCGCCGGGCTCATCATGAAGGCCGCGGCGGGTCAGGGAGGGGACTGAGCATGATCAGCCCTGGGGTGACCCTCGGCGGCCGGTACCGGCTCGACGAGCGGATCGCCGGCGGTGGGATGGGCGATGTCTGGCGCGGCACCGACGAGGTGCTGGGCCGGACGGTCGCTGTCAAGATCCTGCTGCCCGCGCTGCTCGACGAGCCCGGCTTCGCCGAGCGGTTCCGGGGCGAGGCCCGCACCATGGCCACGATCAACCACCCCGGGGTCGTCGACGTCTACGACTACGGCAGCGACCAGCAACTCGCGTTCCTGGTCATGGAGTACGTCGAGGGCGACGCGCTGTCCCGCACGCTGAGCCGGGTCGGCCGGCTGACCCCGGCCCGCACGATGGCGCTGATCGCCCAAGCCGCCGACGCGTTGCAGGCCGCGCACGCGAACGGCATCGTGCACCGCGACGTGAAGCCCGGCAACCTGCTGGTCCGCCCCAACGGCACGCTGGTGCTGACCGACTTCGGCATCGCCCGCTCGGCCCTGGTGGGTCAGCTCACCGTGGCCGGCTCGGTGCTCGGCACGGCGTCCTACATCTCGCCCGAGCAGGCCTCGGGCGCGGTCGCGACGCCCGCCTCCGATGTGTACGCCCTCGGCGTGGTCGCCTACCAGTGCCTTTCCGGCCACCGGCCGTTCGACGGCGCCACCCCGATGGAAATCGCCATGAAGCACGTGCGTGAGACGCCGCGCCCGCTGCCCGGCGACATCCCGCCCCCGGTGCGCGTGATCGTCGACCGCGCTCTGGCCAAGGACCCGAACGCCCGCTGGCCCTCAGCCTCGGCGCTGGCTTCCATCGCCCGGCAGGCCGCCGCGTCGTTGGCCAACACGGCATCGCAGCCGGCCGGTCAGACCGTCCGCGCGTCCGGCCCGCCCAGTCCACCGACCGGTTACCCGTCGAGCGGCGCGCCCACGCCCGGCTCGCCGGCACCTGGTCGTCCCCCGTATCCTCCGGTTCCGCGTCCCGTCTCGGGCGCGCGCGGCGCCGCTTCCGTGCCTTCCGGGCCGCCCGCCGCGCAGCCCGTTCACAAACCCGTTCAACCGCAGGCCTACCGTCAGCCGTATCAATCACCGGCGACGCCGGCCGCCAAACCGCAGAGTTCGGGCGGGCGGCAGGTCCTGATCGTGCTGGCTGTTGTGCTGGCGCTGCTGGTCCTGCTGTGTGCCGGGGTGATCTCGTTCCTCTACAAGCAGGGCCAGAACGCGAGCGGCACGCCGGCCGGCGTGACCGTCGTCCACACGGGCGTGACCGGTGGGGATCCATCGGTGGCGTCGAACCGTCTAACCACTCAGGCGGGCGCGAACCCCGGCTGGACAAGAGCTAACGAAGGACGACAGACGCTATGACGGCGCAGGCCCGCCTGCTCGGTGGCAGGTATCAGGTCGGCGAGCTCCTGGGCTACGGCGGCATGGCCGAGGTGCACCGCGGACGCGACCTCCGGCTCGGCCGTGACGTAGCGATCAAGATGTTGCGGACCGACCTGGCCCGTGACGCCACGTTCCAGGAGCGTTTCCGCCGCGAGGCGCAGAACTCCGCCGCCCTCAACCACCCCGCGATCGTCGCCGTCTACGACACCGGCGAGGAGATCTCGTCGACCGGCGAGAAGCAGCCGTTCATCGTGATGGAGTTCGTGAACGGGCAAACCCTCAAAGAGGTGCTCGCCCAGGAACAGCGGCTCCCGACCCGCCAGGCCCTCGAATACATCGCCGACATCTGCGCCGCCCTGGAGTTCAGCCACCGGCACGGGATCATCCACCGGGACATCAAGCCCGGCAACGTGATGATCACGCAGAACGGCCAGGTCAAGGTCATGGACTTCGGCATCGCCCGGGCCCTGGCCAGCGGCGCCACCACCATGACGCAGACCAGCGCGGTCATCGGCACGGCGCAATACCTGTCACCCGAGCAGGCCCGCGGCGAGTCGGTCGACGCCCGCTCCGATGTGTACGCCGCCGGTTGTGTGCTCTTCGAGCTGCTGGTCGGCAACCCGCCGTTCGTCGGCGACAGCCCGGTCAGCGTCGCCTACCAGCACGTACGGGAAGAGCCCAAGGCGCCCAGCGACATCGTTCCCGGTGTTCCGGCCGACGTCGACGCCATCGTGCTCAAGGCGCTCGCCAAGAACCCGGTCAACCGCTACCAGAGCGCGCAGGAGATGCGGGCCGACGCGCTGCGGGCGGTCGCCGGCCGGCCCGTGCTGGCCGAGCCGGTGATGTCGCAGGCCGAGACCATGGCGATGCAGGGGGCGGCGACGCAGCGGCAGTGGCAGCCGCAGTCCGCGACGACCATGCAGCGACCCGTCGGCGGCCCGCCGCGGCAGCCGGAACGGCGGTCGTCCTCGTGGGTGTGGGCAGGCCTGGCCGCCCTCGGTGTGCTGGTCGTCGTGGTGCTCGGCGTCGCGCTCATGCAGGAACGCGGCAACGACAACAACAACACCGCCGGCAGCGAGACTCCGAGCTCGGCCCCGGTGACCCACGACATGCCCGATCTGGTGGGCATGACGAACGCTGAGGCGCTGAAGGCTCTGCAGGCGGCGGGCATCACCAACTACTCGCCGGACGAGCCGGAGTTCCGGTCGGACTGCGACGGCACTGTCGTCAAGCAGGACCCGGGCAAGGGCCAAACAGTCGGCGCGACCGAGTCCGTCAGCTACCAGCTCTGCCAGAAGCCGGAGAAGGTCGAGGTGCCCAACCTGGTCGGCTCGACCAAGGAGAGCGCCCAGTCCAACCTCCGCGGCCTGGGCTTCAAGGTCGACCCGAAAGAGGTCGACAGCCTCAAGCCCGTCGGCATCGTCACCAAGGTCGAGAGTGCCGGCCGCGAGGTCGACCCCGGCAGCACGATCACGATCGAGGTGTCGAACGGCCGCCTGGTCAAGGTGCCCGACGTGGTCGGCAAGAACCTGGCCACCGCGCAGGGCATCCTCGAAAACGCCGGCCAGTTCAATGTCAATCCGGTCGAGGTCCAGGACCCGAATGGCGTGCCGGGGACGGTGGTCGAGCAGACCCCCAAGGCGAACACGACGGCCGAGAAGGGCGACGTGGTGACGCTGTCGGTCATCGCCGAGCCTGATGACCCCGGCACCGAACCCACCGATCCCACTGATACGGAATCGCCGGGCAACGGCGGCGGCACGGGTGCGAACGGCCTGATCGGCAACTCGATCAACGCGGTCCGGCGGGACGACGCCGGCATCTGAGCGGAAACGAGAAACGGCCCGCCGTGAAGGCGGGCCGTTTTTTTTGTGATCTAGGTGGTGGCGAAGGCAGCCCGGCGACGGGTCTCGACCTCGGCGGCCAGCGGGGGCGCCTTCTCGAGCGCCTCGGGCAGGCCGCACGAGGCGAGCCAGTTGGCCAGCATGGTGTGGCCGCCCTCGGTGAGCACCGACTCGGGGTGGAACTGCACGCCCTCGATCGGCAGCTCGCGGTGGCGCATCGCCATCACCACGCCCGATTCCGTCCGCCCGGTCACCTCGATCTCGGCCGGCAGGGTCTCGGGCAGGACCGCCAGCGAGTGGTAGCGGGTGGCGGTGAACGGCTCGGGCAGCCCGGCCAGCACACCGGTGCCGTCGTGGTGCACCTCGGAGGTCTTGCCGTGCAGCAACTCGGGGGCGCGGGTCACGGTGGCCCCAAACGCGGCGCCGATCGCCTGATGACCGAGGCAGACGCCGAACATCGGCACCTTCCCGGCGTACGCCCGGATGACGTCCATCATGATGCCGGCGCGCTCCGGCGTGCCCGGGCCGGGCGAGAGCAGGATGCCCGCGGCGCCGAACGTGCCGACGTCGGACACCTCGATCTCGTCGTTGCGCCGCACCTCGCACTCGGCGCCGAGCTGGCCCAGATACTGCACCAGGTTGAAGACGAACGAGTCGTAGTTGTCGATGACCAGGATGCGCATGTCACTCACCGGGAAGGCCTTCTGAGGGGTGGGGCTGGTTCGACTCGGTGCTGTACGGGATGTCCTCGGGCGCCTCGTGGTCGGGGTCGCCGGGAACGGTCACATCCGAGTCGTTGCCGGCCGGGCCCTGCTGCTCGGTGCCCGTGCCGACCTGCACGTCGTCGAACGGCAGCAGCGGAGTGGCCCAGGGGAAGACCACGTACCAGAGCAGGGCGGTGGTGGCCGCCAGCAACCCCAGCGAGCCGGTGAGCTTGCCCCAGAAGCCGAACGGGAGCTTGCGCCAGATCCAGGCGTACATGCTCAGGCCCCCTTCACTTCGGCCGGCATGCCGGCGTTGGGCAGCTTCTGGTCACGCTTGGTGGTCGAGACCAGCTCGGCGTGCACGATGAGGCGCTCGTAGTTGTTGTACTTCGGGTTGCAGGTGGTCAGTGTGAGCAGCGACTTCGTCGGCTTGGCCTTGGGCCTGCCGGGCACGGGGGCGACGACCTCGACCGCGCTGGGCTTGACGACCTGGCTCGTGTAGACGCGGTAGACGTACCAGTTGGAACGGGTCTCCACGCCGATCACGTCGCCCGACTTGAGCTCGTCGAGCCGCCAGAAGATCTTCTTGATCCGGTGGCCGGCCACCGAGAAGTTGCCGACCTGACCCGGCTTGGCGGAGTCGGGGTAGTGGCCGGGCGCGTAGCGGATGTCGTCGGGCTGCACGCCGTCGACAACCACCCACTCCTTGTCGAGCTTGGGGATGTAGAGACGGCCGACCAGGTTGCTGCCGGGCGCCACGGGCGCCTTCGTGGCCGCCGATGGGGTCGGGCCGACGGTCGGGTCGTTCCACACCTCGTCGAGTTCGGTGCTGAGCGCGTTCTGCTCGTCCTGCACCTTGGCCGAGTTGCCGAACACCTCGTAGCCGGCGAAGAGCAGCACGATCAGACCGAAGGTGATCATCAGCTCGCCGGAGACGCGGATCGCGCCGCGGATGCGGGAGCCGACGGTGGGCCGGGTCATCTCGGAGTAGACGCTCTTGTAGCCCTCGCCGGTCTGCTCGGGTCGCAGTTTGACGACCTTCTCGCCGCGTTTCGGCTGCTCCGGCACGGGCTCCTCCGCTGCGGGGGGCCTCAGGGAGCCCGGGGCCGCGGGGGACACCGAGGCGGCGCCGAGGGCGGCGTCGGGCTCGGCTTTCGCCTTCGCGGACTGGGCGGCGAGGCCGGGGACCGCGGAGAGGAGCGCGGTGGGGGCCTGGATGGGGGGTGGGTGCTCGTCGGAACGCTTCATCGCCGGCAGCAGGCCGGTGGGGGCGTCGGACGTACGGATGACAGCCGTCTCCCGCGGGTCTTGCGGCGTTCCCGCGAGGCGTGGGTCTTGCGGCGTGCCTGCGAGGTGCGCGTCCTGGGGCGCTCGGGCGAGGCGCGGGTCCGAGGGGCCGTCGGCCGAGGGGTGGCCGGGTTGACCGGAATTGATCGGGACGCCGGGGTTGACCGGAACACTCGGGCGGCCCTGCTCGGCGCCGTACCCGTGCGGCCCCGTGGGGTAGCCGCCCGAATTGTGTCCAGCGGTGGCGGGCGGCACCGCGGGCCGGAAGCCCTGAGGCGGGCCGGACGGGACCGCGGCACCGAAGCCCAGAGGGGAACCGGGCGGCACCGGGCCGTCGAAGCCCGCAGCCGGGCTGGCGGAGACCGGGGCGCCGAAGCCCTGAGATGGGCTTGGGGAGACCGGGGCGCCGAAGCCCTGAGACGGGCTGGGCGAGACCGGGGCGTCGAAGCCCGACCCGCCCTGGGGCGGGCCGCCGAACGACCGGTTCGGGGCCGGTGGGCCGCCTGAGGGCGTCTGCGGGCCGGCTGCGGGCGCCTGCGCAGCCGAGTAGGCGGTGTTGTAGCGCTGCGGCTGAGCCGCGGGCGGCTGGGCGGCCGGTTCCTCGGCCGCGGCGAAGAAGTCGAACTCGTTGCGCTCGGGCTGGCGGGGCTCGGAGTGCGCGGCCCGCGGGACCGCGCCGCCCGCGGCTGCGCCCCGGACGATCCGCTGCTGCACCTCTTCGTCGGTGCGCAGAACGGCCGTCTCGGCCGCCGAGGGGGCGGGTGGCGGCAACGTGGGTGGCGCGCTCTGCTCAAGCGGGGCCGGCTGTGCGCCGAGGCCGATCGGGGGCGTGGGTGGGGCGCTCTGCTCGGGCCGGGCCTGCTGTACGCCGAGGTCGACCGGGATCGCGGCCGGCGCGCTTTGCTCGGCCCGGGACGGCTGTCCGCCGAGGCCGATCGGAGGGGCGAGCGGTCCGCCGGGCACGCCGTCGGGCGACGCGTCGGTGATCCGCGGGATGTAGGCGGTCTGGGCCTCGGTGTCGGGGGCGCGGTGCCGTCCCGACCCGGGCCCGGCCGGCGGCTGGTCCGGAGCGGCCATCAGCCGGTGACCCGCGCGGACCGGAGGTCGCTCGACCCGTCGTACGCCCGCACTGTCACGTTCCTCTCGACGGTTTCCTGATAACCCAGGCCGAAGTCGGCGACCGCATCCTTGAATTGCCGGACTCCGTCCGCGGACTCCAACGCGCGATGCATCTCTGTGGGTTCGCCGATCGCCGTGATCCGGAACGGTGGCGAGAAGACCTGGCCGTGTAGGAGCAGCGTGTTGCCGACACAGCGTACAGCGCTGGTGGAGATCACGCGGACATCCATGATCGACATTGCCTCGGCCCCACCAGCCCAGAGAGCGTTCACCACTGCCTGAACATCACCCTGGTGGACGACAAGATCGTCATTGTCGGGAGCGTTGGCGGCCACAAAATCATTGGTTCGGCGTGAGGAGTCGTCGAGTGTCACGGTGAGGCCGGGGCCCTGGAGCGCGGTGAAGCCGGCGGGCGCCCGAAGCTTGTCGGCGCCATCGCGGGCCTGCTTGACCGGGCCGTCGACCTCGGCCAGGCGGGCCGTGTCCTGATCGACGGCGGAGCGGAGTCCGGCCGCGGTCTGCTCGCGGTTGTCGAGGCGTACGCGCTTGTCGGCGATCAGCTGGGCGAGCTGGGGGCGGCGGTCGTCGCGCAGTGTGGTGCCGTCCGCGGTGGTGGCCGAGGTCGTGAAGAGCAGGCCCGCAGCCAGGAAGATCAGGGGTGTGACGATCGTCCAGCCCCGCATGGTGCGAGCCGGCCGGCCCGGCCGCAATCCCGTCCACGCGCGGCGCAGAACGAGCCGCCACGAGGGCGTGCCGGTGGTGTATTCCACGTCCTCGACTCCCCCCGAAAATCGCACCGGACATTTTTCCTAGCCCGGCGGGTGCCGGTGTTCCCACCGACTTGACTACGCTAGCTGTCGAACATTAATCGCCACGGGCAGCATTCGGGGTCGCCGAAGCCGCTCAGCGGTGGGGTTGTTCACCACTTGTTGCCCTTCAGGAGTCCACCGTGCCGAAGTCCCAGGTTCGCAAGAAGAAGGTCTACACGCCGCCGACGGACATCCGTCCGGCGGCAGCAGCAGCGGCGTCGAAGAAACCCAGCCCGATGTGGCTGCCGATCAGTGCGGTCTCGCTGATCGTGATCGGCATCGCCTGGCTGGTCGTGTACTACCTGTCGTCCCAGCAGTACCCCGTCGAGTCGCTGCGGTACTGGAACCTGGCGATCGGCTTCGGGTGCATGGTGGCGTCGCTCGGCATCTTGTCGCGCTGGCGTTAGCCGCTTTTACCAGCGTTTACGCAGGTAGGGTGGCTTTTGTCCGTTTGAAGCGCACCTCGTGCCGCCGGCCGGGGTGCGCTTCGGCGCCTCCCTTGACCCTTGGCGTGCGGCCGTCTATTACTCGTGGGTAACATGGGCGCGGCGGACAGCCGAGGCGAGGAGACACAACGCAGATGGGCATCGCGCAGATAGTTGCCACCGTTCTGGCCGGCGCCATCACCGTCGTGGCCGTCGTGCTCGCCGTGCGGGCGGTGCTGACCATCACGGCGGTGATCCGTCAAGGTCAACCGGACCCGGCCCGGTTCGACAACAAGCCAGCGCGTACGAAAACCATGCTGGTCGAGACGCTCGGCCACACTCGCATGCTGAAGTGGAGCGCGATCGGCGCCGCCCACTGGCTCGTGATGGTCTCCTTCATGATCCTGTTCCTGCTGGTCGTGGAGGCGTACTTCGAGGTCGTCGACCCCGAGGGCGGGCTGCCGATCATCGGCCACTGGGTCGTCTACGGGTTCGTCACCGAGTGGATCGGCATTCTCGGCCTGATCGGCATCGTCTACCTGATCCTGGTGCGCCAGCGGAACATCCGGCAGAAGCGCAGCCGGTTCCTCGGCTCCACGATGTGGCAGGCGTACTTCGTCGAGGCCGTGATCCTGGGCGTGCTGGCCTGCGGGTTCCTGATCCGCGGGTTCAAGGTCGCCAACGACACGTTCGAGTACCCGGGCTGGGCGACCCCGCTGTCGCACGGCGTCGGCAGCCTGTTGCCCGCGGCCGAGGACGGGCCGACCTGGGTGGCGCTGGTCAAGCTGTTCATCTCGATGGGCTGGCTGATCACCATCGCGCTCAACCCGACCATGGGCGTGGCTTGGCACCGCTTCCTCGCGTTCTTCAACATCTTCTTCAAGCGGGCGCCCGAGAAGCCGGCCGGTTCCGGGCTGGGTGCGCTGCGGCCGATGATGAGCCAGGGCAAGCCCCTCGACTTCGAGGAGGCCGACCCCGAGAAGGACCAGTTCGGCGTCGCCCAGGTGGAGCAGTTCACCTGGAAGGGGCTGCTCGACTTCTCGACCTGCACGGAGTGCGGGCGGTGCCAGTCGCAGTGCCCGGCGTGGAACACGGCCAAGCCGCTCTCTCCGAAACTCCTGGTCCTGTCGTTGCGTGATCATGCGTACGCGAAAGCGCCTTATCTTCTGGGTGGCGGCGGCAAGGATCTGACCGGCGAGGAGAAGGCCACCGAGGCCCAGCTGGCCCACATGGACGTGCTCGCGCTGGCCGAGGGGAACCGCCCGCTGATCGGCACGGCCGAGGAGCAGGGCGTGATCGACCCGGACGTGCTGTGGTCGTGCACCACCTGCGGCGCCTGCGTCGAGCAGTGCCCGGTCGACATCGAGCACATCGACCACATCGTCGACATGCGCCGCTACCAGGTGCTGATCGAGTCGTCGTTCCCGTCCGAAGCCGGCGTTATGCTGCGCAACCTCGAGAACAAGGGCAACCCGTGGGGCGCGCCGCAGAACACCCGCGAGGACTGGACCAAGGGTCTGGACTTCGAGGTGCCGCGGGTCGGCGAGACGGAGGACTTCGACTACCTGTTCTGGGTCGGCTGCGCCGGCGCGTTCGAGGACAGGGCCAAGAAGACCACCCGCGCGGTGGCCAAGCTGCTGCACGAGGCCGGGGTCAACTACGCGATCCTCGGCGAGGGCGAGACCTGCACGGGTGACCCGGCGCGGCGCATCGGCAACGAGTTCGTCTTCCAGATGCTGGCCCAGCAGAACGTCGAGACGCTGAACGAGGCCTTCGGGGACAGGCCGACGAAGAAGATCGTGGCGACCTGCCCGCACTGCTTCAACACGCTCGGCAACGAGTACGAGCAGCTGGGCCTGAAGGTCGAGGTCGTGCACCACACGCAGCTGCTCGCCCACCTGGTCAAGGAAGGCAAGCTGACACCGGTCCAGCCCGTCGAGGGCGACGTGACCTACCACGACCCGTGCTACCTGGGCCGGCACAACCGGGTGTTCGACGCCCCGCGCGAGGTGCTCGGGGAATCGGTCGGCAACCTCGTGGAGATGCCGCGCAACCAGGAACGCTCCTTCTGCTGCGGCGCCGGCGGCGCCCGCATGTGGATGGAGGAGAAGATCGGCAAGCGGATCAACGTCGAGCGTACGGAGGAAGCCCTGGCCACCGGGGCGAAGACGATCGCGGTGGGCTGCCCGTTCTGTTACACGATGATCGGCGACGGGGTCACCGGCAAGGGCGAGCAGGAGAACGTCGAGGTCGTGGACGTCGCGACGGTCCTCCTGCGCTCCCTCAAGCAGGAGGTCTAGAGTGTCGCGCCGTTAATTCGATGAATTAATGTACTGTGGTGCGCATGGCTGGTCGTGGACGCCCGAAGGCGCCGCTGGTGTTGACCGACGAGGAGCGGGCGACGCTGGTGCGGTGGTCGCGTCGGGCGAAGTCGTCGCAGGCTCTCGCCGTGCGGTGCCGGATCGTGTTGGGCTGCGCGGAGGATGAGGGTCTGCGCCCGAACCAGGACGTGGCGGCGCAGTTGGGGATCTGGCCGCAGACGGTGACCAAGTGGCGCAAGCGGTTCCTGGAACGCCGGTTGGACGGGCTGGCTGACGAGCAACGCCCCGGCGCGCCCCGGAAGATCACCGACGAACAGGTCGAAGACGTGATCGTCAAAACTTTGGAAGCCACCCCGGCCAACGCGACGCACTGGTCGCGGGCGTCGATGGCCAAGCAGTCCGGGTTGTCGAAGTCGACGGTCGGGCGGGTGTGGAAGGCATTCAGGCTCCAGCCGCACCTGGTCGACACGTTCAAACTGTCCAACGATCCGCAGTTCATCGACAAGGTCCGTGACGTGGTCGGCCTGTACCTGGACCCGCCGGAGAAGGCCCTGGTGCTGGCGGTCGACGAGAAGTCGCAGATCCAAGCCCTCGACAGGTCGGCGCCGGTCTTACCGATGATGCCGGGCATGCCCGAACGGCGCACCCACGACTACGTCCGGCACGGCATCACCACCCTGTTCGCCGCCCTGGACGTGGCCACCGGCACCGTGATCGGCTCGATCCACCGCCGGCACCGCGTGATCGAGTTCAAGAAGTTCCTCACCAAACTCGACCACGAAATACCCGCCGACCTCGACGTGCACCTGATCTGCGACAACTACGGCACCCACAAACACCCCACCGTCCGGCAATGGCTGACCGCGCATCCCCGCTTCCACATGCACTTCACCCCGACCTACTCCAGCTGGCTCAACCAAGTGGAGCGCTGGTTCGGCCTGCTCACCGACCAGAAGATCCGCCGCGGCGCCCACCGATCGATCCAAGCACTGGAGAAAGACATCCACTCCTGGATCGATCAGTGGAACGCCTACCCCCAACCGTTCACCTGGACCAAAACCGCCGACGAGATCCTCGAACGCCTCGCCTCATATCGGTCAGCCCCCGACCCAACGACCGGAGAACACCAGGAGACCACGCCCACCGCCGCGTCAGACGGCCCACCACCATGCCCAGACCGCGACACCCATCAACAAAAATCGATCAGTGCGGTCCAGGCAAACCAGCAGCCGTCACCGGCGAATCATCGAGGCTAGTAATGGAGGATTGGTCGCGAAGATCCGACATAGGCCGCCGCCCCGAGTCGTCGAGCTACCGATTTGTGCGCTCCAACCGCGGCTGAGGTATTGATCGATATCAGTTCTGATCTTAGTGTGGGTCTAACTTAGATCAGAGGAGTTCTGGATGAGGCGAATCCTTGCCGGTCTGCTGGCGGCGATGCTCGGCGTCGGCCTCGGGCTGTCCGCTGCCCAGCCAGCATCAGCAAACGGAGCTGGCAACAACTGCAACGACGTCAGCGGCACCAACGTTCGCGTCTGCCTGTACAACCTGAACCAGTACCTCATGGTCGGCGGGTACTGGCAGCGAGACTACGCAGCCGTGGGGCAGAATTGCGTCAATCTTTCCAACCATGCTTGGCACACCGGCGGCTCGGTGAACGATGCCACCGAAAGTCTCATCCTCACCGCGGGCACGATTCCCGCCGGCACGCGATTCCGCGTCCGGTTCTACAACTGGGTCAACTGCTCTTCGGCCAACGGCTACGTCGACTTCTCTCTTTCGGGCAGCGGTCAGTACTTCAAGGCTGCAGGCATCGCACCATACGAGAACTGGATCGGTAGTGTCCAGATTTTCTTTGAGCCGCGCTGACGACTGCCACGCTCACCGCGCAGTCGTCGTCGGAGCTTGACGACATACGCGCACCACGGCAGTTCCGTGCACCCCATCAAGCGGGTCGCCTCCAGAGCGCGGCGTTGGGCTGGCGTCACCGTGATGGCCACACGAACGGCAGCGGCGGGTTCAGCTGACCAGTACCTCACGCTGGACTAGCAGCGGAAACAAGATGCGAGCCATCTACTCACACATCCGGTGGCCTACGGAAACTACGGCCAGGTCGACCGGCAGATGACGGCGGCGGACGAGCGGCGTGCAGGGCGCCTGGCGTTGTGGTGACCCTGCACGCGCGAGGAGGGTCACCATGCCTCGTGCGGCATTCGTCACCAATAGCTGACTACCGTCAGCGCGCCGAGAGCAGACCTACGAGTACCCAGCGGGATGCACGCCAAGGACAGCTGCCTCGCACTCGGCTTGAGTCCCTCCCGAAACACGCCGAGGGTGCCCGCGCGCAGCTGAAACGCATGGTCAGCACACATCTTGACCGGGCAGAAGCCCGGATATCGCCCTCACCCGAGAACGGACCTAAGCTCCCTTACCTCCTCTCAGTTCGGCGTGCCGGCGGTGGCCGCGGTGGTCGAGGCGACGATCGCGACCATCACGGCCGCCTGGATCTCGTCGATCGTCTTCTTCACGGCCTCGGCGGCCCAGGCGCCCTCGCTGATCTCGCGGAGCCGGGTCTTGACGACCTTGCGGTCGAGGTCGGCGAAGACCTTCCCGTCCAGGCCGGTTGCGGCGACGAGGGCGCACAGGGCGGCCGTACGGGGCTCGACCTCGCCCGTACCGAGCACGGCGTGCCGCATGCGGTCACGGGCGGCGGTCTCCTGCACGGGCTCGACGCCGTGAGCGGCCGGGTACCTGGTGCGGGGGAAGACCCAGAGAACCTTGTCCTTCTCCGTACGGAGGATGCCCTCGGCCACGAGCCGGTCGAGCACCTGGGGCCGGGTGTCCTGCGCGAACTTCGACACCCAGTAACCGGGCTTGCGTGGCTTGTCGTCGCCGACGATGCGCATCAGCGCGTTGTCCAGCAGCGGGTCACCGGTCGGGTTGATGTCAAGCGCGACCACCTTCTTGTCGGCCACGTCGACCCGGCCCGCCAGGGCCAGTTCCAGCAGCAGGCCACCGCCGAGACCGTGGTCCAGGTGGGTGCCGTCGGTCAGCGGAGTGCCGTCGTCGTCGTACGCGAGCAGCGTGAACTCTTCGACCAGGTTCATGCCCTGACGGTATCCAGATTCCCGGCGTGCCAATCCTCACCTCCGGTGGGCAGGCCGGACTCGCCCGGTTCCGGCACAATGAGACCGAGGTGAACCGATCATGGACGGCCTGCTCCTGACCGCGGTGCTCCCCTTGGCCGCGTTCGCGCTGCTCACGGCGGGCAACGCGTTCTTCGTGGCCGCCGAGTTCGGGCTCGTCACGGTCGACCGGGCCGAGATCGCGTCCCGCTCCCGATCGGGCGATCGCCGTGCGCGCACGGTCGAGCACGCGCTGCACGAGCTGTCGTTCCAGCTCTCCGGCACCCAGTTGGGCATCACGCTCACCGCCCTGCTCACCGGCTATCTGGCCGAACCCGCGCTCTCCAAGATCTTCGAGCCGGTCGTCGAGCCGGTCGCCGGGAACGCCACCGAAGCCGTGACGCACGGTATCGCGCTGGTTGTGGCCACCCTCGTCTCGATGCTCTTCGGCGAGCTGGTGCCCAAGAACGCGGCCCTGGCCCGGCCGATGCGCGCCGCGCTGCTGACCGCGGCCCCGTTGCGTACGTTCTCGAAGCTCTTGAAGTGGGTGATCGGCGGCCTCAACGGGTCGGCCAACTGGCTGGTCCGCCGCCTGGGCATCGAGCCGCAGGAAGAGCTGGCCAGCGCGCGGTCGCCCGAGGAACTGGGCCTGCTCGCCGCCATCAGCGCCCGGGCCGGCGCCCTGCCGGCCGAGACCGCCACGCTGCTGCGCCGCACGATCCGCTTCGGCGAGAAACGCGCGGCCAAGGCGATGACGCCGCGTGTCGACGTGGTCGGACTGAAGACCACGGCCAGCGTGGCGGAGCTGATGACGGTCGCGCGCGAGACCGGGCACACCCGCTTCCCGGTCTACGAGAACACGATCGACCTGGTCATCGGCGTCGTGGGTGTGCCCGACGCGCTGGGTATCCCACCCGAACGCCGGGCCCTGACCCAGGTCGCGACGATCGCCCGGGAACCCGTGTACGTCCCCGAGAGCCTCAGCCTTGACAAGGTGCTCACGGCGCTGCGCGAGGCCGACGCCGACCTGGCCATCGTGGTCGACGAGTACGGCGGCACCGACGGCGTCGTCACCGCGGAGGACCTGATCGAGGAACTGGTCGGGGAGATCGCCGACGAGTACGACGTCGAGCCCGCGCAGACCTCGACCCAGGAGCTCACGGCGCCCGGGGGCGAGAAGTCGTACGTGGTCGACGGCCTGCTGCGCGAGGACGAGCTGATGGAGCAGACCGGTTTCGTGCTGCCCGAGGGGCCGTACGAGACGCTCGCCGGCTTCCTGCTGGCCCGGCTCGGCCACATCCCGGTGGTCGGCGAATCGTACGAGACGGGCGGGTGGGAGTTCACCGTGATGGCCGTCGACCGGCACCGCATCGAACAGGTGCGGGTCTCTGCGCCGCCGGAGCCCGACGATGACTGAGCTGCTGGTCACCGCCGTGCTGCTGATCGGCAACGGACTCTTCGTGGGTGGCGAGTTCGCCCTGATCGCGTCCCGGCGTACGGCGTTGGAACCGCTCGCCGCGAACAGCAAGCGGGCCCGCTGGGCGCTCTCGGCGATGAGCCAGATCCCGCTGATGATCGCCGGCGCTCAGCTCGGCATCACGATCTGCTCGCTCGGCCTGGGCGCGCTGGCCGAACCGGCGCTGGCCCACTTGCTCGAGGGCCCGTTCCGTGAGATCGGCCTGCCCGAGAACGCGATCCACCCGGTGGCGTTCGTGCTGGCCCTGGGCATCGTCGTCTTCCTGCACACGGTCATCGGCGAGATGGTGCCGAAGAACATCACGCTGGCCGGGCCGGAACGGGCGGCGCTGATCCTCGGCCCGTTCATGCTGGCCTTCTGCACGGCTACGAAGCCGCTGCTCAACGCGATGCGGTGGGCGGCGCGGATGGTCCTGAAGATCTGGTCGATCGAGGCCACCGACTCGGTGAAGACGGTGTTCACGGCCGAGGAGCTGGCCGGCATGGTCACCCAGGCGCGCAGCGAGGGCCTGCTGGGCACGGAACAGTACGCGCGCATCCACGCGGCGCTCAAACTGCACGAGCGTACGGCCGGCGACACGCTGCGGCCCTGGTCGAGCGTCACCACGATCGCGGACGACGTGTCCCCGGCGACGGTCGAGGCGGTGGCGACCCGCACCGGGCGCTCCCGGTTTCCGGTCGTGCAGCGCGAGACGCGGCGCGTGCTCGGCTTCGTGCACGTCAAGGACATCCTCGGGTACGGCGCCGAACGCCGCACGATGCCGATCCCACCCGAGATCATCCGGCCCTTGGCGGTGGTGGCGCCGGAGCGTTCACTGGGTGACCTGCTGCTGGTGATGCGCCGCGACCGCCTGCACATCGTGCTCGTCAGCGACGGCCGCCAGCCGCTCGGCGTGATCACCCTGGACGACGTGATCCACGCGGTGGTGGGCGAGCCCGCTCACCCCGTGCAACCGCCGGCGGTCACCCAGCCGAGGGAGGCCGGCGTCTCCCACCGCTGACCGGACCATCCGGGAGTGACCGGTGCGGCGACCGCATTCGGGTTGATTCACCCTTCCCCGGCGGGTCGAGGTGGCCCCCCGATGGCATAGCCCGCCGACCATTTCCGACAATAGTTGCATGTCTCGCAAACGATGGTGGGCGGCTTCGATCGGGGCATTGGTTCTGGTCGGACTGGCCGTCCACGCGCAGCGGCCCTCGTCGCCACCGGCCTTCGCTGTCGGGCGACCGGCCGTCTCCCCGCAGCCCGCACCGCCCGACCTGGCCACCCGCACCCAGCGCGGAGCCGGCGCCCTGGCCGGTCTGCTGCCCATCCAGCAACCGGACGCATCTCCACCGCCGGGCCGCATCAGGACAGCCTCCGGCCCGGTGACAGTGCGCTACACCTTCGACGGAGGCGTCGGCCGCCCGATCACCGACCACCTCGGCCGCCACGAGCTGCGGCCGCTCGGCCAGAACGGTGGCGCGCTACGGCTCGTACGCCAGGGGTCGGGTTTGGCCCTTTCCTACCCCGACCGCTGCCGCCTGGCCCACGAACGTGACTGCCCCCGGGCCATCCTCGAGGGCCGGCGTGACGACACCCTCAACCCCGGCACCAAACGCCTGCAGTACGGGGCCGCGGTGCGCATGAGCCCAGCCGACCTCTCCGAGGGCGCGAACGTCGTGCAGAAGGGCTACTCGGTCGGCCGGGTCAGCCAGTACAAGCTGCAGGTCGACCACCGCCTCGGCCACCCGAGCTGCGTCCTGGCCGGTGACGGCGCCATCTATCGGGCCGAGCCCACCGTGAACGTGGCCGACGGCCGCTGGCACAAGCTGGAGTGCACTCGCGCCCGCAGCAAACTGACCCTGACCATCGACGACGCCCCCGCCGCCACGGTCGCCGTCCCGCCGTCCCTCTCCATCGCGAACGCCGAACCCCTGCGCGTGGGCGGCAAGGGCACGGGCAAGTCCAACGACCAGTTCGCCGGCGAGATAGACAACGTCTTCATCCAGATCAGCTGAGCAGCGCGCGCAAAGCGGCGGCATCCGCTCGCCACTGGGCCTCCGGCATCTCGATGTTCCGGTCGTGCGGGAGCGGTGCGCCCGGCGCGGGGTCGTCGCGGTAGCGGGCAGTCACGTGGGTGTGCAGGTGCGGCACGATGTTGCCGGCCGTCATGTAGTTGATTTTCAGCGGACGGAAGTGGGCCTCGATCGCCCGAGCCAGGCGCCGGACGTCGTCGTCGTACAGCCGCGCCTCGTCGTCGGTCAGGTGGTGCAGCTCCACGACATGTCGCCCCCGCCAGTAGACGACCGCGTAGCCGCGAACGAGGGCCCGCCGCGGGACGTAGATGTCGGTGACCGCGCTGCCGCCGATCCGGAGCTTCCGGGGAGTCTGTGCCGGGCGCCCCTCGGCACAGTGCGGGCAGGCACTGCCGTCCACCATCGCGCCCCAGTCGTCCGGCCAACCCATCAGCGTCTCCCCTCGGTCGTCAGTTGTCGGTGATCAGCATGCGTTGCAGCAGGAGCGCAACTCGGTGCCACCGATGCGCCGGTGCGATCGGTCGAGCATGAAGCTTGACGGCCTCGACGAGCCCGGGCGACGTGCGTATGTGCTGCGACGTGATCCGAGCTGGCCCCGGCTCGGCCACTCCCCGCGCCCGAATCGGTGCCTGGTGCGCGCTGCCTACACTCCGGCTGTGCGGATCCGTCGACGGCGCCTGAGCGCCGCCATCGCAGGCTTCTTGCTGGTCATCGTCCTGCTGCTGGGTGTTGTCGCGTTCCTGCGCTGGAGAGCCGCCGGCACCGCGCACGAGATCCTCCCGCCCGCGCAGGCGACCACCGAACTCCCCGAGGGCGACCAGTACGAATCGGTCGTGAACACCCGCGCCCACATCATCGCGCTGGCCCTACGCAACGACCGCGGCCCAGCCACAGTCCACACCTATGCGCTGCCGCCGAACTCCCCGTGGCTGCAATCGCAGAAGCGCGTCGCCACCCAACTCGACCACTGGCCCCAGACCGACGACTGCGCCGACAATCCAGACGCCAGAGTCCTCGAATGCACCTGGCGCGAACCCACGCGGTGGTGGCCCCGCGAGGTAAGACTGACCATGATGCGCCCACCCCCACCAGGCGAGCCCAGCAACGGCTGGCCCAACCTGACCATCGTGATAATCGGCTCCGCCCCCGGCGCCTGACAGCCCCAAGCACGATGCCCCCGGGCACTTCTCGTAGCCGGGTACGACGCCCCAGACCAAACGACTACCCGAGACACGCAAGCCCTGTTCCGACTGGAAAACCGGAAGCTACTCGGTTGGTCCCGACGGCGAGCGGTAGATCCCCCGTCTCGTTGAAGCCGGGGGTCTCGACGAGGTTGCGAGCCGCGTTGTTCAGACCGACAGCAGAGACGTAGTAGGCGACGACATAAAGGCAGCGATCGGCCTTCCCGAGCCGAGCTGGCTATGCGATCGCGAACTCATTGGTGACTCGACCGGTGCCATATGCGAAGTCGAGCAAGGAGAGGCCTGACCGGCTAGGCAGCGAACTGCGGGCAATGGAACCAAGCTTTCGCCGCCACCCTCAAGCGCTCCCAGCGATGGCGCACCCGAACTCTCGCCGCCACCCGTAAACGCTCCCAGCGATGGCGCAGCCGAGGAAAGGCGCGATCAACGGACCTGACACCGGCGCAGCCGGCGTGCCCACCACACCGTGGGGTCTGGGGGCTCGGCCCCCAGGCAGAAATGCGAGGAGGCCCGGTTCGCGCTTTCCGCGAACACGGGCCTCTCACCGACGAGCGGGTGACGGGAATCGAACCCGCACTGTCAGCTTGGGAAGCTGATGTTCTGCCATTGAACTACACCCGCAGCGGCATCACTGTACCCGATCTCGGGGTGGGGCGGCGGGACCGGGCTGGTTCAACTCACGGCTGCGAGGGGGCGGGGTAACTCTGCGCGCCAGGAGCGGGTGAGTGGGGCCACCAGTGGGCCTGCGGCCAGGGGGAGGGCGCCGGCGGGGCCATGGGTGCGGAGGGTGGCCGACTCGATGGAGAGTTCGAACAGGCGCCAGTCGACCTCGGGGGAGGCGTGCAGGTCGGCGGCCAGGCGGGCTATGACGCGGGGGTTGCGGACGGGGGTGGCTCGGCCCGTGAGGATGGCCTCGTCGTCGTTCTCCTCCGGGGGGAAGGAGTGCAGCGCGTAGCGGCCGTCGCGTTCCAGGTCGCGGCGTTTGGGGGACGGGACGATGAAGCAATACAGGCCCTGGTCGGTGAATACGGGGGAGACCGGGTGGAGGCGCGGGGCGCCGTCGGGTCGGACCGTGGCCAGGTAGGCCAGGCCGGGACCGTACTGCTGGAGTAGCGCTCGGATGCCCGCGGCCAGCGTGGGCTCGGAGGCAGCGAAATCGGACCAGGAAGCCATGCCGTGATTCTATCGAACATACGTTCGACGCGCCCACAAACGCGCCGAACGGGTGACGTGGTGTGCGGCAAAGATCGGTCGGGGTCCGCTCGGTATGGTGTTGCGATGCTGCTCTCCGACCGTGACCTGGTCTCCGAGATCAAGGCGGGCGACCTCGCTCTGGCGCCCTTCGAGCCCGAGCTGATGCAACCGTCCAGCATCGACGTGCGGCTCGACCGCTTCTTCCGGGTGTTCAACAACCACCTCTACACCCACATCGACCCGGCCGAGCAGCAGGACGATCTGACCGCTCTGGTCGAGGTCGCCGATGGTGAGCCGTTCGTCCTGCATCCGGGTGAGTTCGTGCTGGCGTCGACGCTCGAGGTCATCACGCTGGGCGACCAGCTCGCGGGCCGGCTCGAGGGCAAGAGCAGCCTCGGCCGCCTGGGCCTGCTGACCCACTCCACCGCGGGCTTCATCGACCCGGGGTTCTCCGGGCACGTCACGCTGGAACTGTCCAACGTGGCCAATCTGCCGATCAAGCTGTGGCCGGGCATGAAAATCGGCCAGCTCTGCATCTTCCGGCTGTCCAGCCCGGCCGAGCACCCGTACGGCTCGGCCGTCTACGGCTCCCGCTACCAGGGGCAACGCGGTCCGACCCCGAGCCGCTCGGCGCAGAATTTCCGGCTCTGGCCCACGAGCTGACGATCAAGATCTGGATGTCGTAGCGGGGTGGGGTGTACGGGCCGCTGCTCCCGCCGAGGGCGCGGCCGGGGCGAGCAGGGCGCTGGCGCGCCCAGGACGCTCACCCCGACCGCGCGACCTGCGTGAGTGGTTGCGCTCCGAAACCCGCTCGGGCCGAGCCCGTGAAGGACTCGGCCCGAAGAACGTCGTACCGGGAAGGTCAGCGCAACCAGCCGGGCCAGAAGACGCCGTTGCGGAAGCCAGTCGACCACTGGTGGTCGGTGCACGAGGTCCTGGTGGCGAAGCGCTGTTCGTCGATGATCGCCGTGGTGCCCGGGTTGTAGGTGCCCAGACCGAAGCCGATGCCGGTGACCGTCATCTTCGGGTTGTCCGCCACGACCTGGGCGAACGTCTTCTCCGGGGCGCCGCCCGCGGTCTTCGTGAGGCCGGTGATCGTGGTCGACGGGGTCCACAGCTTGCCCTGCAGGACGTTCCACTCCGTCCGGAGGCCGCGCTGCGGGTTGCTGGGCAGGCCGATCTGGCCGAGGTACCAGTACGGCTCGAAGACCAGGGTGCCTTCGCCGGCCGGGGTCTTCACGTAGATGTGGTAGGCGGGCAGCGCCGCGTCGTTGACACCCGCGCCGGCCTGGTCCAGCTTCACGGTCTCGTACGAAAGCTCGTTGACCGTGTTGGCAGCGACCGGCCGGACGTTGGCGCGCCACGACACCTTGTCGTCGTTCTTCGACGGGGCCGTCGCGACCTTGAGGCCGTCGGCGCCGAGGGTGGCGGTTCCCGTTCCGACCTTGACGACGCCGTTGGTGTTGCTGTGCTTCACCACCGTGCAGGGACGGTGCGAGGAAGCCAGGGCGGGCTGAGCGTTGGCGACGGCGAGGCCGGCCGCGGCGGTCATCACCACGGCGGCGGCGAGCAGCGGTCGCCGGGAGCGTGAGATCTTGGCGTTTCTGTCCATTTGTCCACTGTATGGCGTAGGGACGTTATAAGCACTTTAGGGAGCTTCGCTCGGATTAAGTCGCTGTGGCCACCATCTATGCCGATTGACGTGCGCAAACGTCGGCCTGTTTGGACATCGCGCAGCGACGCGACGCTCAGCCCCGGTTGACCGGGACGCCGTGTGCCGCTGCCGTGGTCAGCACCTCGTGGATCTGCAGGGCCGACATGCCGCGGGTCGGCACCTGCACGAAACGGCTGCGGCCGAGCCCCAGCACCAACTGGCCGGCGAGGTGGTCGACGTGACTGAAGGCGTTCCAGGCGTACGCATGCCGGCTCTCGACGGTCGAGCAGGCCACCCCGTCGTCGCTGATCTCGACGGTGGTCGGGCCGCCGTCGCGCAGGACCCGCCGCACCCCGCCGTTCAGCAGGAACATCGGGACGACCACGGCCAGGGCCACGCCCGCGACGAGCAGCGTGAAGTTGAGGCCGTCGCCGTGCAGCCGGAGCAGCAGGGCCAGACCGAGGAGCGCCCAGCCGCCGAGCCGGGCGAGCAGCACCGGCCGGCGTAGCGCGTGGCGCAGGGCTTCAGCGGTCAGGAGGGGATCCGGCCGCGCGATGATCTGCAGAAACACTCCCAAAAAGTAACTTTTCCGGTAGCCGGCCCGGCATCCTCCGCTCGGCGGACCGCCCGGCCACGGTTCGCCGCACATGAGCCAAAATCCGGCGCACTTCCCGATCGACCAGCCGGGCCTGTGCCCTACGCTGTGCCGCTGTGGGCGCGATCAAACCTTGGCACCTGCTGATCCTGTTCGGCTGCTTCCTGGCTGTCACCGGGATCGTGGCGGCGATCTCCATCGTGATCGCCAAGCAGCGGCGCAAGTAGGGCTCAGAACAGCGCCTCGGCGACGGCCCGCCACTCCGCGCGCGGCAGGTGCGGGCTCGGGTCGGCCGACAACACCTGCAGGGCCACGTGGTCGGCGCCGGCCTCGAGATGGGCGTCGACGCGGGCGCGTACGGCCGGACCGTCGCCCCAGGCCACGGCCCAGTCAGCCAGGCGGTCGCTGCCCTCGCCGGCCAGGTCGTCGTCGGTGAAGCCGAACCGGCGCCACGGGGTGGTGTAGTTGGGCAGAGACAGGTACGGCTTCAGCACCCGCCGCGCCACAGCGCGCGCCTCGACCGGGTCGGTGCCCAGGAAGACCTTCTGTTCGGGGACCAGCAGCCGGTCGGCCCCGAGGATCTCCCGCGCCTCAGCCGTGTGTTCCGGCGGCATCAGGTAGGGCAGCGCCCCGGCGGTCAACTCGCGTGCCGCGGCCAGCGCCTTCGGGCCCAGGGCGGCGATCATCCGCTCGTCCGGCGGCACCCGGTGCAGCTTGTCGGTGAGGAAGGCCCGCAGTTGCGTCAGCGGCTTCACATAGCTTTGGCCGACCGCCGCTGCCGTCGGCGCGTGCCCGGAACCCACGCCCAGATAGAAACGCCCGGGGAACTGCTCGCGCAGCCGGATGTGCGACGCGGCCAGGGCCTCGCCGTGGCTGTGCCAGATGTCGACGATGCTCGTGCCCGCGACCAGGGTCGTCGTCGCGGCGAGCACGGCCTCGGGCAGGTCGAGGTCGTCGGGCGGGCTGCCGCCGATCCACACCGAGCCGAAGCCCAGGCTCTCGAGTTCCTGCGCGCCCGTGGCGATCAGGTTCGGCTCCTGCGGCCAGCTGTGACGGGAAATCCAGATTCCGTACCGCCCGAGGTTGTTCACGATCTCGATCGTACGATTACGGACGAGTTGACACGCCCGGCGTCCACCCGAGAGGAACACCACACGTGTACCTGATGATCTCGAAGTACCTGGTGCCGATCGGGCAGGTCGACGAGGTGCGCGACGCGCATCTGGCCTATCTGGATGGTCTTGAGGCGCAGAATCTCGTCGTGACGGCCGGCCGCCAGGACCCCCCGACCGGTGGGGTCGTGCTGCTCAACGTCGACGACGAGGCCCGTGCCCGCGAGCTGATCGCGCAGGACCCGTACGTGCTCCGGGGCCTCGCCGAGTACTCGGCCACCGGCTGGCTGCCGACCCGGGGCGCGCTCAAGGATTTCCCGAAGCCCTAGGGTCTGCTGCGTAGCTGGGGCGGGGCTGCGGCGCGGTCAAGCTACGCAACAGACCCTAGAGCTCGATGTCGGCCCCCGTGAGCAGGCCCCGCAGGGTGAGTTCACGCGCCACCTCGGGCGGGCACTCGTTCACGATCACCGCGGTGCCGACGTACCGGCCGGTGAACAGCGTGCGCAGCGCCCGGGCCTGGGCGCCGGTGGCCGCCCAGTCGTCCACCACCAGCACCCTGTCGTCGGCTCGGATCAGCTCACGCCGTACGCCCAGGTGCTGGTTGTCGCCGCGATGGTCGGCCGGCACCTCGGCCCAGATCATCGGTTCGGCGATCGGCCGCCGCGCCCCGGCCCGGTAGGCCTCGACGAAGCCGGCCCCGAGGGCCCGCGCCACCAGGGGGCCGACCAGAAACCCGGTCACCTCGGGCGAGACCACCACGGTCGGCTGTTCCGCGCGGAACAGCTCGGCCAGCCCGTCACCGAGCTCCGCGAGGATCGCCGGGTCGCGCCACCAACCGGAGCGGTCGCTCACCAGATAGTCGCTGCCGTCGCCCGGATCGGTCCACCGGAACGCCGCCCTCAGATGATCACGCAGATCGGTTGTCACGCGAACATCCTGTCACCGCCCGGCCGTCCCCTTCGGCCGCGCGGTCAGAACCCGCTCAGACTAGGGGTCAAGTTAGTGCGGTCGGTCGCCTCGATCGTGCATGCTGTGTCGCGTAGCCATGCCTGACCTACCGCCGGGCCGACGCCCGCTGAGCCCTGGATCCCGCGCCGGACTCGGCGCGGCCCTTGTGCTGCTCGCAGTAGTGTCCGCCGTGGAACTGGCGGACCGCCGGACCACCGACTTCGTGGGACTGTTCGCGGCCGTCCCGTTCCTGGCCGTGGTCTTCGCGTACTGGCAGACCGTGCTGGTCGCCGGGGTGCTGGCCACGATCGTGGGCATGGTCTTCGTGGGCATGGCCGGCCCGCTCACCGTCCCGGGCGCCGTCAACATCTTCGGCATCGTGCTCGCCACCGGCATCGCGGCCGCGGTCGGCACGCTGCGGCAGCGTCAGGCCAACCGGATAGGCGAGCTGCAGCGGCTCGCCGCGGTGGCCCAGCAGGCGGTGCTGCGGCCGCTCGGCCCCCAGGTGGGCGCGCTGGCGGTCGCGGGCCGCTACATCTCGGCGACCGCCGCCGCCGACATCGGAGGCGACCTCTACGAGGCGCTCGACACTCCGTACGGGGTCCGGATCATCATCGGTGACGTCCGGGGCAAGGGTCTGGACGCGGTCCGGCTGGCCAGCATCGTGCTCGGCTCCTACCGGCATGTGGCGTACGAGCGGGCCGATCTCAAGGCGATGGTCACCGATCTCGACCGGGCCGTCGCGCGCAGTGTCGGCGACGAGGATTTCGTGACCGCCGCACTGGTGGAAGAGCGCGGCGGCACCCTGACGATCGTCAACTGTGGACACCCGGCCCCGTTGCTGCTGCGGCGCGGCAAGGTCATTCCGCTCGAGCCGCCGGCGCCGGCCCCTCCGCTGGGCTTCATGCCCGAGGTGAAGGCCCGGGTCGAGCGGCTCGAACCGGGCGACCGGCTGCTGCTGTTCACCGACGGCCTGGGCGAGGCGCGGCGGGAGGGCGAGTTCTTCCCGACCGCCGACCGGGCGTGGCGTCTGCTGGGCCATGGCACGGTCGGTGACGGTCTGGCTTCGCTCGAGACGGCCCTGGTCGACTGGGTCCACGGCCGGCTGGAGGATGACATCGCGCTGGTGCTGCTGGAATACGCCGGGCCGGACGACGGCGCGACGCTGCCGATGCCGAGCTGGGAAGTCGGCGCCGCCGGAAGTTAGGCGGCGGGCTGAGCGGAAGCGGAGTCCGACGGTTCCCCGGCCGGAGCCGGCGAGACCGGCGCGGGCACGGGTTCAGGACGGCGGTGACGCCCGATGTAGTGGCGTGGCTGGGCCGCCTGGCGGGGCTCCGGAATGAGGCTCTTGATAGTGGCGAACATGGCGCGCCCCCTTGGCGGCTGGTCGGAGCGGAAAAGCTCCGTGTCTATCCGGAGCAACGAGCCGCTGGACGCGCCGATACGAGGGTCGCGCATGGGAGTCGGCAAATAGCCGAACGGCCATCCTGGTGGCCACCCGATCGGAGGCGTTTGATGTGCGAACCGACGGACAGCCCCCCACCGGAGGGTGGTTGGTCACGAAACAGCTCGCGGGTTGTCCGGTCCTACCGATCAGTAATACAGTGGCTGTTACTGACGGGTAACTCCAGGCCGGCGGCGTTCGGAGAGCGGGGCCAAGCAGCATGAATCACTACAAAAGCAACCTTCGGGACCTCCAGTTCAACCTGTTCGAGGTCTTCGGGGCCGACCAGGCATTCGGTCAGGCGCCGTACGACGAGATCGACGCCGAGACCGCCCGTGACGTGCTGACCGAGGTCAACCGTCTCGCCACCGAGGATCTCGCCGCCAGCTACGTCGAGGCCGACCGCAACCCCCCGGTGTTCGACCCCGCGACGCACACCGCGCCGCTGCCGGAGTCGTTCAAGAAGTCCTTCGACCAGTGGATGGCCTCCGAGTTCTGGCGCCTCGACCTGCCCAGCTCGCTCGGCGGCACGCTGGCCCCACGCGCCTTCTGGTGGGGCCTGGCCGAGAACGTGCTCGGCGCCAACGCCCCGATCTGGATGTACTCGTCCGGTCCCTCCTTCGCGTCCGTCCTCGACGCCGAGGGCACCGAGGAGCAGCGGAAGTGGGCCAAGCTCTTCGTCGAGAAGCTGTGGGGCTCCACGATGGTGCTGACCGAGCCCGACGCGGGTTCGGACGTCGGCGCCGGCCGGGCTCGCGCGATTCCGCAGCCCGACGGCTCATGGCACATCGAGGGCGTCAAGCGCTTCATCACCTCGGGTGAGCACGACCTGACCGACAACATCATCCACTACGTGCTGGCCCGTCCGGTCGGCGTCGAGGGTGTGGGCGGTCCGGGCACCAAGGGCCTGTCGTTGTTCATCGTGCCGAAGTACCACTTCGACGCCGAGACCGGCGAGCTGGGCGAGCGCAACGGCGTCTACGCGACCAACGTCGAGCACAAGATGGGCCTCAAGGTCTCGAACACCTGCGAGCTGACCTTCGGCGAGCACGGCACCCCGGCCAAGGGTTGGCTGCTCGGCGAGAAGCACCAGGGCATCCGCCAGATGTTCATGATCATCGAGTACGCCCGCATGATGGTCGGCACCAAGGCCATCGCGACCCTGTCGACGGGTTACCTGAACGCGCTGGAGTACGCCAAGAACCGCGTCCAGGGCGCCGACCTGGTGCAGAACGACGACAAGGCCGCCCCGCGCGTCACGATCACGCACCACCCCGACGTACGCCGCTCCCTGATGCTCCAGAAGGCCTACTCGGAGGCCCTGCGCGCGCTGGTCATCTACACCGCCACCTGGCAGGACAAGGTGGCCATCGCGAGCGCGGCGGGCGACGTCGAGGCCGCCAAGGCCGCGAGCAAGGTCAACGACCTGCTGCTTCCGCTGGTCAAGGGCGTGGGTTCGGAGCGGGCGTACGAGCTTCTGGGTCACGAGGCGCTGCAGACCTTCGGCGGCTCGGGCTTCCTGCAGGACTACCCGCTCGAGCAGTACGTGCGGGACGCGAAGATCGACACTCTGTACGAGGGCACGACCGCGATCCAGAGTCTCGACCTGATCTTCCGCAAGATCGTGAAGGACCAGGGTGTCGCGCTCGCCTCGCTGGCCGGCGAGATGCAGGCGTTCGTCGAGAGCGAGGCCGGCAACGGCCAGCTCAAGATGGAGCGGCTCGGGCTGGGCAAGGCGCTCGCCGAGATGCAGCAGATCCTTGCCTCGACCATGGGCTGGCTCGGCGCGGTGCAGGGCGGCGAGACCCGTGAGCTCTACAAGGTGGGCCTGAACTCGCGACGCATCCTGCTCGCGCTCGGCGACGTGGTGCTGGCGTGGCTGCTGCTGCGGCAGGCCGAGGTTGCGCTCAAGGCGCTGGGTGGCGACATCTCGGCGGCCGACAAGAACTTCTACGAGGGCAAGGTGGCAGCCGCGCGGTTCTTCGTCCGCGAGGTGCTGCCCCGGGTCGGGGCCGACCGGCGGGTCATCGAGAACGCTGCTCTGGACATCATGGACATTTCCGAGGACGTCTTCTGACGTCGCCCCCACAGAAAAGCCGGCGGACGCCCCCCGTCCGCCGGCTTTTTCTCATCCCCGTGCGGTATGCCGCTCGATCAGGCGCATCGAACGGGGCTCGAACGAGGACCACGGGTTGTCCGAGCGGTGGACGGCCAGGCCCGAGGTCTTGAGCTCGACCGCCTCGCCGTCGTACTGGTCGTCGGGGATGAGCATGAGCGACACCTCGGAGACCCACGGGTTGTGCCCGACCACGAGCACCGTGCGAACTGTGTCGGGCACCCGGCGTACGAGATCGAAGACCTCGGTCACGCCCCCGTTGTAGAGTCCGTCGTCGTAACGCACCTCGGGCGTCCCGCCACCCGTCTGAGCCTGGGCCAGCGCGATTGACACGCCCTGCCAGGTCTGCCGCGTGCGAGCCGCCGACGAGCAGAGGACCAGGCCCGGATGCAGCCGCTCGTCGGCCAGCCAGGCGCCGGCCGCGTCGGCGTCGGTCTCCCCGGCCGTGGTGAGTTTCCGGTCGAAATCGGAGAGCCCATCCGGCCTCTCAGCCTTGGCGTGGCGCAGCAGAACGAGGGTCCGTGTGGTCATGCGTCCAGCTTGCCTGATTGGTTTTTCGAACGTGTGGGTAAGCACCGTTCAGACGCATTGACCACGGTGAGGATCAAGGAGGCCCCTCGATGGGCATCGGCGGAAGCATCTTCCTGCTGGCGTTGGGCGCCATCCTGGCGTTCGCCGTCAACGCGGACATCAGCGGGATCGACATCAACATCATCGGCTGGATCCTGATGGCGGCCGGCCTGGTTGGCCTGATCATCACGCTCTTCTACTGGAACAGCCGTCGGCGCACGGTCGTGACGCGGCAGAGCGCCGCCCCGGTCGCGGGCGACCCGGCGTACCCGAACCAGCAGGTGCGCAGCGAGTACCGCGAGACCCGTCGTGAGGACGCGCCGCCGCCCCCGCCCCCGGGTTACTGATCCCCTGACTCGCGACGCCGGCTAGCCGCTCATCCCCCTGGCGGCTGCCGGCGTCGCGCGTTGTCAGCCGTTCAGGGCGGCCTTGATCGACTCGGTCAGCGGCGTCACCGGGCGGCCGAGCAAGGCCTCGAGGTCGTCGCGCGGCACGAACAGCGCGCCCTGTGCGGCGGCCCGGTCGGCGTCGGCGTAGACGGCCGCCGCCTCTTCGGGCAGGCCCACGCCGACCAGCATCTCGCGGTACTTCTCCTCGCCCAGGTCGGTGTAGGTCACCGGCCGGCCGGACTGCCGCTCGATCTCGGCCGCGAACTCGGCCAGCGTGAAGGACTCGCCGCCCAGTTCGTACACCTTGCCCTGGTGGCCCTCGGTGGTGAGCACCGACGCGGCTGCCTCGGCGTAGTCGGCCCGCGGCGAGGCGCTGATCCGGCCGTCGCCGGCCGCTCCGAACATCCCGTGCTCGATCGCCTGCGCGACGTTGTAGTTCTCGGTGTACCAGCTGTTGCGCAGGATCACCGACGGCACGCCCGACTCTTTGATCATCTGCTCGGTGGCCAGGTGCTCGCCGGCCAGCTTGAGGTCGGTCGTGTCGGCCTTGGGGGCGCTCGTGTAGACCAGGAGGCCCACGTTGGCCGCCTTCGCCGCGTCGACCACGTTCCGGTGCTGAGGGATCCGCTTGCCGGGCTCGCTGCCCGAGATGAACAGGACCTTGTCGGCGCCCTCGAACGCGGCTCGCAGGGCCTCCGGATCCTCGTACGCGACCTTCTTCGCCGTCACCCCGAGGTCGGCGATCTTGTCGACCTGGCGGCCGAGGCCGACGATCTCGCTCGCGGGCACACCCTTGGCGAGCAGCGACTGGATGGTGAGCCGGCCGAGGTGTCCGGTGGCGCCCGTGATGACGATGGTCATGCCTGTCCTCCTGCTGGTTGTTCTGACAACAACTAGCCAACGCTGCAGGTCAGCGGTCACTTCCCGATAGATAGAAGGCACCTTGAAGTGCGGTACTCACCCGAGGGATAGTAATGAGGTGGATGCCAGTGCGTACGCGAGAAACTGCCCCAGCCGCCAGATCCTCGACCGGATCGGCGACACCTGGAGCGTCCTCGTCGTGATGATGCTCGCCGACGGGCCCCAGCGGTACACGGCGTTGTCGCGCCGCATCGAGGGGGTGAGCCCCAAGATGCTCACCCAGACGCTGCGCGGTCTCGAGCGGGACGGGCTGATCGGCCGCACGGTGCACGCCGAGGTGCCGCCGCGGGTCGACTACGAGCTCACCACCCTCGGGCGCAGCCTGCTAAGCCTGGTCGGTGCTCTGGAGAACTGGGCCGAGACCCACATCGACGACGTGCAGGCCGCGCGCGAGGCCTACGACAACCCCGGCGTCAAGATCAGCGCCTAGGCGTACAAGGCGAAATAGATCGCGATGTGGTGGCAGATCGCCGCCACCAGGGTGCAGGCATGGAAGAACTCGTGGTGGCCGAAGACCTCGGGCCACGGGTTCGGGCGGCGCAGGGCGTAGAAGACGGCGCCGACGCTGTAGATGACGCCGCCGGCGGCCAGCAGCACCAGGCAGGTGACGCCGCCGACGCTCAGCACCTCGGGCAGGATCGCGACCGCGGCCCAGCCCAGCGCCAGATAGAGCGGCGCGCCGGCCCAGCGGGGCAGGTGCGGCCAGATCGTCTTGAGCGCCACCCCGCCGAGCGCGCCACCCCAGATCAGGCTCAGCATCAGGGTCGCCTTGCCCGGGGGCAACAGTTCGATGCAGAACGGGGTGTACGTGCCGGCGATGAAGATGAAGATCATCGAGTGATCCATGCGGCGCATGATCTGGTAGCCGCGTTCGGTCCAGACCCGCCGGTGGTAGAGCGCGCTGATGCCGAACAGCCCGCACACGGTGATGCTGTAGATCAGCGTGCCCAGGAACGGCTCGATGCCGGGCCGGGTGAGGGCGATCGAGCACAGAACGATGCCGCAGACCAGGGCGACGAAGAACGCGTACTGATGCAACCGGCCACGCAGTCTCGGCTTGCCGAGGTCTGCCGGCTCCATCCGGAACGGGGCGGAGGTCGTCACGGCTTCCAGGTTACGGTATCGTAAGTTACTCATGGGTAGTGAGTCTCTTCACTGGCACGATGGTGGTCATGAGAGTACGACGGGCCGGGGCGTCGGCGCTGCTGATCGAGTGTCGCGACGGTGAACAGGTCGAAGCCTGGCGGGTTGTCCTCGAGCGCCGGCGCGAGGCGGGTGAGCTGCGGGTTGTCGACATCGTTCCCGGCGCCCGCACGCTGCTGCTCGACGGCGTCGAGCCGGATGCCGAGCAGCTCCTGGCCTCGTGGCCCGAGCCCGGCGGCGCGGCCGCTGCCCGTGATCAGGGGCCGTTGGTCGAGATCCCGACCGTGTTCGACGGCGAGGATCTGGCCGATGTCGCGGAGCTCTGGGACCTGACGGTGCCGACGGCCGTCGAGCTTCTCGCAACGACCGGCTTCACTGTCGCGTTCTGCGGGTTCGCGCCCGGTTTCGCCTACATGCGAGGGCTTGGCGAAAAGTTCGGAGTACCGCGGCTCGACTCTCCCCGTCCGCGGGTGCCGGCCGGTTCGGTCGGGCTGGCGGGCGGCTACTGCGGTATCTATCCCACGGCCTCGCCGGGCGGCTGGCGGCTGGTCGGCCGCACTGCGGAGACCCTTTTCGACGTACGGAACGAGCCGCCGGCCCGCCTCGGCCCGGGCACGCGCGTACGCCTGGTACCGGCATGATCACGGTCGTCCGGGCCGGCCCGCTGACCACCATTCAAGATCAAGGGCGTCCCGGGTACGCCCACCTCGGCGTCCCCCGCTCCGGAGCCCTCGATCAGCGGGCGCTGCGCCGCGCGAACGCCCTGGTCGGCAACCCGGCCGCCGCGGCCGTCCTGGAGACCACGCTGCTGGGCTGCGCGCTGCGCTTCGAACAGCCGGCCCGGATAGCGGTGACCGGCGCCGCGGCCGACATCAAGGTCGACAACCTGGTGACGGCCGGGGTGCTCGAGGTCGGTGCCGGCTCGGTGGTGGATGTGGGCCGGGCCACCCGGGGCGTCCGGTCCTATGTGGCCGTCGGCGGGGGCATCGAAGTCGAACCCGTGCTGGGCAGCCGCTCGACCGACACCCTGTCGGGCCTGGGCCCACCGAAACTGGCCAACGGAATGATGCTGCCGATCGGTACTGCGCAGTCGAACCTCACTACCGGTGAGGTCGGTGACATCGCCGATCAGATCGACCTCGGCGTGTGGCTCGGGCCGCGGGACGACTGGTTCTCCGGCCGCGCGCTGTTCGAGACCGAGTACCAGGTGAGTCCCCTGAGCAACCGGGTCGGTTGCCGGCTGACCGGCACGCCGCTGACCCGTCTGACCGAGGGGGAGCTGCCGTCCGAGGGGGTGGTGCTCGGGGCGATTCAGGTGCCGGCCGACGGGCAGCCGCTGATCTTCCTGGCCGACCATCCGACCACCGGTGGCTATCCGGTCATCGGAGTGGTGGATGACGTGACTCCGCTCGCACAGGCGCGGCCGGGGAGTACGGTGCGGTTCCGTGAGCTCCGTTGATCTGAACGCCGACCTCGGCGAAGGCTTCGGCCGCTGGACGCTGGGCGACGACGATGCCCTGCTCGGCATCGTGACCTCGGCCAACGTGGCCTGCGGCTTCCACGCGGGCGATCCGTCCACGATGTACCGCACCTGCGGCGCGGCGGTTGAGCGGTCGGTCGCCATCGGGGCCCAGGTCGGCTATCGCGATCTCGCCGGCTTCGGACGACGGCGGATCGACTACGACCTCGGCGAACTGCGGGACGACCTTCTGTACCAGATCGGCGCGCTCGAGGCGTTCTGCCGGGTGGCCGGTGGGCGGGTGGGCTATGTGAAGCCGCACGGCGCGCTCTACAACACCGCGGCCGTGGAAGAAGGCCAGGCCGGGGCGATCGTGGCGGCCGTCCGGGCCTACGACGCGGCGTTGCCGGTGCTCTGCCAGCCGGGGTCGGTGCTGGCCCGGGTGGCGATCGAAGCTGGGGTCACGGTCGTGGGCGAGGGGTTCGCCGACCGGGGTTACCGCGCGGACGGGACGCTGATGCCGCGCTCGCTGCCGGGCGCCGTGCTCCACGACCCGGACGAAGTGGTGGCCCGGGCCGTACGGATGGCGGTTGAGCAGGTTGTCGAAACCGCGGACGGTGAACTGGTGCCGACGCCGGTGGCCTCGATCTGCGTTCACGGTGACACGCCGGGCGCGGTCGGCCTGGCGTCTCGCGTCCGCGCCGAGCTGGCCGGCACGGGGCTCACTGTGGAGTCGTTCAGCCGGCCGTAGTCGCGTGCCTGCGTCGGTGGCGGCTCGATGCGCACTTTCACAAGCTCACCACGGCGACTCCCCATGATCCGCGTACGCGGGCGATCAGGATCGCCGTGGTCGAGACGAGTACAGCGAACAGCACAGCCAACTACGAGATCCACCAGCCGACGAACGAACCGACGAGCAGAGGCGTCTCAGCGAGCCACCAGGCGGGAATGAGCAGCAGCCAACCGGCACAACTCAGGGACTGCCTGCAGCAAGCCGCGCCCGCTCCACGCCGCCGTCGCGGACGGCTCGGTCAGGACTCTTCATCCAAGCCGCGCAGGATCAGCGGGAGGCGGGACGGGCCGTCGGGGGTGACGACGATGGGTACGCCCCAGTCCTGGCGGGTCAGATGGCAGGCGGCGAATTCCACGTCGACGTCGCAGGTGGCGGCCTGGGCTACCACTTGGAGGACGCCGTTGGGGACGTTCGAGTTGATCACCAGGGAGCGGGACAGGTCGGTGGTCTTGCCGGCGCCTTCCAGCAGGAGTTCGGGCGGGGACGCCGAGACCTCCAGGCGCGTGGACGGGCCGAACTGGTTGTCCAGCTTCTGGCCGGGCGCGGGGGTGAAGACGACGTCGAGGGTCAGCTTGCCGGGGGCGACCGGGCTCGCGGGGCGTTCGGTGCGGTGGCGTTCGCCGGTCACTGTGCGAACCGCGCCGGGGGCCAGGCGGGTCAGGCGGTGGGCGCCCGATTCCACCACCACGACGTCGCCCGTGCTCGTGAGCAGCACGTCGCTCGGTTCGGCCAGGCCGGAATCGACCGTGGAGACCTCGTCGGTGTGGGGGTCGAAGCGGCGGACCGCGCCGTTGTAGGTGTCGGCCACCAGCACCGAGCCGTCGGGCAGCGCCGCCACACCCAGCGGGTGCTGGAAGAGCGCCTCCTTGGCCGGGCCGTCGACATGGCCGAAGTCGAACAGGCCCTGGCCGACGGCGGTGTGCAGCGCGCCCGCCTCGATGTAGCGCAGCGCCGACGTCTCGCTGTCGGC
This sequence comes from Paractinoplanes hotanensis, assembly GCF_023717965.1. NCBI lineage: Bacteria > Bacillati > Actinomycetota > Actinomycetes > Micromonosporales > Micromonosporaceae > Paractinoplanes > Paractinoplanes hotanensis. The sequence continues at coordinate 87,476 of NZ_JAMQOL010000042.1, read as the reverse complement.
TATCCACAGCCGCTCGCCGCCGACGGAGAGGCCGGACGGCTGGGCCATCCACACGTCGGGGATCGGGCCGTCGCGCAGGGACTCGACCGTCGTGCCGGCGTAGACGCCGACCGTGCGCTTGATCGGGTCGAACCACCAGAGCTGGTGGATGCCGGCCATCGCGATGATCACGCGGTCGTCGTACCAGGCCACGTCCCACGGGGAGGAGAGGTCGGTGGCGAGGGCGTCGTGCGCGTGCTCGTCGACGGCCGAACGCCACGGGCGGCCGGACCCGGCGACCACGGTGATCTCGCCGTCGGCCAGGCGCAGCCCGCGCAGCTGGTGGTTGACCGTGTCGGCCACCACGACGTCGTAACCGACCGCGGAAGCGACCTCGGCGGGCAGCAGGAGCAGGCCTTGGGGCTCGCTGAACGGGTCGCCGCGCTCGCCGCTGCCGAACCGGCGGACCAGCGTCTCGCCGTCGGCCTCGACCTCGACGATCGAGTGCCGGGCGGTGTCGCTGACCAGCAGGTGACCGCCGGGCAGCTCGATCGCTTTGCCCGGGAACCGGAAAACCGTTTCGGCGGCGGGCGGGGGAACGTACGGGCCGTCGCCGCGGTGCAGCGTGCCGTCCGCCGTGTGCTTGGCGATCAGCTCGTCGACCAGCCGGGACAGGCCCTCGGCGTGACCCTCGCCGGCCATCGAGGCGACCAGGTAGCCGGTCGGGTCGATCACGGCCAGGGTGGGCCAGGCCTTCGCCGCGTACTGCTGCCAGAGGTGCATGTCGCCGTCGTCGACGACCGGGTGGTGCACGCCGTAACGCTCGACGGCCGCGGCCAGTGCCTGCGGGTCGCGCTCGTGCTGGAACTTCGGCGAATGGACGCCGATCATCACGACCGCGTCGCCGTACTTCTGCTCCAGCGGCCGCAGTTCGTCGAGAACATGTAGGCAGTTGATGCAGCCGTAGGTCCAGAAATCCAGAATGACGATCTTGCCGCGCAGGTCGGCGAGCGTCAGATCCCGGCCACCGGTGTTGAACCAGCCCCGCCCCCGCAGTTCGGGCGCGCGCACACGTGCAGTCATCGCACCATCGTGCCGCACCGGTTGCTCCGGTACGGCACGAAGGTGGTCAGGATGACAGCGTCAGGAGTTCGGCTTCAGGCAGAGCACCTGGTCCTTGCCGTCCGAGGTCTTGTTGACCACGTGCGGCTGCTGCGGGTCGGCGCACTCCGCCTTGTCGGCCACGATGGACACCACCTGGAACGACGTGGCGTCCGAACACTCCGACTTGACGGCGGACTCGCCCTCCCGCTTCACGCATTCGCCCTGGATCACCGACAGCGACTGGTCATTGCCGCCGGCCACCAGATAGACGATGCCGAACACGATGCCGAGGATCAGGCCCGCGGCCACCACGACCGCGATCATGATCGGCAGCAGTCGGACGTGCGGCGTCTCCGGCTTGGCCGGAGCCGGCTCGGCCTTGAAGCTGTCGAACCGGCCCTGGTCCGCCTCGACACCGGGCCAGCTGGTCGTTTCCTCCGGCGTCGGGGGCTTCACCGTGGCGCGGTTGGCCGAACCCGGGAAGTTGCTGTCGGGACCGAAGCCGCCCGGTGACTGCGGGAAGCCGTCAGACGACTGTGGCCCCGGGCCGAAGCCGTCCGGCGCTTGCGAGCCGGGACCGAAGCCGCCCGGCGACTGTGTGCCGCCCGGGCCGAAGGGGCTGTTCCGTGGCTGAGTGGCCGGGTCCAAGCCGTTGAGGCCCGGGGGCATCGGCGGCAGGGCCGGCGCCGGCACGTACGGCTGCTGCTCGCGGCCCGCGATGTCGGTGGTCAGCTCGCTGTAGGGCTCGCCGGGCCGTGGGCCGGGCGCACCCGGACGGTCGGAGTAGGGCGAGCCCGGCGGTGCGGGTTCGGGCGCCGCGCCGGGCAGAGCCGGTGCAGCCGACATGCCGGTCGGCGGGTTGCCGGGGCCGCCCGCCGGGGCGACGCGAGCGCTGGCCGAGGCCCGGGCGCTGGCCCGCGCCGGGGACTGCGGCGCGACACCGGGCGCCCCCGGCTCGGTGCCGGGTGCGTTCGGGTCGTTCGGGTACGCCGGGGAGCCGGATCCGCCCGCAGGCAGGGCGGGCCGATCGTCACCCGGTCGCGGGCCGAACGGTGACTCGGCACCCGGTCGTGGGCCGAACGGTGACTCGGCACCCGGTCGTGGGCCGAACGGTGACTCGGCACCTGGCCGTGGGCCGACCGGCGACTCGGCGCCGAACGATCCGAAGCCCTGGTCGGCGTCGCGCGGCGGCTCGGCCGGAGCCTCGTCGTCGGCGTCCTCCACCGGTGCCGGACGACCATAGACACGGGCCTGCGGAGCGGCGGCCGGCGGAATCTCGGACGCCTCGACCGGCGCGGTGCGGCTGGCCGTGGGCACCGAGGCACTCGCGGCGACAGGCCGGGCCGAGCCGGTGGCCGGCGGGTTCTCGCTGGGGTCGCGAGGCGCGGGAACAGCACCGTTGCGCGAATCGGCGGCGGCCGACGAGCCGAGCGCGGCGCCGGGCACCCGCTGCGGATAGCCGCCCGGGGTGTCGTCGGACTGCTCGGGCTGACCGAACACGTTGTCGCTTCCGGCCTGGTCATCGTGACCGGGGCCGAACGGCGAGCCGGCACCGAACGAGGCGCCGGGCTCACGCCTCACCCCGAACGGCGAGGACGGCTGCTCGGGACGCGCGCCGAACGGCGACTCCCCGTCATCGTCGCGGCCATCGCCGGACGGCGGGACCGGGCGGGCCGAGCCGTAGGTCGGAGCGGCGGCGCGGGAGTCGTTGGGCTCGGCCCCGGAGTCGCTCTCGGGCTGGCCGTTCGACCCCGGGCGGGCCGATCCGAAGGCCGGTCCACCATTGCCGGGAGTGGCCAACGGCGAGTCGCCACCCTCCGCCGAACCGAAGGGAGAACCGGACCGCGCCGAGCCGTAGGCGGGGCCGCCGCTGCCGGGAGCTGCCTGGTCGGGGCCGCTTTCGGGTTGGCCGTAGGGGGAGCCGGGTCGGGCGGATCCGTAGGCGGGGCCGCCGCTGCCGGGTGTCGCCTGGTTGGCGTCGTTCTCGGGTTGGCCGTAGGGGGAGCCGGGTCGGGCGGATCCGTAGGCGGGGCCGCCGCTGCCGGGAGCCGCTTGGCCGGAGTCATTTTCGGGTTGGCCGTAGGGGGAGCCGGGTCGAGCCGAGCCGAAGGCGCCGGAGTCATTGCCGGACGGGCGGGCGGATCCGTAGGCCGGGCCGGAAGACGCTTGGTCGGAGCCACCGTCGGGCTGGCCGTACGGGGAACCGGGCCGGGCGCTGCCCGGTGTCGCCTGGCTGGGGTCACTCTCGGGTTGGCCGTAGGGCGAGCCGGGCCGGGCGGATCCGTAGGCGGAGCCGCCGCTGCCGGGAGCCGCTTGGCCGGAGTCGCTCTCGGGTTGGCCGTAGGGGTAACCGGGCCGTGCCGAGCCGTAGGCCGGGCCGTCGTTGCCGGGGGCTGCCTGGTCGGAGTCATTTTCGGGTTGGCCGTAGGGGGAGCTGGGCCGTGCCGAGCCGAAGGCGGGGCCGGAAGACGCTAGGTCGGAGCCACCGTCGGGCTGGCCGTACGGGGAACCGGGCCGGGCGCTGCCGGGAGTCCCCTGGCCGGCGTCGCTTTCGGAATGGCCGTAGGGCGAGCCGGGCCGGGCCGAGCCGAAGGCGCCGGAGTCGTTGCCGGATGCCCGGGCGGAGCCGAATGCGGAGCCGCTGTCGGAAGCCGCCTGGCCGGCGTCGCTTTCGGGTTGGCCGAAGGGCGTCGCGGGGCGGGCTGATCCGAAGGCGTCGCCTTCGGGCTGGCCGAACGGGCCGGCCGGGCGCGCGGATCCGTAGGCGGGGCTGCCGGTGGCCGAGCCGGAATGGTCTTCGGGCTGGCCGAAGGGCGCCGCCGGGCGGGCCGAGCCGTACGCGGGGGACTCGTTGTCGGCGCCGGGCCGGGGCGACCCGAAGGGCGGGTTGCCGGAGCCGTTCTCGGACGGGCCGAAGGAAGCGCCAGGGCGGGCCGAGCCGAACACGGCCGGGCCGCTCGGCGACTGGGCCGCGGACTCGCCCGGGGTGCGGCCGAACGGGTCGGGCAGGCCGCCACGCTCGGGCGCGCCCTCAGGGGCCGGCTCGCCCTGGGGGGCCGGAGCGCCCTCGGGTGTCGAGGCGCGGCCGAACGGGTCGGCGAAGGGCTCGGGACGGCCGTACGGGTGGGGCGCCTGTTCCGCGGCTGCTGCCGGCGGGCCGAATGCGCTGAAGCCGTTGGACGCGGCCGGCGGCACCTGCCCCGCGCCGGCCGGTGGGCCGAAGGGCGCCTGCTGGCTGCGGACCGGCAGCTCGCCGGACGGCGTCGCGGCGGCGGACGGGAACTGCTCGCCCTCGCTGCCGGGCGTGGCGCGCAGCGGGAAACCGCCGCTGTCGCCCCGACGGGTCGGGAAGCCGGCTCCACCACCGGCGGCGCCGCGCAGCGGGAAACCGCCGCTGTCGCCGGATCGGGGCGGCGGCGGAGCGTCGGGCAGGTCGGTGAGGGTGGCGCCGGGAACGCGGACGCGCTGGGCGCCGAACGCCGAGACGCCGGGCGGGCGACCGGCGGGCTGGTCGGCCTGCTCGCCGGCGGAAGGCCCCCGCTCGTCGGCCGACGACCCGCGCGTGGCGGCGGCAGCGAAACCGTCGAAGCCGACGACCCCGTCGACACTCGCCGAGTTGGCGTTGCGCTGGGGCAGCGGGGCGCCGGGGCGCTGGATGAAGCTCTGCTCGAGCGGCTGCCGGGCCGGTGTCGTGGGAGGCGGCCCCCAGACGGACTGCGGCGGCTCGGGCGAGCCCGGCATCGAGGGGGCAGCCTCGGCGGGCGGGCTGCCGAAGGCGGACGACGGGCCGAACGGGGACGCCGGAGCGCCCTCGCCGTAGCCGGCGGCGTCACCGGGCGAGACCGAGCCGTACGGGGAAGCGGCGCCTCGCTGCGGCAGGCCGCCACCCTCGCCGGTGGCAGGCGCGGGGTTGCGCTGCGGCAGGCCCCCACCCTCGCCGGTGGCAGGCGCCGGGTTGCGCTGCGGCAGGCCGTTGCCCTCGCCGGGCGCGGGCACACGGGCCGACCCGTAGGAGGTGCCGGCGGCCGGACGCGGACCGTCGGGGCCTTGGCCGAACGTGGGGACGGCGGGAACCACGAACGGCGAACCGCCGTTGGGCGTGGCCTGCGGCGGCGGACCGTAAGAGCTGGGGAAACCTTCGGCGGGGGGCGGAGCCGAAGCCCGGCCCGAGATCCGCTGACCGTCGGTGTCCGTCGGGAAACCCTCCGGCGTCGGGCCGCCCGACGTGGCCTCGGCCGGTGGAGAACCGGCGTAGTGCCCCTCGGACGTCATGAGCGCCTCCTCGTTTCGTGCGGCCGTGCCAGCTCTGCACGGACGCCGGTGACCACCGGCGTCGTGCCCAGCTCTGAGGCCAGGCCGTGCGGGGGTCCGCTCGCGGTCGGAGCCCCGGCCTCGTGCCGACCGGCCGAGCCGGCTCGATGACCGTGCCCCACCGTACCGGGCGATCGCGGCCGGAGGAATCCCGGCGTACGCCCGGGAGGGGAACCCTGAACCGATCTTCGAGAATGCCGCGAAAAAGCAAACAGCCCGTCCGGAGGGGGTTCCGGACGGGCTGTGGCGCCGTTGACGTCAGAAGTGCCGGCGCTGGGCGAAGATGGCGATCTCGTCACGCATCGACTGGGTGGGCGCGGTCATCCAGGCCCGGTCGATGGCGCGGTTCTGGCGGTTGATCAACCGGCGCTGGCGAACGCGGTCGACGATGTTGCTCATTGCCTTGTCACTTCCCTCGGGCCGGGATCGCCGGCCCATCGTGGTGCTCGTCTCGTGGTGTATCTCCATTGTGCTCTTCCACGAGACGAGCTGCCAACGATTTAGGGGGTGACGCTGCGCACGTGCCTAACGATCGTAGGTCGAAAAAATAACTTGCCTACGAAAGTCTAGGTCCATGAGAGCAGAGCGCCCTCCGGGTCGGTGAGGAAGTCGCCGATGTCCCGCAGGAACCGCGAGCCCAGTTCGCCGTCGATGATCCGGTGATCGAAAGACAGTCCCAAGGTTGTGACCTGGCGCACCTTGATCTTGTCTTTGTGCACCCAGGGCATCGGCCGGATGGCGCCGAAGGCCAGGATCGCCGACTCGCCCGGGGGCAGGATCGGCGTTCCCGTGTCCACCCCGAACACTCCGACATTCGTGATGGAAAGGGTGCCGGCTGCCATGTCGGAAGGCGGCGTCTTCCCGGACTTCGCGACTTGGACCAGTGTGTCGAGCGCCTCAGCCAGCTCCCGCAGGCTGAGCCGTCCGGCGTCCTTGATGTTGGGGACGATGAGGCCCCGTTGGGTGGCTGCCGCGATGCCGAGGTTCACGTACTCCTTGACGACGATCTCGTTGGTCCCGGCCGACCAGGTCGAGTTGACCATCGGGTGGCGCCGGACCGCGAGCAGCACGGCCTTGGCCACCATGAGCAGCGGTGAGATCCGCACGTCGCGGAACTCACGCCGGGACTTCAGCTTCTCGAGCGCCTTCATGGTGCGGGTCACGTCGACCGTGAGGAACTCGGTGACGTGCGGTGCGGTGAAGGCCGAGGCGACCATGTTCTCGGCCGTGAGCTTGCGCACGCCCTTCACGGGGAGGCGCTGCTCGCGGCTCGCGTCGAAGACCGCCGCGGCCGGGGCGGTGGTCTCGGCCGATGCCGCGGCGGGCGCTGCGGTAGCGCCGGCGGCGGCCTGGTGTACGTCGTCCCGGGTGACCGATCCGAGCGGTCCGCTGCCGACGATCGTCGTGAGGTCGACCCCGAGATCCCGGGCCAGCTTGCGTACCGGCGGTTTCGCCAGCACCCGGGCGTGTACCGGTTCCGCTCGCTGCGGAGGCGGCGCCACCACGGACGGCGTCACCACGGGCGTAGGCGGCACGGACGGAGCGACCACGGGCGGAGCCACCACGGGCGGAGCCGCGGCCGCGACCGGAGCACTGCTTCCCGGCGTACCGCTGCGGGGCCGCCTTTTCGCCGTGGTGTTCTTCGGCCCGTAGCCCACCAGCACGGCCGTGCGGCCACCCGGCGCCGGACCACCGATCATGCCTGGCTCGATCGAGCCCTCGGCCGGCGCGATCTCGACCGCGGCCAGCGACTCGGCCGACGGCGCGGGGCCGGGCATGTCGTCGGGCAGCGGACCGGCTGACGGCTGGGTGTCGATCGCCACGATGGGCGCCCCGACCTCGACCGTCGTTCCGGCCTCGACGTAGATCTTGGAGATCACGCCGCCCCACTTGGCGGGGATCTCGACGGCCGCCTTGGCCGTCTCGACCTCGACGATGGGCTGGTTCAGCTCGACCGTGTCGCCCACCTTGACCAGCCAGGTCAGGATCTCGCCCTCGGTGAGACCCTCGCCGAGGTCGGGCAGGTTGAACTCCTTGATCCGCGACATCGGCGTCACCAGCCGAACGAACGGTCGACGGCGTCCAGCACCCGGTCGAGATCCGGGAGGTACTCCTCCTCGACCCGGGCTGCCGGGTAGGGGACGTCGTAGCCCGTGACCCGCAGCACCGGCGCCTCGAGCGAGTAGAAGCACTGCTCCGAGATGCGAGCGGCCAGTTCGGCGCCCAGACCGATGTTGCCGGGCGCCTCGTGCACCACGACGGCCCGGCCGGTCTTGCGGACCGAGGCGTAGATCGTCTCGTAGTCGACCGGCGACAACGAACGCAGGTCGATGACCTCGAGGTTGCGCCCGTCCTCAGCGGCGGCGGTGGCCGCGTCCAGGGCCGTGCGAACCATCGGGCCGTACGCGATCAGGGTCGCGTCGCCACCCTCGCGGGCCACCCGGGCCGCGTGCAGCGGGTCGGCCCCGGACAGGTCGGCGCCGAGCTCGACGTCGCCCTTCTCCCAGTAGCGCCGCTTCGGCTCGAAGAACACGACCGGGTCGTCCGAGGTGATCGCCTGCTGGATCATCGTGTAGGCGTCGGACGGGTTGGAGCAGCTCACGACCTTGAGGCCCGGGGTGTGCGCGAAGTACGCCTCGGGGGACTCGGAGTGGTGCTCGACGGCGCCGATGCCGCCGCCGAAGGGGATGCGGATGACGATCGGCAGCCGCACGTTGCCCTTGGAGCGGTAGAACATCTTGGCGACCTGGGCCACGATCTGGTTGTAGGCCGGGAAGACGAACCCGTCGAACTGGATCTCGCACACCGGGCGATAACCGCGGATGGCCAGGCCGACCGCGGTGCCGATGATGCCGGCCTCGGCCAGCGGGGTGTCGATGACCCGGTCTTCGCCGAAGTCCTTCTGCAGGCCGTCGGTGATCCGGAAGACGCCGCCGAGCTTGCCGACGTCCTCGCCCATGATGACGACCTTGTCGTTCTCCTCGAGGGAGCGGCGCAGGCCGTGGTTGAGGGCCTTGCCCAGGGTAAGTGTCTCCCGTGGGTTTTGCGTCGGTTTTCCGCCGCGGTCAGACTGAGCCATCAGTGGTCGCTCCCCTCGAACGAAGCGTGGTAGTCGGCGAACCGGGCGCGCTGCGCGTCCACCTCGGGCGAGCCGTGCGGATAGACGTGGTCGAACATGGTCACCGGCTGTGGGTCGGGCATGGCGAGCACGCGCTCCCGCAGGTCGAGCGCGAGCGTCTTGGCCGACTCGTCGACCTCTGCGAAGAACTCCTCGCCGGCGAGCTGCTGCTTGGTCAGGAACGCCCTGAGCCGGGAGATCGGGTCCTTGGCCTTCCACGACTCGACCTCGCTGGCGATGCGGTAGCGGGTCGGGTCGTCCGAGCTGGTGTGCGCGCCCATCCGGTAGGTGTAGGCCTCGATCAGCGTCGGGCCCTGGCCGTTGCGCGCGTTGTCGAGCGCCGCCCGGGTGACCGCGTAGCTGGCCAGCACGTCGTTGCCGTCGATGCGGACACCGGGGAAGCCGAAGCCGGCGGCCCGGCGGTAGAGCGGGATGCGGGTCTGCCGCTCGAGGGGCTCGGAGATCGCGTACTGGTTGTTCTGACAGAAGAAGACCATCGGGGCGTTGAAGACGCCGGCCCAGACGAACGCCTCGTTGACCTCGCCCTGGCTGGTCGCGCCGTCGCCGAAGTAGGCGATCACGGCCTCGCCGTCGGGGGTGCCGGTCTTGCCGTCCATGGTCACGCCCATGGCGTAGCCGGTCGCGTGCAGCGTCTGCGAGCCGATCACGATGGTGTAGCCGTTGAAGCGGTGCTCGTTGGCGTCCCAGCCGCCCTGGTCGACGCCGCGGAACAGGCCGAACGGCATGATCGGGTCGATGCCCCGGGTGTAGAGGACTCCGTGCTCGCGATAGGTCGGGAAGGCCATGTCCTGCGGGCGCAGGGCCCGGCCGGAGCCGACCTGGGCCGCCTCCTGACCGAGCAGGCTGGCCCAGATGCCCAGCTCGCCCTGTCGCTGCAGGGCGGTCGCCTCGGCGTCGAGGCGGCGGACGGTCACCAGATCGCGGTAGAGGTCTCGGTATTCCTCGTCGGTGAAGTCGACGGAATAGGTCGTGCCGTCGGCGGTGGTCACGCTCTCGCGGCGTTCACCGTCGGGGGTCAGCAGTTGGACGAAACCGCCTGCCGGGGCGTCTGCCCCGACATCGCTCACGCCGTTTGCCATCCGTGTCTCCCTGTTCATCTCTGCGCCCGCGACGGGTGTTACCCGTCCGCGCGACGGACCGGTGGTCGTCGCGCCTGGCCCGGGTGAGGTTGCCGCGCGACGATTCGGCGCGGGCCTGGACCCCGCCGGGGAGTGACGGCGCCCACCTCGTGCCCCGCTGGGTCGGCGGAAGCGACGGCGGCGGTGCCGTCGCTCCCATCCTGACAGAGAACGTGAGCCTCGTTACAGGCCAGGTCGATCACAGTCGCGAAATTCTCCGGTCATATCGGTGCCCGTATTTGTCCAATTAAGTGGCTTTCGTACGGTCACTACCGTACGAACGACCCCTTTACGCCGCTGCCGATATGCCCATGCGTCGTTCACCCCCATGACCACGGCGGATCGGTGTTGATCATTGCAGCCGGCCGCGCCCGTCGATGCCGACCCGGAAAGGGGGAGCCCGGAGGTGCCGGACGATCACGACGACCTCGTGCCGCCGATGAAGGTGATGCGCAAGCGGCTGAACGGGGTGTACCGGGCCGACACCGGGTTCAACGGGCCCACGCGGCGGTACGTGCTGATCGTGGCGATGCTGGTCGGACTGGCCTCGATGCCGACCCTGGCCGCGATCACCGCGGGCTCCCGCGAGATGTCGGGCGGGCGTACGGACACGATGGACATCCCGTTCCTGCCGCCGCCCTCGTCCGGGCCGGTGCGGCAGTCGCCGCCGTCGCCGTCGTCGTCCGCGGGGCCCCCGGACGAGGGGAACGGTTCGGCCCTCGGCGCATCGCAGAGCGCCGATGCGGCGGTACGGGCCGGGCGGCTGATCGGCAAGGCCGGGAAGCGCGAGCCGGTGACGTCGCCCGGCAGTGCGCCGGCTGGGGGTGCGGCTCATGACGGCGTACGGAACGGGGCCGGGAACTCACGCGCCGACCGGGACCGCACTGGCCGCGACCGGCGTGACCATCACGCCCGCTGGGAACCCAAGCGGCCGAAGCCCGCCGCCCCAGCCAAGCCCGCTGCCCCAGCCAGGCCCGCCGCCCCAGACGAGCCCGCGAAACCGGGTAAACCCGCGAACCCGTCTCGGCCGGCCGTTCCCGGCCTGCCCTCGGTCCCGGGCGAGCCGGACGACGTTGACCAGCTGCCGCCCGCCGAGGGGCGCCGGCCGTCAGTGCCCGGCCTGCCCGACGTGCCGGACGACAACAATCAAGCCGAGGAGCCGAACGACGCCGGGCACGGCGACGAGCCAGGCGACGCTGATCACGGCCACAAAGCCGACGACCCAGATCACGGCGAGAAGCCGAATGATGCCGATCACGGCGATGAGCCGGATGACGCCGATCACGGCGGTAGGTCGGACGGCGCCGATCACGGCGACGAGCCAGGCGACGCTGATCATGCCGACGAGCCGGATGACGCCGATCACGGCGACGAGCCGGATGACGCCGACGGCGGCAAATCGGACGGCGCCGACCGCGGCGACGAGCCAGGCGACGCTGATCATGCCGACGAGCCGGACGACGCCGATCGCGGCGACGAGCCGGCCCACCATCGCCCCGACCGGCAGCAGCGCCGGTGCGAGGAGAGCAAGGACAACCGTCACCGGTCACGCGACCGGTCCGAACACAGCCGGAGGTCAGCTGTGGCCGAACGTCCCCACAACATCCGGGCGACCGTCATCCTCGAACGTAGCTACGCCAACCGGGGCAACCACGCGCAGCGTGTGATCCCGGAGGCGCGCTCGGAGGAGAACCAGAACCGCTCCTACCGGGGCAGCCATCGCGCCGGCAGCATGCACCACGTCGACGACCAGACGCCGGACCAGCAGCGCAGCTCGCGGGTCGGCCGGCACCACGCCGACCACACCGAGGACCTCAGCGGCCGCTGGTGATCAGCTGCCGTCGAGGCGGTGGCGGTTGGCCTCAATCCAGGCGTCGATGGCGTCGGTGTCGTTGGGGTCGACGCCCTCGCTGATGAGCTGGGCCACCGCGGCCGTCGCCGGGCTGCGCTTCTCGCCGGTCGCGTAGAGCCGGGCGAACTCGGGGATCATCTCTTCCACCACCGTGTCGGTCTGCTCGGTGGCCGCCTCTGGCAGGTTGCGCCGGCGCAGCGCGTAGGCCGACCACGCCCGGGTCACCCGGGGCAGCATGGCCGCGTCGTCCATGTCGAGCACGGCGCGCCGGTGCACCCAGTCGAGCAGGAACAACCCCGCCACCGCCGGGCTCCACCGCACCGGGTCGGGGTCGGGCAGGCTCGCCGCGTGGTCGAGGATCAGGCTGAGGCAGAAGTGCAACGACGCCAGCTCGTCGTCGGCGTGCACCCGGTCGAGCCCGAAGCGGGCCGCCTCGGGCGAGGCCAGGAAGTCGCGGACCAGGTCGGTGCTGCTGACCGCGGGCGGTTCGCTCAGGGGCGGCGTGCCGGCCGTGGGCAGCAGAGCCAGCCGTGCGCCGGCCAGTGCCCGGTCGGTGGCCAGGGAGCCCTCGGACGGCAGGTCGGTCAGGCTGTCGGTGATCTCGAGGTGGCGGTCGATCTCGGCCCGCAGCCGGCCCGGATCCTCCTCACGGAACCAGGTCAGCTCGTCGTCGGCGCACATCTGGCGGACCTGCTCGAGGATCCGCTCGGCCGAGGAGCCGACGAAGATGTCCTTCGCGATGCCGATGTTGTGGTCGACGAGCGCGACGACCGCGTGCTCGGGGCCGCCCTCGTCGGTGTCGTCGTAGGCGAAGGTGACCAGATAGGACGTCTGGTCGCCGTACACGTCGCCGTACGCGTAGTAGCCGGTGGGCCGGACCCGCCCGAGCTGGGTCGTCCACGCAGGCGCCTGTGCGCCCGGTCGCACCGCGGCCGCGCCCTCGGCGCCGGGCACGAGCGCCGCGAAGACCTCGCGGATCGTGGTGGCCGAGGCCGAGCGCCGGCGGGTGGTGGCGGCGAGGAAATCGCCGACGAAGGTGCGCAGAGCGGCGCCACGGTCGTCGTGGGCCAAGGAGTAGACGCTGCCGAGCAGCGCGGTGCCGAGCATCTCGGCATCCAGTGCGCAGCCGAGTTTCGCGACGTCGCGGGCCGCGTGCAGGACCGCCTCGTACGGAGTCTGGGGGGCGGGCATGTCGCGAGCCTACCCGGCACGGTGCGTGGCGGGACTACTACGAACGCACGGTGCTCAAAGCTTCACGCGCCTGTGCGTACGCATTCAGCACCTCGCGGACCGGCGCCACCACGTATTCGCGTCCCACCTCGTTCACCGAGGCCCGCAGACGTCGCTCGGCCCTCTTCCGGGCGCGTCGCGCTCCCCACTCCACGGCCGGCCGCATGATCAGCGACAGCAGTACGCCGAGAAGCAGGCCGCCGACCAGCAGCAGGCCGGGCATCGGGACGTCGCCGACCGTCGGATTGTCCAACTCGGGCAGTCCCAGAATCCGGATAACGTAGCCGGCGACGAGCCAGCCCAGCCCGAACACGGCGGCCGCGAGAAGGAGCCAGTGCAGGGCGCCGACGGCCCGCCACCAGAGCGGCGCCTTCTTCAGGCCGAGATCGGTGGTGCCGATGGCGCGGTCGAGCGCGTCCGGCAGGTCGGCCGACCGGGAGCGGGCGGCGTCGGCCAGTGCGGGCTTCCACACCTCGGGCAGCGGCGCCGCCGCCCGGCTGGACACCGCGCGCACGGCCAGGCCGACTGCCGACTTCTGCGCCGCGTCGGCCTCGGGCAGCGAGGTGCGCGGAACGATGTCGGTGGAGACGGCGCCGGTCTCGGCCGGCTCGGTGTCAGCCGATTTGGTGTCGAGGTGCAGGCGGCGCAGCGGGTCGGGACGGAGCCGGCGCAGGCCGCGGGTCAGCGGCCAGCCGGTGGCGGCCGCGGCGCGGTGCCGGTAGGCCGCGGCGGAAGCGTCGGCGACCGCGCCCACCCCGGCCGAGGCGGCCAGCGCGTCGGTCAGCTGACGTACGGTGGCCCGGTCGACCTCGTCCTCGGCCGCGGGTGGCCCGATCATGGCGGTCAGCGGCTCGCTGACCGCGTCGAGGTCGCCGGTGACCCGGCGCAGCGCGGCCTGCCGCTCGGCGACCGTGGTCTCGAGCGATCCGCGGAGCTCGTTGAGCATGCCGGGCTGCTTGGCCGAGGTGGCCAGCACAGGCGCCTCGGCCAGCCCGTCCTCGCTGAGCAACCGCTTCAGGTCTTCGAGCACCAGTTCGGTGTCCTGCGTGGAGAGCCGGTCGGCCTGGTTGAGCACGACGACCGTGACCGCGGCGTGCGAGCGGAACTGAGAGAGATAAGCCTGGTGCAGGATCCGGTCGCCGTACTTCTGCGGGTCGACCACCCAGACGATCAGGTCGACCAGGCCGAGCAGGCGGTCGACCTCGAGCCGGTGGCCGCGCTCGACCGAGTCGAAGTCAGGCAGGTCGAGCAGCACCAGCCCGCGCATGGCGGCCTCGTCGTCGCCGTCGAGCGCGCTCTCGCGCATGAAGCGGTGCCGCGGCAGCACGCCGACCCAGTCGAGCAGCCGGTTGGCCGGCTCGAGCGGGCCCCAGACACACGCGTGGGCGACCCCGGTCGTCGGCCGGCGCACGCCGACCGGCGAGAGCTTGAGCCGGGCCAAGGCGTTGAACAGGCTGGACTTGCCGCTGCCGGTGCTGCCGGCGAGCGCGACGACGGTGTGGTCGCGCGACAGCGAGAGCCGGTTGCCGGCCCGCTCGACCAGCGTGTGGGCGGCCACCAGACTGCTGTCGGGCAGATAGGGGTCGACCAGGCGCAGGAACCGGCCCAGCGCCTCGAGCCGAAGCACCAGCCGCTCGGCGTCCACCCGGTCGTCGCCCGCCATCGCCTCGCGCACCTTCTCGATCAGGCTCACGTCGTGCTTCCCGTCAACGCGAGTTCGGTACGGGCAGTCTCCACGGCCGCCGCGGCCTGGCGCAGCCGGGCCCCGGGTTCCTCGTCGAGGCCGACGGCGGCGAGCCGGTCGGTGAAGCGCGCGGCCTCCTCGTCGAACAGCTTGCCCGTACGCAGCAGGAACTCCTCGCGGGCCTGGGTGGCCAGCGTCCGGATCGCCTGGTCGCCGAAGATCGCCTCGAGCACCTTCTGGGCGGCGACGGCGCTGCCGGCGCCCGCGGCGACCTCGAGCCCGGTGGGGATGAACGCGGTCGAGGTGAACACGGCGATCATCACGGCCAGGCCGGCGCCGTTGACCGCGTAGGCCGCGCCCCGGGCGACCACTCGCTTCTCGGCACCCTCGGCCCGGACCAGGCCGAGCACCCACTGCTGCCAGTCGCGAACGAGTCGGTCGGCCCGCCCCGGCAGGTCGGCCGCGGGGCGCTGCAGCTCGGGTTCGAGCAGGGCGGCGCCGGCCGGGTGGGCCTGCCAGGCCGCGTACGCCTGCTCGGCCGCGTCCGCCGCGATGCCGCGCAGCAGCGTGACCAGCTGCGACTCGAGCGCCACCTGCAGATTGCGGCCGGGCAGCGGGCGGCCGGTGAGCGCCGAGATGAACCGGTCGCGCATCTGGCCGACCTTGCTCTCGAGCGTCTTGAGGAACTCGCCGGTGCCGACGAACTCCTGCCATCGGGCCAGCACCTCGCCGCGCAGCAGGCGGCCGTCGCGCAGCCCCTCGGCCATGGTCTGGCGCCCGTTGCGGTAGGCCGCGGTGACCCGGTCGCCCAGCGCCTTGGCCGCGCGGGCCTGCTCGTCGGCGGCGTCGGCGAGACCGGCGACGGCCGGGCCCAGCGAGGTGATCGCGCCGTCGAGGGTCTGCCGCACCACCGCCGAGCGGGCGTTGCTGTCGGCGGCGAGCCGGCCGAACCAGTCGTGCAGCGGGCCGATGACCTCTTCGCTGATCAGCCCCTGGCCGTCGAGCCTGGTCTCGGGCAGCACGAACAGCGGCGCACCGCCCAGGTCGCGAACGTTCAGCATGTCCTGCAGGTGGGTGGCGACCTCGGCCGCGGCCTCGGCGGGCACCCGGTCGAGCACCAGCGCGATCACCGTGCCGCGGAGCCGGGCCGTGGTCAGCAGTTCCCACGGCACCGCGTCGGCGTAACGGGCGGCGGTGGTGACGAAGAGCCACAGGTCGGCGGCGGCCAGCAGCTGGGCCGCGAGCTTGCGGTTACGGTCGACCACCGAGTCGATGTCGGGCGCGTCGAGGAAGGCCAGGCCGCCGCCGAGGGCCGGGGCCGAGACGATCTGGAGCGCCGTGGCCTCGTTGCTGGGCTCACGGGTGCGCACCAGGCCGGGCAGCAGCTGACCCTGCTGGAACCAGGGCAGGTCGGCCGGGTTGCTGACCAGCACCGGCGAGCGGGTGGTCGGGCGCAGCACGCCGGCCGTGCTGACGGGAGCGCGCACCAGGCTGTTGACCAGGGTCGACTTGCCGGCGCCGGTGGAGCCGCCGACGACGACGAGCAGGGGCGCGTCGAGCCGGGTCAGGCGCGGCACCAGGTAGTCGTCGAGCTGGGTGACCAGGGCCGCGCCGATACGCTGGGCCTCTTCGGCCGAGGGCATGACCAACGGGTACGCCGTCTCGCCGATCGCCACGCGCAGCTGGCCCAGGGCCTCGGCCAGGCGGTCGACGCCGGAGGTGGGCTTGGCCAGTTCGAGGGCGGTCGACGGGGTGGTGGTCCGCGCGTCGGCCTCGCCCAGGTCGGCGGGGCGCTTGTCGGGCGCGGACTCCGCGGGATCCGGTTCCGGATGTGGCTGACGGGGCACGGCGGCTTCCGTACGATCAGTGGGGTCCGCCGCATCGGCGGTCGTCGAGCTGACCTGCTCTTTCTTTCCCGCGGAGCCGTCTTGGGAAACCGTCTCGGGCTCTCGTGTGGCGGCGGGCGCGGCGGACAGGGCCGACGGACCGACCGCGTCACCGTGCGTCGTCACGGCTAAAGAGTGCCCGATCTATGCATGCAGGACAACAGGTGCCGGTATGCCGTGACCGGACAGGTATCTACCGAACTGGTGACGCCGCCGTGAACGACCGTAGTTGCGTCCGTGTGACTCAACTTCGACTTGACGATGTGCGAGCCCGTGGCATCATTGAGTCCGTTGCACTCAACCTTCTCTGAGCAACCCCGAAGCGAGGAAACAACCATGGCACGTGCGGTCGGTATCGACCTCGGCACCACGAACTCCTGCGTCAGCGTTCTGGAAGGAGGCGAGCCCACCGTAATCGCCAACGCGGAGGGCTCCCGGACGACACCGTCCATCGTCGCCTTCGCCCGCAACGGTGAGGTGCTCGTCGGTGAGGTCGCCAAGCGCCAGGCCGTGACCAACCCCGACCGGACCATTCGCTCGGTCAAGCGCGAGGTCGGCACGAACTGGTCGATCGACATCGACGGCAAGAAGTACACCCCGCAGGAGATCTCGGCGCGGGTGCTGATGAAGCTCAAGCGCGACTCCGAGGCCTACCTCGGCGAGACGGTCACGGACGCGGTCATCACCGTCCCGGCCTACTTCAACGACGCGCAGCGGCAGGCCACCAAGGAGGCGGGCGAGATCGCCGGCCTCAACGTCCTGCGGATCGTCAACGAGCCCACCGCCGCCGCTCTGGCGTACGGCCTCGACAAGGGTTCCAAGGAGCAGACCGTCCTGGTCTTCGACCTCGGCGGCGGCACCTTCGACGTGTCCCTGCTCGAGCTCGGCGACGGCGTCATCGAGGTCAAGTCGACCTCCGGTGACAACCACCTCGGTGGCGACGACTGGGACCAGCGGATCATCGACCACCTGGTCAAGACGTTCCGCGGCGAGCACGGCATCGACCTGGGCTCCGACAAGATGGCGCTGCAGCGTCTGCGCGAGGCCGCCGAGAAGGCGAAGATCGAGCTGTCGGCCGCGACGACCACCAGCATCAACCTGCCCTACATCACGGCCGGCCCCGACGGCCCGCTGCACCTCGACATGTCGCTGTCGCGCGCCGAGTTCCAGCGCATGACGCAGGACCTGCTCGACCGCTGCAAGGGCCCGTTCGAGTCGGCCATCAAGGACGCTGACGTCAAGCTGGCCGACGTCGACCACATCATCCTGGTCGGCGGCTCGACCCGTATGCCGGCCGTGGCCGACCTGGTCAAGAGCATCACCGGCAAGGAGCCCAACAAGGGCGTCAACCCGGACGAGGTCGTCGCCGTCGGCGCCGCTCTGCAGGCCGGCGTGCTCAAGGGCGAGGTCAAGGACGTCCTTCTTCTCGATGTGACCCCGCTGTCGCTGGGCATCGAGACCAAGGGCGGCATCATGCACAAGCTGGTCGAGCGCAACACGACCATCCCGGCCCACCGCTCCGAGGTCTACACGACCGCGGAGGACAACCAGCCGTCCGTGCTGATCCAGGTCTTCCAGGGTGAGCGCGAGATGGCCGCGTACAACAAGAAGCTCGGCACCTTCGAGCTCAGCGGCATCGCCCCGGCTCCCCGTGGCGTCCCGCAGATCGAGGTCTCGTTCGACATCGACGCCAACGGCATCGTGCACGTGTCCGCGAAGGACCTGGGCACGGGCAAGGAGCAGAAGATGACGATCACCGGCGGCTCCGCGCTGCCGAAGGACGACATTGAGCGCATGATGCGCGACGCTCAGGACCACGCGGACGAGGACAAGAAGCGCCGCGACGACGCGGAGACCCGCAACCTGGCCGAGCAGCTGCAGTGGCAGACCGAGAAGTTCCTGGCCGAGAGCGGCGACAAGCTGCCCGAGGACAGCAAGAACAAGATCGGCGAGGCGCTGGGCGAGCTTCGGGGCGCGCTGGGCGGCACCGACATCGAGAAGATCAAGGCCGCCCACGAGCGGCTGTCGCAGGTCTCCCAGGAGGCCGGCTCGCAGCTGTACTCGCAGGGTGACCCGGCTCAGGCCGCCGCCGGCGCCGGTCCCGAGGACGCCCCCGGCGCCCCGGGCGCGGGCGGCCCGAGCAGCGCCCCGAACTCCGGTCCGGCCGCGGGCGGCGCTGACGACGTCGTCGACGCCGAAATCGTGGAGGACGACAAGAAGTGACCGCCGCGGACGACGAGAACGACGGTCAGACGACCGAACGGGTCGTCATCCGGGACCGCCGCAAGATTGACACCAAGGCCGAGCCCAAGGCCAGCACGGCCAAGGGCAAGGCCTCGGTCGGCGCCCACCGGGCGGCTGATCCCGAGGAGGAGGCTCCGAAAGTGGAGGAGGAGTCCAAGCCCGCTGACGAGCCCGTTGAGCAGCCCACTCTCGGCGCCGAACTGGAGGCGCTGCGGACCGAGCTCGACGAGCGGACCCACGACCTGCAGCGGGTGACCGCCGAGTACGCCAACTACCGCAAGCGGGTCGACCGTGACCGGGGCGCGGCCGCCGAGCAGACCACCGGCGCGGTGCTGACCGCGCTGCTGCCGGTGCTGGACGACATCGACCGGGCGCGCGAGCACGGCGACCTGGCCGGCCCGTTCGCCTCGGTGGCCGAGTCACTGACCACGGCGACCGGCAAGCTGGGGCTCGTGGCCTTCGGCGAGAAGGGCGACCCGTTCGACCCCAACCGCCACGAGGCGGTGGCTCACCTGACGTCCGCGGACGTCGCCGAGCCGACCTGCGTCGAGGTCATGCGCCGCGGTTACACGCTGGGCGAGCGGCTTCTGCGACCGGCCCTGGTCGCGGTGGCCGACCCGGAGTGATCTCACACGTTCGTCCCGCCTGCCGCCTCGCGGCAGGCGGGACCTGCCGCAGGAGGGGGGAGGCGGGATGAGTTCGAAGGACTGGCTCGAAAAGGACTTCTATGCCGTTCTCGGCGTGCCCAAGTCCGCTCCGACCGACGAGATCAAGAAGGCGTACCGAAAGCTCGCCCGAGATCTGCACCCGGATCGCAACCCCGGGAACAAGGAGGCGGAAGAGAAGTTCAAGGCCGCCTCCGAGGCGTACGACGTGCTCTCGGACGACAAGAAGCGCAAGGAATACGACGAGATGCGCTCGCTGTTCGGCTCGGGCGCGTTCCGCCGGGGGGCCCGTTCCGGTGGCGGCACCCAGTTCGACCCGTCCGACCTGTTCGGCGGGTTCAGCGGCGCCGGTGCGGCCGGTGGCGCGCCCGGCGACCGTCGCTTCGGCGGTGCCGGCTTCTCGGACATATTCAGCTCGATATTCTCGGGCGGCGGGCCTGGTGGTGGCGCCGCACGCCGTGGCGGTCCCCGTCGCGGCCGGGATGTCGAGACCGAGGTGACGCTCGACTTCGCGCAGGCCGTGAAGGGCACGACGCTGCCCTTGACGCTGCGCTCGGCCGGCGAGTGCGAGACCTGCCATGGCAGCGGGGCCAAGCCCGGCACGTCGCCGCGCACGTGCCCGCAGTGCCAGGGCACCGGCCTCATCTCGCGCAACCAGGGATCGTTCAGCTTCTCCGAGCCCTGCCGGGACTGCCAGGGCGCGGGGACGATCGTCGACCAGAAGTGCACGGAGTGCCGGGGCACGGGCGGGGTCACCAAGAACCGCACGATCAACGTCCGGTTCCCGGCCGGGGTGGCCGACGGTCAGCGCATCCGGCTCAGCGGCCGGGGCGAGCCGGGCGACCGGGGTGGCCCCGCGGGCGACCTCTTCGTGCAGGTCATGGTGCGACCGGACGAGTTGTTCGGGCGTACGGGTGATGACCTGACCCTGGTCGTGCCGGTCACCATTGCGGAGGCGGTGCTCGGCACCGATCTGCGGGTGCCGACGCTGGACGGCCCGGTCACCCTGCGGGTGCCGCCGGGCACGCCGAGCGGCCGCAAGCTGCGGGCGCGAGGCAAGGGAGTCACACGCAAGGACGGACCACCCGGAGACCTGATCGTCACGGTCGACGTGCAGATGCCGGGTGGAGTCACGGGGGAGGCCCGGGACGCGCTGGAGCGGTTCGCCAAGCTGACCCCGCCCGCCGGGCGGGAGCGGCTCGAGGCCCGGGTGCGCCGGAACACCTAACGGGATCGGGAGGGGCACATGCATGAAGAGATCAGCATCTCGGTCGAGCAGTCCTCCGACGCGAAGGTCCTGATCATCTCGGTCGCGGCTCGCCTGGCCGGGATGCACCCGCAGACACTCCGTCAGTACGACCGGCTCGGGCTGGTTCAGCCCGGCCGGGCCGGCGGGGGCGGGCGCCGCTACAGCGAGCGGGACGTGGCGTTGCTGCGCGAGGTGCAGAAACTCAGCCAGGAGGAAGGCGTCAACCTGGCCGGCATCAAGCGCATCATCGGACTCGAGCAGCTGGTGGGCGACCTGCAGGAGCGGGTGCGGGAGCTCGAGCACGAGCTCGCCGACGCGTACGCCCGCCTCGCCCAGCTCGAGAGCCCGTACGGCCGTGGAGATCTGGTACGCCAGGAGCGCCCCTCGACCGCGCTGGTCGTGTGGCGCCCCCGGCGAGCATCCGACAGGTAGGAAAGGCCCCGTGCGGGGCCTTTTCTCTTACCTGCGGTTGTTGAACAGGCCGAGCCGGCGGGGGTGGCGGACGAGGCCGCCCTCGATCCAGTCGGTGTAGTCGAAGATCTCGGGCCGGCTCATCAGCACGCGGCAGTTGTGCGCCCAGATCGACATCGGCTCGTCGCCGACCTCTTCCGCACGCTCCACGAACTTCTTGAGCCGGCGCTTACGCTGCCCCGAGGCGTTCTGCCGGACGCCGTCGGCGGCGTAGATGTACATGCAGTGCTGGGCGAAGCGGCGAGCCGGACACTGCCTGTCCATCGCCAGTTCGAACAGCGTCGGCGCCAGGACGTCGCCGGAGATCAACAGGTCCCAGTCGGGGGGCATGCCGCTGAGCGGCACAGCCTCCGGGTGATAGGCCCACGCCTGCAGCTCTTCCGGCCGAGGATCGACCGGATTGGCGAACCCGAAAAAAGTCGACTCACGCACTGTCACGTCGCCGCCCGAGAAAGTCCGATAACACGTAGTTGTCGCAGGCGAAACTAGCGCGCCGACCTTGTCCGGCGAAAGTGTCAAGAGCTCACAATCGGATACCGGTCAGTAGCTTTATGCAGCCTCAGGTCAGTCCTCGGCGGTGAGTGGCTGCACCTTGGGTCTCGTCGGCGGCCCCCAGCGGCGGACAAAGGTCTTGAACCAGTCGTAATCGGGCAGCCGGGCGAGCAGCGGGCCGGAAACGACCGTGATCAATACGTACGCCGTGGCCAGCGGGGCCAGCCGCGGCTCGACACCCGACGCGACGGCCAGCCCGGCGATGACGATCGAGAACTCGCCCCGCGGCATGAGGGCCAGCCCGGCCCGCAGCCGGCCGGGAACGGCGATGCCCACCCGGCGGGCCGCGAAGTAACCCGTCGCGACCTTGGTGAGCATCGTGACCACGGCCAGTCCCAGCGCCGGCAGCAGAACCGGGGGCATGTCGGCCGGATCGGTGGACAGGCCGAAGAAGACGAAGAACACCGCGGCGAACAGGTCGCGCAGTGGGGACAGCATCTGCGTCGCGTGGTGCGCGACCGGACCGGAGATCGCGATGCCGACCAGGAAGGCGCCGACCGCGGCGGAAACGTTGAGCTCCTCGGCCACGCCGGCCACGAACAGGGTCAGCCCGAGGACGCCCAGCAGCAGGGCCTCGGCGTCCTTGGCCGAGATCAGGGCGCTGATCTGGCGGCCGTAGCGGATCGCCACGACCAGCACCGCGACCACGGTGACGACGGCGACGCCGAGCGACTTGAGCCCGCCGATCAGGCCCACCCCGGCCAGCACGGCGGTGACCAGCGGCAGGTAGAAGGCCATGGCGAGGTCCTCGATGACCAGCACCGAGAGAATCACCGGCGTCTCGCGGTTACCGAGCCGGCCCAGGTCACCGAGCACCTTGGCGATGACCCCGGAGGACGAGACCCAGGTGATGCCGGCCAGCACCAGCGCGGCCTGCCACTCCCAGCCCAGGAGGACGGCGAACGCCGCGCCGGGCAGGGCGTTGAACAGCGCGTCGACCAGCCCGGCGGGGGCCGCCGCGCGCAGGTTGCCGACGAGTTCACCCGCCGAGTATTCGAGGCCGAGCATGACCAGCAGCAGGATCACGCCGATGGAGGCGCCGATCTCGATGAACTCCTCGCTCGCCGAGAGCGGCACGAATCCGCCGTGCCCGAAGGCCAGGCCGGCCAGCAGATAGAGCGGGATCGGCGAGAGCCCGAAGCGCCGGCCGAGGCGGCCGAGCATGCCGAGAGCGAAAAGTAAGGCACCGACCTCGATGAGGAGGATCGTCGTTTCGTGCATTCCGGGACCCGCTCGTCTCTGGGGTTTCGCCGCGGGCAGGCTCAGTCTTCGGTGTCGCCGGCCAGGATGGCGGTGGCGCCGTCCAGGCCCTGACGGGTGCCGACCGCGACCACCACGTCGTTCGCTTCGAAGACGAACTCGGGGCCGGGGGAGGCGATGACCTCGCGGTCGCGCATCACGGCCACGATCGAGGCGCCGGTGCGGGTGCGCGTGCGCGTGTCGCCCAGCTTGCGCCGGACGAAGGGTGAGCCGGCGGGCAGCGCGATCTGCTCGGTGAGCAGCCCGGACGCCTGCTGCCGGAGCCCGGCCAGCTGGCCCAGCATGAGCGAGGCGCCGAGCACGTCGGCCAGAGCCTCGGCCTCGTCGTCGGTCAGCGGGATCGACGCCAGGCACGAATCCGGGTCGTCGATGTCGTACAGCACCAGGTCACGGCGGCCATTGCGGTGCGAGACCACGCCGACGGTACGCCCCGAGGACGTCACCAGGTCATGCCGGACGCCGATTCCCGGCAACGGAGTCTGTTCCACCCGTACACGCACGATCACAACGGTAGCCCAGCAGTCACGCGGTTCCGGTCAGCATGGCCTCCGGCCGCACTTCCGGGACGATTCGCCGGGTTCGCCGGGCGGCCAGGATCAGCAGGAAGCCCAGCACGCACAGGGCGAGATTCACGCCGTACGCGAGCCGGTAGTCGAACTGCTGGGCCAGGCCGAACGCGGGCGCGGCGAGGACCTGGCCGATCGGGAAGGTGTTGGTGATCATCGTGGTGGCCCGTCCGTGGTGGCCCGGCATCAGGTCCTGCATGTAGGTGATGCTCAGCCCGCCGACGGCCGCGATGAAGGCGGCGTTGAGGATCTGGGCCGCGGCCAGCACCCACACCGAGCCGGCGGTGACCGCCACGGCCTGGTACGCGACGCCGAAGACCACGCCGACGAGGATGAGCGAGCGCAGTGGCAGCCGGGTGCCGAGCGCGCCGAAGCCGAGCAGCAGCGGGATCTCGAGCGCCGCGCACAGCCCGAGAATGAGGCCGGCTCCGCTCACCGAGCCGCCCAGGTCGATGCTGACGAACAGCGGCATGGCCTGCACACCCAGCGTAATCGCGGTCTGCACGACGATGAAGCCCGCGACCAGCAGGAAGATCGTCGACCGCGGGGCCTCGGGCACGTCATCCGTCTCGTGTTCGGCCGGACCGGCCGGGACGGCGACCTCGGGCAGCCAGCGGTAGACGATCACGGCGGCCAAGCCGTACATGATCGCGACCAGGCCGTACGTGTAGGCGAAGCCGCGCGCGGCGATCAGGAGCGCGGCCAGCGGCGGCCCGGCGACCCAGGCGACCGAGAAGAGCATGCGCAGCGTGCTGATGCCCATGGCCGCCCGGCGCGGGTCGCCCTGCTGGAGCACCTGCCGGGCGTACGCGAAGCTCTGCGGGAAGAGCGCGCCGGCCAGCGAGGTCAGCGTCACGGTGACCGCGAGGAGCACCCAGTAGTCGCGGATGAACGCGGTGAGCACGGCACCGGCCATGCCGGCCAGCGCGGCCGAAAGCAGCAGCTTGCGGCGCATCGGACGGCGGTCGGACAGGCGCCCGACCAGCCACGACACCACGACACCGGAGAGCGGCGCGACGAGCAGAAAGATCGTTGTCCGGAGCGGGCCGGCGTGCACGCCGTCGCTGAGGAACAGAGCCAGGAAGGGCCCGGCGAAGGAGGTGCCGATCCCGACGGCCATGAAGATCAGGGCGAGCGGGAGCAGGCGCCGCGACATCGAGCCGTGCGCCGCCGGTGGAACGGCCATGATTCCCTACGTTACGGGCCACGCCGCGCTCTTTCGGGGAGTCCGTGGCGACCATCACGACTCACGTTGTCGCGGTAGCGCCCTCGGCATAGAGTTGAGTTGAGCACGCTCAAGTCTCGGTGGGGTTCGATCAGGGGAGCACATGAACGCCGAACGTTTGACCACCAAGAGCCGCGATGTGATCACGGGGGCGGTCGCCGACGCCGGGCGCCGGGGGCACGCCACCGTCGAGCCGTGGCACATGTTGCTGGCTTTGCTCGACACCGGCGGCTCTACAGCGCCGGCGATGCTGCGGGCGGTGGGGGCCAACCCCGCCGACGTACGCCGGGTGGCGCTGCGGGCCGTCGAGCAGTTGCCTTCCGCCCGGGGGGCGAGCACGGCCGAGCCCAGCCTCTCGCGCGAATTCGTCAACGCGATCGGCGAGGCCGAGCTGATCGCCCAGCCGCTCGGCGACGAATACATCTCGACCGAGCACCTGCTGGCCGGTCTGGCCCGGGTCGGCGGAGCTGTCGGCCGGGCCCTCAAGGACGTCGGCGCCACCGAGGAGGCTCTGGTCGCCGCCTTCCCGCAGGTGCGCGGGGGCGAGCGCCGGGTCACCAACGCCGACCCCGAGCAGACGTACAAGGCGCTCGAGAAATACAGCGTCGACCTGACCGCGCTGGCCCGCGAGGGCAAGATCGACCCGGTCATCGGCCGCGACGCCGAGATCCGCCGGGTCGTTCAGGTGCTCTCCCGGCGTACGAAGAACAACCCGGTCCTCATCGGCGAGCCCGGCGTCGGCAAGACGGCGATCGTCGAGGGCCTGGCCCAGCGCATCGTGGCCGGTGACGTGCCCGAGACCCTGCGCGACAAGAAGCTGGTCTCGCTCGACCTGGGCGCGATGGTGGCCGGCGCGCAGTACCGCGGTCAGTTCGAGGAGCGGCTGAAGAGCGTCCTCGAAGAGATCCGCAACTCCAACGGCCAGGTCGTCACGTTCCTCGACGAGCTGCACACGGTCGTCGGCGCCGGCAAGGGCGAGGGCTCGATGGACGCCGGCAACATGCTCAAGCCGATGCTGGCCCGCGGTGAGCTGCGCATGGTCGGCGCGACCACCCTCGACGAGTACCGCGAGCACATCGAGAAGGACCCGGCCCTCGAGCGGCGCTTCCAGCCGGTGGTGGTCGGGGAACCGACGGTCGAGGACACGATCGGCATCCTGCGCGGGCTCAAGGGCCGCTACGAGGCCCACCACCGGGTGCAGATCACCGACGCCGCCCTGGTCGCCGCGGCCTCCCTGTCCGACCGCTACATCAGCGACCGCTTCCTGCCCGACAAGGCGATCGACCTGATCGACGAGGCCGCGTCCCGCCTCCGTATGGAGATCGACTCCCGGCCGGTCGAGCTCGACCAGCTGCAGCGCCTCGTCGACCGGATGCGGATCGAGAAGCTCGCCCTCGAGAAGGAGACCGACCCGGCGTCGGTGGCCCGCCTCGAGCGGCTCAACCGCGACCTGATCGACCGGGACCGCGAGCTCGGCATGATGAACGCGCGGTGGGAACGCGAGCGGGGCGGCCTCAACCGGGTCGGCGAGCTGAAGAAGCAGCTCGACGAGACCAGGGCCTCGCTCGAGCGGGCCCAGCGCGACGCCGACTGGGAGACCGCGTCCCGGCTGCAGTACCAGGAGATCCCGGCCCTCGAGTCGGAGCTGGCCACCGCGGCTGCGGCCGACCTGGAGGCCGGCGAGGAACCGCCGATGGTCAAGGAAGAGGTCGGCGCGGACGACATCGCCGAGGTGATCTCGTCGTGGACCGGCATCCCGGCCGGCCGGATGATGGAGGGCGAGACGGCCAAGCTGCTGCGCATGGAGGAATCGCTGCGCGGCAAGGTGGTCGGCCAGGCCGAGGCGGTGGCCGCGGTGGCCAGCGCCGTGCGCCGGGCCCGGGCCGGCATCGCCGACCCCGACCGGCCGACCGGCAGCTTCCTGTTCCTCGGCCCCACCGGCGTCGGCAAGACCGAGCTGGCCAAGGCCCTGGCCGGGTTCCTCTTCGACGACGAGCGGGCCATGGTCCGCATCGACATGAGCGAGTACGGCGAGAAGCACTCGGTGGCGCGGCTCGTCGGCGCCCCGCCCGGATACGTCGGCTACGAGGAGGGCGGGCAGCTCACCGAGGCGGTGCGGCGCCGGCCGTACAGCGTGGTGCTGCTCGACGAGGTCGAGAAGGCCCACCCGGACGTCTTCGACGTGCTGCTCCAGGTGCTCGACGACGGCCGGCTCACCGACGGGCAGGGCCGCACGGTCGACTTCCGCAACGCCATCCTGGTGCTCACGTCGAACCTGGGCTCGCAGGCGGCCGACATCACCATGGGCGACGAGGAGCGGCGCGACGAGGTGCTGGCCGTGGTGCGCGGGCACTTCAAGCCCGAGTTCCTCAACCGGCTCGACGACATCGTGGTCTTCCACGCGCTGACCCGGGACGACCTGGCCGCGATCGTCGACATCCAGCTGGGCCGGCTTCGTACCCGGCTCGCCGACCGTCGTCTGGTTCTCGAGGTGAGCTCGACCGCGGTCGACTGGCTGGGCGAGCACGGGTACGACCCGATCTACGGCGCCCGACCGCTGCGGCGGCTGGTGCAGTCGACGATCGGCGACGCGCTGGCCAAGGCGCTGCTGGCCGGGGAGATCCAGGACGGCGACACGGTGCTGGTCGACCTGGGCGACGGCAAGGACGGGCTGCGGGTGACGCGCGGCTGATCGCCTCGTCGGGTCGCGCGGCTCGCTTGGTCGCGCGGCTCGGTCGCGCGCTCGCTTGGTGGCGTGGCTCGGCTCGGTCGCGCGCTTGGTGACGCGGCTTGGTTGTCGCTCGGCTCGGTTGTCGCGCGGCTCACCCCGTACGGGAAAAGGCCCCGGGTTTTGATCTTTCGATCAGCCCGGGGCCCCTCGCGTCTTCAGTTGTGAGTCTTAGTTTGTGGCCGGCCTCTGCCGGTAGGCCTGCGTCATCAGCACGTCGGTGACGACCTGTTCCCCCTCGGCGGACCAGATGCGGATGCCGTCGCGGTGGAGCTGATAGCGGACGTCTTTGAAGCGGGTCTTCGTGTCGTCATGGTGAACGACGGTCAGAGTATCGGCGTGGGGCATGGGACTCACCGGTCCTTAAGAGGTCTGGGGCCGCCGCGGTGTGGTCACGCGGCCGGCGTAACGGGACTCTTGCCCGGCGACTGTCTGCCTCGGCCCAGGCGCTCTTCAGGCGGGGCGGGCGACTCGTGCGGGCAGGGGGCATCGCGGGAGGCTGGTGCTGCCGCGTCGATGCCACGACGAAAGTGTAGAGATCACGGCGTACCCGTGTCGCCCCCTGAACGAGCGACCTATTTACGGATATATCGGTCATCGTCGGCCGATGTTGCCACAGTTTGCGTGACTCCGTGGGTCGGTCGCGGAGTTGGCAACCGCCCGATACCGTGAATGGATCAAGTTTTGGGGGCATTGTGACCGTTCCTGGTTCTCCGGCATCCGCGGCGCGGCCGCGTCCGACGGTCGTCACCGTGG
Source organism: Paractinoplanes hotanensis (assembly GCF_023717965.1). Lineage (NCBI taxonomy): Bacteria > Bacillati > Actinomycetota > Actinomycetes > Micromonosporales > Micromonosporaceae > Paractinoplanes > Paractinoplanes hotanensis. The sequence continues at coordinate 59,457 of NZ_JAMQOL010000042.1, read as the reverse complement.
CGGTCTATCTGCTCTACGCGGTGGCGGCCATCCAGGTGATCAACGCGTTGACCACGTTCTCGATCGCCGGACAGCTCACCGACGCCATCCGGGACGTCTACGCCGGCACCGAGGCTGAGGGCGCCGAGTCGTTCATCGGCGCCATCTTCGTCGGCGGGGCGATCGTCAACCTGTTGATCGGCATCGGGTTCGCCGTGCTGGCGCTGTTCGACGGCCGGGGCAAGAACCCGGCGCGGATCGTCACCTGGGTCATCGGCGGCATCTCGCTGTGCTGCTTCGGGGTCAGCCTGGGCAGTACGGCGCTGGCCGGCTCGATGGGCACCGGCACGACCACCGGCGGCCCGTCGGAGGCCGAGGTGCAGCAACGGTTGGAAGAGGCGCTGCCGTCCTGGTATTCGGCGTCCAACACGACGCTGTCGGTAATCGCGCTGCTGGCGATCCTGGCGACGGTCATCCTGCTGGCCCTGCCGGCGGCCAACGAGTTCTTCCGCAAGCCGGCGGCGGCCTGGGATCCGTCGGTGCCCTATCCGCAGTACCCGGGCGGTGCCGGCTACGGCCAGCCGGGGTACCCGGCTCAGCCGCCGTACCCGGGCCAGCCCTTCCCGGGCCAGCCCACGTCCGGGCCCTCCTACCCGGGCCAGCCCACGTCCGGGCCCTCCTACCCGGGCCAGCCTTCGTCCGGACCGTCGTACCCCGGGCAGCAGGGGCAGCCGGGGCAGCCGGCTCCCGGATTGTCGCCGTATCCGGGTCAGGCGCCGCCGCCCGCTTCCGCCTTCCCGCCGCCATCGGATCCGTTCGCGCCGCCGCCGGTGGATCCCAACCCGCCGCCGTCGACCAGTGGTGACCAGCCGCCGAAGCCGCCCACCGACCCGGCCTGACGGGGTTCGCGCCCCGCTCGCGGCCACGCCCGGGTAGGTTCGGCGCAACGGATCACCGCGGGGAGTCGTCGATGTCGTACCCAGTCCAGCCACCGCCGATCGCCGCCGCGCCGCCGGTGTCGCCGCCGGGCCGGCCGCCCGCGGTGACGTTCGCTGCCGCCCTGCTGTGGCTGATGGCCGGAGTCGGCCTGATCTATGCCATCGCGACGGTGGCCATCGTGCCCGGCACGATCGACCGGTTCCGGGACGTGACGGCCGCCCCGGTCTCCGGCAGCTTCACCGGCGACAACGACCCGGAGTACTACGTGGCGGTCGTCTGGCTCGGCGCGGCGATCGCCCTGGCCCTCGCCGTGATCGCCTTCGCGCTCTTCGTGGTGGTCGGCCTGTCGCTGCGCCGCGGCAGCAACGCCGCCCGCATCGCCACCCTCGTCGTCAGCGTCCTGGGGATCCTGGGCGGCACGGCCGGCGTGCTGACGCTGGCCGCCCAGCGCAGTGGCAACTCGGCGCCGTGGTCGCTGGGCGCCCAGCTGAGCGATGCCTACCCCGACGGCTGGATCGGCACGAACGCCGGCCTCGCGATCGCCCAGATCCTCGGCTACGCGCTGGTCGGCATCCTGATTCTGACCACGCCGCGCACCTTCTTCCGGCGCCCGGCCGCCCCGTCGGCCCCACAGCCGGTCTACGGCGCCGCCTATCCCGGCCACGGCGTTCCCGCCAACGCCGCGTACCCGTCGGCCTACCCCGGCCCGGGCTACCCACCCACCGCAAACCAGCCGGCGGCGGGTTACCCAGCTTCTGGAGCCCAGTCGGCGGGCTACCCACCCCTTGGTGGCCAGCCGGCGGGTCACCCCGCGCCCGGAGGCCAACTCGCCGGCTACCCAGCCCCGACGGGCTACCCGTTACCCGGGATCCAATCGGCGGGCTACGCGGACGGCGCCTACCCGCCGGCCCACGGTTACGGCCCCGAGTCTCACCCCGCGCAGGCCCCGAACCCCGGCTCGACGCACCCGGATCACTCGCCCTACGCCCGGCCCGCCGACCACGCGCCGAACGCTGCCTTCACACCCCAGGGCCCCACCCAGCCGGCACCGGCCCCACATCCGCCGGCGGACCCCCACTCTCCGTACGCGCGCCCCACTCAACCGGCTGCTGCGGACCATCACGCGCCTGCGGAACAGGAGCGGGCGGCCACCCAGCAGCCGGCACAGGCCTCGTCGCCAAGCGGCGAGATGTCGGTCACGGATCAGCAGCCGATGACCGAGCAGCCGCCATCGTCCGCGCCCGCCCGTCAACCCTCTCCCGACCAGACTCGGACCTCCGACCAGTCGTAGCAGTCGGGCTTCGCTCAACGCCATCGGTTCGTTCTGATGGGTCCGCACTCGACGTCGAACCGGTCCAGCGCTTCGCGCGGCACTGTGCGGTGAGCCTCTGCCGGACGCTGTCGTTGGTTGTGGTGAGCGGCACTCGACCCGTCCAGCCGCAAGGTCGGCCCGTGCCCACCTTGCGTAGGGCGCTGCGGCCGTCCAGCGGCTGACGTGAGTCGTGAAATCGTCTCCGCACGGAGGCCGGGCTCTCCTGACGGCGCGAGGCGCGCTCGCGGCATCTGAGGGCTCGCGCCGCAATCCGTTGAACGCCAGGACGGCCGCTGACTACGACGCCGATGCGAACGATGCTCAACCTTTGACGGAGGCTCTCACCGGACCGGGCGCCAGCCTGGCGGACGAAGGCGCCTCTCCCGTCGGACAACGGCCAGTGTGGACAATGGATGAGCGGGACCCGGGTGCAGGCGGGCGCGGAGCACATCGGATGATGAGTTCCGGACAACACACTGTCGGGTTGTTACCGACCAGTTACCCCCTCAAATTGATGGCATGACCCCTCACATTGATGGGTATGGGTCACCCGAACGGGTAAGTTTGTCATCCAGCCTCGTCACTCAATCGGCTGTCCGGATAGCGCGCCGTCGCCGGTCGGAGGGTGTTTTTCGCTGGATGGGTAAACGTCCGATGACGCGATTCACAGGAGCTTCTCAGCACCTCGACCGGGTGATCTGTCGCCCAGGCGGCCTGTGACCCCCGGCATAGGAGCTTTGAGCTGCATCGATGTTCCCGGCATGGGGCGAAAGGGACCGCCGGATCTGTAAGGTTTCTTTTTAGATCGACTCAATGCTGTGCGTCAATAGTTACGTTGCGCACCGCCAGGGCGAAAGGTTCCGGTTTCGTTCCAGCAAGTACGCTCGATGCATGCAAGCACGGCACGACCTGCGTAAATTCATCACTGAATTGCCCGTCGCGCAGCGTGGCGCCGTGCTTTCATCGGGTCGTGAACTTCCGATGCCGGGCCGCCCGGTTCCGGGAGCGAGCGCAAGGTGGCGAGATGACGTCGTCGGGGCGGGTGCGGGCCCAGGCGAAACGGATCAGCGACCAGCCCGTGCTTCACGAAGGGCAATGGATCGACGAATTGACAATGTGGGGCGTCTCACTCCCGGGGCGGGGATCGAGACCTCGACACAGATGGGCAGCGTCCTGATGGCGGCTGAGGCGTTGCAGGAGGCAGAGACCGAAGTCGGTACGGCGGTATGGGCGCATCGGAGGCTCGGGTTGCCGGCCACTCCCGATCGACCGTCCCGGTGATCGACGTCGGCCTTACGGCCTGAAAGTTAGCCGGTTCGTTCCTGCGCACATGCAGGAGAATCGATGCAGTTGGTGGAAGGATGGAGATCGTGGGAACTGCGTTGGCGGAAATGACAATGCCTCAGATCTCGCCGCTAGCCGGCGAGCCTATTGAACGTGCCGACGCCGAGCGGCTTGCGGGAGTGCTGAAGGCACTCGCCGATCCGGCCCGGCTTCGGCTGCTCAGCCTTATCCAGTCCGCGACGGACGGCGAAGCCTGCGTCTGCGACCTGACCGCTCCGCTTGGTCTGTCGCAGCCGACGGTGAGTCACCACCTGCGGATCCTGACCGAGGCCGGTCTGCTCGAGCGGGAGAAGCGGGGAGTGTGGGCCTACTACCGGCTCGTGCCGACCGCCATCGCGACGATCGCCGACCTGCTGACCCCGCCTCGTAAGCGGGCTACGAAGAAGGCGCGCTGACCGCTCCGCAGGGAATCGCCTGGCGTCACCGGCACCACGCGGGGCGTGGCGCCAGGCAGCAGACCTCTCCTCCTCCCAGTCCACCCCCCAGGACCTTCAGGAGTAACGGGTGAACTACGTCCACGGCGATCTGCGTGACCAGCTCGCGTACGTGGGTTTCGACGTGGTCCAGGCCGGCCTCGTCGCCGGGTCGGGCGGAAACCTCTCCGCCCGGATCCCCGACGAGGACGCCATCTGGGTCACCGGCAGCGGTTCTTGGCTGGGCCGGCTGAGCCGGACCACGTTCGCGGCCGTCCGAGTGTCTGACGGCTCGCCCGCGCTGGTGGGCAATGTGCCACCACCCGCGATCGAGCCGACGAGCGAACTGGCTCTGCACCTGGCGCTGTATCGGGCCCGTCCCGACGTCAACGCCATCATCCATTTGCATCCGCAGACCGCACTCCTGCTCGATGCACTGGGTGAGCACATCCGGATCGTCACCACCGACCACGCGTATTACCTGCGCCGTGTCTCGACGGTGCCGTTCCGGCTCCCCGGCACGACCGAGCTTGCCGCTCTGACCGCCGCGATGGCCGCTGACGGCACCGACTGCCTGGTGCTGAGTCAGCATGGCTGCGTGGTGCTGGGCGACACGATCGAATTGGCGCACAAACGTGCCCGCAACCTTGAGGAAGCAGCGGAACTCACCTACCGGGCGCTGTCCGCCGGCCGCCTGGAGAACCTCCGCGACTGCCCCGATGAGTTCCTGGACCGCCTGTACGGCTCCACCGCCGTCACGGTCTGACACGCACCAACCGGTCGACCCGCCCCGCGCCCGCCCCCAACGGCGCAGAGCGGATCGGCGCAGCCGGGGCACGTCCCGTTCCGGCCACGCGAACCATCCCCACCGACGAGCAGCAAGCACACACACATCAGCGCCCGGCACGGCTCCCCGAGAGGTCCCGTGCCGGGCGCTGCTGTGTTCTTACAGAAAGGCCGGCCGGTAGAGCGGGTCAGTGGCGGCGGTGCGAGCGCGGGTTCCGGGAGTCGTCCTCGTCGTCGTGACGGGCGGCCTCGACCAGGCCGGCGATGCTGGCCGCGGCCACGACGCCGATAGCGGCCGACGGCTCGGGCGGGGCCGAGGGCCCGGCCTTCTTCTTGTGGCGGCGCTCGCGCACGATCTCGATCAGGATGGGCAGGATCGAGATCAGGACGATCAACGCCACGACCGGCAGGATGTAGCGGTCGATGTGATCGCCGATGGCGTCGTAGATCTGCTGGGCCAGCGTGTGGCCGACGATGATGATGCCGTCGGTCCAGAGGACCGCTCCGACGATGTTCCAGAGCAGGAACTTGCGGGCCGGCATGCCCAGTGTGCCCGCGACCGGGTTGAGGAACGTGCGCACGATCGGGATGAAGCGGGCCAGCACAACGGCCTTGGCGGGGCCGAATTTCTCGAAGTAGTACTCCGCCTTCTCGACGTACTCCTTCTTGAAGAGCTTCGAGTCCGGCCGGTCGAACATGCGCGTGCCGTAGCGCGCCCCCAGCCAGTGGCCGAGCTGGGCGCCGACGATGGCGCAGATCGGCGCGCCGATCAGCAGCCCGACGTACGACAGCTGGGTGCCGAAGATCGAGTCGGCCACCGGGGAGGCCGCCACGCCGGCCAGGAACAGCAGCGAGTCGCCGGGGAAGAAGAAACCGACCAGCAGACCCGTCTCGGCGAACATGATCGCCCAGACACCGACCACGCCGAAGGTTTGGAGCAGATCCTTCGGATCCAGGGGGTTGAAGGCGAGGGCGTCGCCGAGCGCGCGGACTGTCACGAGGAGCCAGGGTACGCCCAGATACCTATGTCTTTCGTTTCCGTTCGCTGTGCGCAGCTTTTCCATCCGAGAAGGGATGGCGGCCCCGGCGGGTGGTCCGGGGCCATCCGTCCAAACGCGCGCGACACCCACCCGAACGGCTCTGGACGACAGGCCGCGCAGCAGCTCAGAGGCGGGGGTCGACGGGCTCCGACTCGATGGCGAGGATCGCGAAGACGAGCTCGTGGATGCGCCAGAGCGGCGCCCCCTCGGACAGCCGGTCGAGCGCCGCGAGTCCCAGTCCGTGCTCGCGCAACGCCATGTTGCGCTTGCGGCCCAGGTTGCGCCGCCGCAGCCGGGTGAGCTGTTCCGGGCGGGTGTATTCCGGGCCGTAGATGATCCGCAGGTATTCGCGGCCACGGCACTTCACCCCCGGCTGGATCAACCGGCCCTTCTCGTCGACGGCCTTCAGACCCGTCCACGGCTTGACCACCATGCCCTCGCCGCCGGACGCGGTCAGCTCGAGCCACCACTGGGTCGCGGCGGCCTCGGAAGCCTGGTCGCCGAGCTCGACGATCATGCGGCGGGTCGGGGTGAACAGCGCCGGGTCGGCGGCCACCAGCTTGTCGGCCAGTGCGAGGTGCCAGCCGTGGTCGCGGTCGGCGTACGAGACACCGGCCCCGGCCAGCACGGCGAACGGGGCCAGCGTGACCCCGTCGAGCCCGTCCGTCGGCTTCACGTACGCGCGGTACGCCGCTGAGTAGCCGTCGATCTCGTCCGAGCGCAGGGACAGCTGCTTGCGCAGCCCGGAGACGTCGAGCCCACGCAGGGCGGCCCGGTCGACGACGTCGAGAGCGGCCGGCAGCGCAGCCCGGCCGGCGGCGCCGACCCCGGCGTAGCGCTCGCGGATCAGGCCCGCCGCCTTCGCGGACCACGGCAGCAGTTCGGCGTCGAGCAGCAACCAGTCGCTCGACAGCTCGTCGAAGAGCCCGCCGGCGGCGGCGCGCGCCCGGGTGAGCAACTGCTCGTCGAGCGCCGGGCCGAAGAACGGCCGGCCCGTCCGGGTCCAGATCGTGTCGCCCGCGCCGGAGCGGGACACCCGCACGATGGCGCGCGAGCCCATGTGCTTCTCTTCGCACACGACCCGCTCGGCGCCGGCCTGGCGGAGATCGTCGAACGCGGTTGCCGGGTGTTCGAGGTAGCCGTCGAGCGCCGACGTCGAACACGGGGCCATGGTCGGCGGCAGCCACACGAGCCTGGCCGGGTCGAGCGCGAACCGGCTCATCACCTCGAGCGCGGCGGCGGCATTCTCGGCGGCGACGGTCACTCGCCCGTACCCGTAATCGAGGTGCCGCCGCCCGGTCACGTCGGCGATGTCGAGGCCGTCGTCGGGCCGCTCCGCCGGCGCCAGCGGGCGTACGGGCGCGTAGTGCTCCCGCTCGGCCGGCACAGACACCAGCTCGCGCGACGGCCAGCGCAGCGCGGTCAGGGCGCCGCCGAAGACGCAACCGGTGTCGAGGCAGATCGTGTTGTTGATCCATTCCGGCTTCGGGGTGGGGGTGTGGCCGTAGACCACCGCGGCCGAGCCCCGGTAGTCCCGCGCCCACGGGTAGCGCACCGGCAGGCCGTACTCGTCGGTCTCGCCGGTTGTCTCGCCGTAGAGCGCGAAGCTGCGCACCCGGCCCGAGGCGCGTCCGTGGTACGCCTCTTTGAGGCCGGCGTGCGCGACCACCAGCCGGCCCTCGTCGAGCACGTAGTGGCTGACCAGGCCCTCGATGAACGCCTTGGCCGACGCCACGAACGAGTCGGGTTCCGCGGCGAGCTGCTCGAGTGTCTCGGGCAGGCCATGGGTGAGCTGCACGTTGCGGCCGTTGAGCTTGCGCGCCAGCTTCTGTTCGTGGTTGCCGGGCACGCACAGCGCGTGTCCGGCGGCGACCATGCCCATGACCAGGCGCAGCACACCCGGCGAGTCGGGGCCGCGGTCGACGAGGTCGCCGACGAAGATCGCGGTGCGACCCTCGGGCGGCACGGCGTCGATCGGGCGGGCGGATTCGTCGCGGACCAGGGTGTAGCCGAGCCGCTCGAGCAGGGTCTCGAGCTCGGCCCGGCAACCGTGCACGTCGCCGATGATGTCGAACGGCCCGGTCAGGTCGCGCTTGTCGTTGAAGAGCTTCTCGTAGCGGATCGCGGTGGCGGCGATCTCGTCGGGCCCGCGCAGCACGTGCACCTTGCGGAAGCCCTCGCGGGTCAGCGAGCCCAGGGATCGGCGCAGGTCACGATGCATGCGGGAAAGAACCTGGCGGCCGAAGTCGCGATCGGCCCGGGCCTCGGTGCGCTCCCAGGCCAGCGCCTCGGGCACGTCGAGGACGATCGCCACCGGCAGCACGTCGTGGTCGCGGGCGAGGCGCACCAGCGCGGCCCGGCCGTGCGGCTGGAGGTTGGTGGCGTCGACCACGGTGAGTCGACCGGCCGTGAGTCGCTTGCCCGCGACGTAGTGCAGCGCGTCGAACGCCTCGGCTGAGGCCGACTGGTCGTTCTCGTCGTCGGCGACCAGGCCCCGGAAATAGTCGGAGGAGAGCACCTGGGTGGGCCGGAAATGAGTGCGCGCGAAGGTCGACTTGCCCGAGCCGGAGATGCCGACCAGGGCGACGAGCGCGAGCTCGGGGATGTCGATCATGCGGTCACCTCCGACGGTGAAGCGGTGAAGAGCGCGAGCTGGGTGGGAGAGCCGGTGGTCTCGTCGACGTCGCCGACCCCGCGCACGGTAACCGAGTAGCCGTAGGTGCCGGCGACGCTGTGGGCCCACGCCGCGAACTCGGCCCGGCTCCATTCGAAGCGATGGTCGGAATGGCGCAGACCGGTCAGGCCGGGGTAGTTGACGTTGTATTCCGCGTTGGGTGTCGTCACGACGACGGCGCCGGGACGCGCGTGGCCGAAGACGCTCGCCTCGAGCGCCGGCAGCCGCGGCGGGTCGACGTGCTCGATGACCTCCATGAGCACGGCGGCGTCGTAGCCGCGCAGCCGGTCGTCCCGGTAGGTGAGCGCGGACTGCCGCAGCTTCAGGCGGTCGCGCTGCCGCTCGGGCATCCGGTCGAGGCGCAGCCTGCGGGCCGCGATCTCGAGCGCCCGGGCCGACACGTCGGCGCCGACGACCTCGGTGTAGCGCCGGTCTTTGAGTAGGGCGGTCAGCAGCGCGCCCCCGCCGCAGCCCAGGTCGAGCACGCGGGACGCGCCGACCTCGGCCAGCGCGGCGAGCACGGCGTCGCGGCGCCGATCGGCCAGCGACTGCTTGCGGTGTACGGGAAGCTCCGCGTCCTCCTCGGTCGGCGGTTCCTCGGCCTCTTCACCCTCGAGCATCTGCAGCGCCGTGGTGGTCAGGGCCCGCTTGTGCACCAGATAGCGGCGGGCGATCAGCACCCTTTCCGGGTGGGCGGCGAGCCAGCCGGCACCCGATCGCAGCAGCTTGTCGATCTCGTCGGGGGCCACCCAGTAGTGCTTGGCGTCGTCGAGGACGGGCAGCAGCACATAGAGGTGGTTGAGGGCCGCGGACAGTGTGAGCTCGCCGCTCAGCTCGAGGTCGACATAGTGGCTGTCGCCGCCCAGCACGGGCTCGAGCGGGATCGGGGTGGCCGTGACCGACCAGCCGAGCGGCTCGAACAGCCGGGTCGCGAGCTCGGTGGTGCCACGCAGCACCGGCACCCTGATCGTCAGCGGGAGCGGGGTGGCGACCAGTTCGGGGCGGTCTTTGGAGGCGCCGCGCAGCGCACTGCGGAAGACCTTGGCCAAGGCGCTGGCCAGCAGGCTGGACGCCGCGTAGGGGCGGTCGTTGACGAACTGGCCCAGGGCGAACGCGTCGTGCTGCGCGCGTAGCCGCTGCGGATCCACATCGAGCAGCAGGGCCGCCGTGCACCTTTCGTCGGTGGCCTCGGGATAGAGCACGTACGCCGTGCCGGTGGGCACGTCGAACCGGTGCACCCGGTCAGGATGCTTGACCAGCAGGTAGCCGAGGTCGGTGGCGGGCCGGTGGGTGGTCGTCACGGTGAGCAGCACGCCCTCGATGATGAGCGCTCATCGCGATCTCGGGCGACCTATTTGCGGACCAGTGGACGACTCCGGATCGGGGTCGTGCGGCCTGTGGACAACGGAATCGCCGGCCCGGGGAACTCAGCGATACTCGTCCTCGCCGCGCACCACCTGGCTCTGTTCCTGCGCATCCCACTCCGGTGTTTCGACGCTCAGTTCGGGAGGGTTCTGTGTCTGCTCCTCGTCCTCGCCGAAGGCGTCGGCTGACTGCTCGGCGGCGTCCTCGGCCGGCGTCTCCAAACCCGGGTCAGTCATCGTGGTCATCCCTCCTGTCGCGATCCGGCCCCACTTGCCCCCTCAGCATGCGCGCAAACCGGTCGCCGGGTACGCCGTACCACCAGCCCGATGCCGGCGGCGATCAGCACGAGGGCGGCCAGCGCGGTCCACCCCACGGCCGGCCCGGTGATCGGCAGCGCGACGGCGGCACAGGCCGCTCCGGCGACGTTCACCGACAGCGGGACGACCTTCCGGCCGCGGCCGATGATGCCGTCGTCGCCCGGCAGGATCTCGACCTGGCCGGGCGTCCCGCAATCGTCTTCCACCGTCACCAGGAAGGAGAAGTTCATCCGCTGCCCCGGCCCGAGATCCCGGTTCAGGTTGCAGTACCACTCATTCGCCTGCTCGCTTCGCGCGGCCGTGGTCGGGGGAGCGGCGGAGGGAAGGTCGAAGCCCACGGAATAACAGTCGGAGCCGGCATATTCCTCCACACCGACGTTGGTCGGAAGGCGCACGGCCACGCTGAGGCTGTTGTTCCGGAACAGGTCGGGCCGCATCGTCCCCGGCCCGAAGTTCATCAGCCCGGCCGTGAGCGTCCGGCGATCGTTGATGGCAGCGCTGAGCCGCGAGCCGATCGCGCTCAGGCTCGGTTTCCTCGTGCCGGTGACCGCGAACTCGATGGAGGCGAAATTGTCCTCGAGGCTCACGTCAACCTGGGGACTCGCGTCCTGGGCGGTGGCGAGCGGTCGAAGCGTGAGCGGCGCGCCGGTCCCCAGCGGGCCGGAATCACCCGGATCCGTCTCCGCCCACTCGGTCGGCGTGATCCACGCGAGTTCCACGGACGCGACGCTGCCCGGCACGGTGTCAGCCGGCGAGTGCAGGGTGACCGGGGCCGAGAGGGCATAGCGCCGTCCCGGTTCCAGCGTGGTGTCGAAGGTGCAGACCATGCCGAAGTAGTAGCGGCAGTTCCGATAGGACGACTGCCTCAGCAGGCGCGGGTGAGCGCTGAGGGCCAGCACCACGCCGGCGATCGCGGTCGCGCCGCCGTTGCGCACCGTCGGGGTGGTCCGCACCGACCGGCCCGGCGTCGCCTTCACGGTCTGTTCGCCGTCCGACACCAGGTCGACGCCCTCGCCGACCCGAATCACCGAGGTGCCGCCGGTGACGGGGCCGTCCCCGATCCGGGCGGCCATGGTGAGCACGGCGCGGTCGCCGGGCTTGGCCGTCGTCCGTGGCCTGACGGCCAACATGGCGGGGCTCTGGAACACCGTCTCCGAGGAGGGGGTCGAGGTCCACGAGCAAGTGACCGTGTCGTCCGTGCGGCGGCACGGCGTCGACGTGTCGCCGGGCTCCATGACGACCTCACCGCCCCCGGCGCTGGTCGTACCGAAACCCGGTTCGACGCTGACGTCCGCGAACTCGGTGGCGCCGCCCAGATCGACGGTCACCTCCAGGCGTACGAGAATGCCCGGCTCGGCGTTCGTACTGCGAACATCGACGACGGCGTAACGGGTGTTGCTGCCCGGAGCCAGAGTGATCGGCTGGACATGAGGTTCGAGGGTGGCCGTCGTGGGCGCCGCGGCGGCGGGCTGCAGCGGCAGCAGGACGAGAAGCAGCGCTACCGCAAGCGCCCGCGAGATCAATCGCATGGTCGGAGCGTAAGTCGCCCTCTATGTCCGATGAGCCGGTTTCCGCTGGACAGTTACGGGGTCATTTCCCAACGCCGAAGCCGCTACGGAATACTTGGCCGCTGGAGGACAGCGCGGTCCTGCCCTCTGTCTCCCGTAAAGCAACGAGCTAGGAGCGCACCGATGCCCATCGCTTCTCCCGAGGTCTACGCCGAGATGCTGGACCGCGCCAAGGCGGGCGCGTTCGCCTACCCCGCGATCAACGTGACGTCCTCGCAGACCCTCAACGCGGCGCTGCAGGGCTTTGCCGAGGCCGGCAGCGACGGCATCGTCCAGATCTCGACCGGCGGCGCCGAGTACGCGTCCGGCCCCACCGTCAAGAACATGATCACCGGTGCGGTCGCGCTCGCCGAGTACGCCACCGAGGTCGCCAAGAACTACCCGATCAACATCGCGCTGCACACCGACCACTGCCCGAAGAACAAGCTGGACTCCTACGTCCGCCCGCTGCTCGCGATCAGCAAGGAGCGCGTCGCCAACGGCCGCGCCCCGCTGTTCCAGTCGCACATGTGGGACGGCTCGGCCGTGCCGGTCGACGAGAACCTGCAGATCGCCGAGGAACTGCTGGCCGCGGCGGCTGCCGCGCACGTCATCCTCGAGATCGAGGTCGGCGTGGTCGGCGGCGAGGAGGACGGCGTCTCGGCCGCGATCGACGACAAGCTCTACTCGACCGTCGAGGACGGCCTGGCCACTGCGGCCGCCCTGGGCCTGGGCGAGAAGGGCCGCTACATGACGGCCCTGACCTTCGGCAACGTGCACGGCGTCTACAAGCCGGGCAACGTCAAGCTGCGTCCCGAGATCCTCAAGGAGATCCAGGAGGCGGTCGGCGCCAAGTACGGCAAGGAGAAGCCGTTCGACCTGGTCTTCCACGGTGGTTCGGGCTCGCTGCTGTCCGAGATCCACGGCGCCCTGGACTACGGCGTGGTCAAGATGAACATCGACACCGACACGCAGTACGCGTTCACCCGCCCGGTGGTCGACCACATGATGAAGAACTACGACGGCGTTCTGAAGATCGACGGCGAGGTCGGCAACAAGAAGGCGTACGACCCGCGCGCCTGGGGCAAGCTGGCCGAGAACGGCCTCGCGAAGCGTGTCGTCGAGGCGTGTGAGCACCTGCGCTCGGCGGGCACCACCCTCTCGAAGTAATCGAAAAGTAGTCGAACGATGACGGGCGGTTCCCCAGGAGGGGTGCCGCCCGTCTCCTCGTGTTGCCGGGTTACTCAGAGGTATGTATACGATCGTTCCTCCCTTGAGAGGAGGACCAAGATCGTGCTCGGCATCGAGGGATACGAACCCCAGTGGCACCATGATGCCGAGGCATTGGCGGCGGTCCACCGGACGAGATTCGTGCGGCTCATCGGGCGCAAGCTGCGGTCGAGCTGGCTGATGTGGGATGTCGCCGAGCGCGGCTGGTTCGCGGACGGCCCGGTGATCCTGGACTTCGGCACCACACACGTCGAAATCACTCATCGCAAATTCGACGAATGCGCCATCACCTGGGACCAGATCGATCTGAACGTCCCGATCGACTGGTACGAGCACTTCGACTGGCGCCCCGACCCGCACGCCGCCCTGCGCAGCGCCCGCGGCAGCATTCTGCGTGCCGTCAACATCATCGAGCTGGTGACCGTGGCCGAGTGGCGGCCCCGGGTGTTGCACGCTGTCGAGTTCCTCTTCGAGGACGCGCGGCTGGCCATCTTCAACGCGATGGACGAGAACGGCATCACCGACGTGCCGGAGAACGAACTACCCGTGACCAATTGGCGGCGTGTGCATGTGGCCTGAGCCGGCCGCCAGGGCAGCCATCGCCTCGTCGAGCGAGTCGGTGACGACCACGAGGTTCGACTGATCACCGTGCGGGCTCCGGGCCAGCAGTGGACGCAACAGCTCCTCGACCGGTAGCTGCTTCCAGTGGTCGACGCCGAGGAAGACGAAGGCGCCCGACGGTCCGTCGGTCTGGTAGAAGGTCTTCGTCGCGGCCTGGAAGATCTCTTGCACAGTGCCGGCCCAGCCGGGCGCGAACACGATGCCGCCGCGCGACAGGCGCAGGATCGAGTCCTCCCGTACAGCGTTGGAGAAGTACTTTCCGATCTGACCGGCGAAGAGGTTGGCGGGCTCGTGGCCGTAGAGCCAGGTTGGCAGGGCCAGTCCGCCGTGCAGCAGCCGCCCGACCACGTCGCTCACCGGCGTCGCGGGCGCCGGGAACTTGGTGCGGACAGCGAGCGCGACCGCGGTGTACGGGTCGTGGTCGGCGAAATGCGGCGCCACCGACAGCATCTCGATCGCCGACGCCAGCTCGGAAGCGGGACGGGTCGAGAAGTACGCGCCCAGGTTGGCCGCCTCCATGACGCCGGGCCCGCCGCCGGTCACCACCAGCCGGCCGACCGAGGCCAGCCGCCACGACAGGGTGGCCGCCATCCGGTACGCGGCCGACCCGCGTGGCGCCGCGTGCCCGCCCATGATGCCGACCGCTCCGGCCCGCCCCCGCGCCTGCACCCACGCGGCCAGCGCCTTGCCCAGCGCGTTGTCGATGCCGGCGTCGTGAAGCCGCTGGGCGATCGCCTCGCGGATGTCCGGCGCTGCGTGACCGTGCGCCACGAAGTGGTCGTAGACCAGCGTGTCGTACATGCCGGCGAAGCCCTCGGTGGCGAAACCGAACGACAGGTCCTCCGGCGTGTAGAGGTTGGCCGGATGCGTCGGGTAGGGCCGCGCGTCGAACGGCGGGATCAGGTGGGCCCCGCGCCGGATCAGGTCGATCTCGACGTCGTCGTTCTCGAGCCGGCAGCCCACGAACAGCGCCCCACGCACGTCGACGTCGGCGAGATCGGGCGGGTCGAGGTCGAGCCGCAGGCCGAGGATCACCAGGTCGGCCAGCGACTTGGCCGCCAGGTGAACGTCGAGCTCGGCCCGGGATTCGATCTCGGTCGCGGTGGCGTCGAACGGGACGGGTCCACCGAGTACGGGCTGTAGAGGGTCGCCGGGCATGACCGTAGGGTAGTCATTGTGCAAAAGGTCGCGGGATCGCTCTTCGGGCTGGCGTACGGGGACGCGCTGGGCAAGCCCACCGAGTTTCAGGACTACGCGACGATCGTCGCCACCTACGGCCCCCGCGGCCCGCGGCAGCTGACCGGCAACCCGGCGCTGGTCACCGACGACACGCAGATGGCGCTGGCAGTCGGCGAAGCGATGCTGGAAGCGCCCGCGATCACGCCGGCGGCGATGGAGCCGCTGCTGCGTGCCCACTTCCTCGCCTGGGCCAAGAGCCCCGACAACAATCGCGCCCCGGGCATGACCTGCCTGAGAGCGTGTGCCGCCCTCAGCGAGAACACGAAGTGGCAGCATGCGACCGTAGCCGGATCGAAGGGCTGCGGCGCCAACATGCGCGTCACTCCTGTCGGGCTGCACCCCGGCCTCGACGAGGACCAGCGCGCCGGCCTGGCCCAACTGCAGGCCGGCCTCACCCACGGTCACCCGACCGGGCTCGCCGCGAGCGAACTCACCGCTTATGCCTGTTGGTGGCTGGCCGGGGGCCGCAAACCCGGTGACCTGCTGGACGCGTTGCGAGAGCGGGCCGACAGCCAGCGCACGGTCTACCGCGAGGCGTGGCTCGGCGATCTGTGGCAGGAGTCGGGGGCCGGCAGTCCGGAGCAGTTCATCGCCCAGGGCTGGGACGAGACGGCAGCTGCCCTCGACCGGGTCGGCGTCGCTCTGCGGGCCGGAGACTTCGACGGCGACCCGTGCCTGGCCACCGGCGAGGGCTGGATCGCCGAGGAGGCGCTGGCGACCGCGCTGTACTGCTACCTGATCTCGCCCGACGAGCCGGTGGCCGTGCTGGGCCGGGGCGCCGCGTCGTCCGGCGACTCCGACTCGATCGCCTGCCTGGCCGGGGCTTTCGCCGGCGCCGCACTCGGCCTCGAGGCCTGGCCGGCGCCGTGGCGCGAGCAGATCGAGTACGCCGACCGGCTCGCCCGGGTCGCCGCGGCCTGGGACTGAGAAGGGCCCGGCCGGAACGGACCGCGAATCCGGGGTGATCTTTCGGTGCCCCGGCGGAATGCCTGGTCCGCGGGCCGGTTGAATTAGGTCATGCAGAATCTGCTCCCCGAGCCTCCGGCTACCCTGCTCCCCGCCGACACCGAGGCCGACAAGGCCTTCGCGGAAGCGACCGCGACGGGCACGACAGAGGCCCTCAAGTCCGTTGCCGCGGATCACCCGACCTACAGCGCGGCCTGGGCCGCCCTCGCGGCCGGTTCCCTGGCTGACGGCGACCCGGTCACCGCGTACGCCTTCGCCCGCACCGGCTATCACCGCGGCCTCGACGCCCTGCGCCGCAACGGCTGGAAGGGCCACGGCCCGATCCCCTGGTCGCACGGGCCCAACCAGGGCTTCCTGCGCTGTCTCTACTCGCTCTCGCAGGCCGCGGCCGAGATCGGCGAGGCCGACGAGGCAGCCCGTTGCGCCCAGTTCCTGCGGGACAGCGACCCCGCTGCCGCCGACGCCCTGAGCTGAGCCTCTACAGACCTTCCGCTACGGCCGCCGCGATCTTCAGCCAGGCATCCTTGGTGTGGCTGGAGAGGTGGCCGTAGCGGATCGGCTCGCCGGAGTCGATCAACTTCTCGTACGGGGCCAGCAGCACCGCCCTCGTGCGGGCCGCGAAGTGCCGCTGGATGGCCGGCAGGTCGATGTCCTTGCGGGTCGGCGGCATCGACACCACGCTGACCGCCTGTCGCACGAGACGCTGCCGTCCGCTCTGCTCGAGGTGGTCGAGCATCCGCGCCGCGGTCTCGGCCGAATCGTTGCGGGCCGACATGGTGATCACCAGTTGGTCGGTGGCGTCCATGGCCGCCTGCCAGTTCTGCGCGCGCACGTTGTTGCCGGTGTCCACGAAGATCAGCTTGTAGAACCGGCTCACGATCTCGCGGATCTCACCGAACGCGTCGGCCGTCAGCATCTCGCCCGCGGTGGCCGACTCGTCCGAGGCGAGCACGTCGAACATGCCCTCGCCCTGGGCCCGCACATATTGCGACAGGTCACCCACGCGCCCCTGCGAGCCGCGGAACAGATGCAGGTCACGCATCATGTCGCGCACCGTACGGGCGTGGAAGTCCTGCTGGGCGCGCATGCCGAGGGTGCCCTGGGTCTCGTTGTTGTCCCAGGCCAGCACGTAGCCGCCGCGCTTCTGCCCGAACGTCATGGCCAGCAGCAGCACGGCCACGGTCTTGCCGGCGCCGCCCTTGGGGTTGACCACGGTGACCTGCCGGAGCCCGCCGAAGTTGCGGCGGACCATCTCGACGTCCTGTTTGTACTCCTGCTCGCGCTTGCCCGGAGCCAGCTTGACCAGGCCCATCGTGCCCTTGCGGAGCATCGCCCGGGGCCCCTGGGTGGCCACCGGGTCGGCCGGCTTGGCCATGCGGCGGCGGGCGAACTCCTCGGCGGTGGGCGTGCCGTCGGAGACCCAGGGCAGATCTTGGAACGGATCGGTCGAGGGCTGGGCCGGCGCGGGCGGCTGCGGATGGGGCACGGCTGCCTGCGGCGGCTGCGGATGGGGCACAGCGGCCTGCGGCGGCATTGCGGGTGGCTGGGGATGCGGCATGGCTGCCTGCGGCGGGATCGCGCGCGGGTCGATGCTGGGCGGATACGGACCGGGCATTTGCCGAGGCGCGGTGGGCGGGGCCGGCGGCGCTTGCGGGGGTACGGCGGCAGCACCGTGAGCTTGCGGCGGCGGGGCGGCCGGGCGATAGATCGCGCCGTTGGCCGCTTCCCCCGCCTCGGGCCGGCTCGCCGGAGGCTGTTCGGGCGCGACCGGAACCGAGGCGCGCGCGGGCGCGGGCGGCTGGGCCTCGGGGGCCGGCGCCGACCGCTGCGGAGGCTGTGACCAAGGCGAGTCGGGGGAGGTGTGCACACCGGACTCGTCGCCCCCGAAGACCGGCGACACCGGCACCGGCGACTCGGGAGCGGGCGCCGACGGCTCGAGATTGGGCCAGGCCTGGGTGGGCGGCGGCGCGGGCCGCGGGGCCGGCACCTGGATGTTCGCCGGCGGGGGCACCGGAACAGCGACGGGCGGCGGCACCGGAATGCGCTCGCCCGGCCGGTAGACCCCGGGAGCCCCGTTCGGCGGTTGCGGCAGCGGGACGGGCGGCGGGGCCTCGTGCGGCACAGGCCGGCCGTGCACCGGCGCTTCCAGCTCCTCCGCCGCCCAGAACGGTTCGACATCCCGGTCGGGCGGTGTGGGGTTGTTGGCCGAACCCGGGACGTAAACGCGGTCAGCGTCGTCGTCCTCCACCGATGCCACGGATGCGACCCTCCCCGGATGCCGTCCGAAATCTGCTACTCCAGAGTCACACAGTAGGTCAGCTCGCGTACACCGCCCAGGCCCCGGCCTCGGTCCACCACGAGCGCTTGCGGTTCATCGCGCCGCCGACCCCGTCGTCGAGGAACTGGATCTCGCCGTCGCGGGGGAGCACCGAGACCGCGCGGCCGCGCGCCCGGCGCACTTCGACGCGCATCTTCGTGCCGCGGAACCGCTGCTTGACGATGGACGGCACGGCCACCGCGACCTCGACCTGACCGTCCACCGCATCGCCCTCGGCCAGCAGTCGCAGGCCGGCGAACTCGGCGTAGCCGGCGCTGTTGCCGATCGCGCAGGCGAGAATCGGCTCCTCGCCGTCGGACAACACCGCGTCGTCGACCTCGACCCGGCCCCGCCACGGCACCGCGTGCCCGTTGTCGTCCATGCCGCCGACCAGGGCACCATCCACCGTGACCGATCCGCCGTCGTTGCGCAGCAGGTCGAGGCGCCGCACCGAGCCGCTCAGGACGGCCGCGGCCACCTGCCCGGGGGTGCGGGGCAGGCCCAGTTGCGCCGCGAGGTCGGTGGTGTCACCCGCGTCGAGCGGCAGGATCGCCAGCGCCGGCAGGTCGGGTACGGTGCGGCCCGTGGGCAGGTCGCCGGGGCGTTTACTGGGCGGGGGAGCGTACCGCCGGACCAGCCGCCGCACGACGGCGCGCAACTGACCGTCGGTCGCCGAGGCCACCACCAGGCGAACCTTGCTGTCGGGGTCGGGCCAGGTCAGGCCGTCGGGCCGGGCCGGGCCGTCGAACCGGGCCAGCACCTCGTCGATCTCTTGATCGGAAGCGGCGGTGACCGTCTCGACGCGGGCCCCGGCCGCGGTGAGCGCGTCGGCGCACCGCAACACCGGAACCCGCGGCGTGCAGGCTGTCGCGGGCGCGCAGCCACCGCACTCGGCGCCGCACGCGCCCCCGCCGGAACCCTGACCCTCGGCCAGGCTGAGCAGGACCACGTCGTACACGTCAGGCTCCACTCAGGACCGAGTGCCGCTCGATGACCTGGTCGCGCGCGGGGCCGACGCCGACCACCGAGATGCGGGCGCGGATGCGCTCCTCGACGAAGACGACGAAGTCCTGCGCCTCCTTGGGCAGGTCGTCGAACGAGCGGGCGCCCATGATGCTCTGCTTCCAGCCCGGCATCGTCTCGAAGATCGGGACGGCGTGGTGGAAGTCGGACTGGCTGATCGGCATCTCGTCGTGGCGGACGCCGTTCACCTCGTACGCGACACAGACGGGGATCTCGTCGAGGTCGTCGTAATTGTCCAGTTTGGTGAGAACGAAGTCGGTGACGCCGTTGATCCGCTGGGCGTAGCGGGCCATCACCAGGTCGAGCCAGCCGATGCGGCGCGGGCGGCCGGTCGTCGTGCCGTACTCCTGACCGACCTCGCGCAGGTGGTCGCCGAACTTGTCGTGCAGTTCGGTGGGGAACGGGCCCTCGCCGACGCGGGAGGTGAACGCCTTGAGCACAGCGACCACCCGGTCGATGCGGGTGGGTGGGATGCCGGAACCGGTGCAGGCGCCCCCGGCCGTCGCGTTCGAGCTGGTCACGAACGGGTAGGTGCCGTGGTCGACGTCGAGCAGCGTGGCCTGCCCGGCCTCGCACAGCACGACCTTGCCGGCGTCCAGCGCCTCGGAGAGCTCGAGGGCGGTGTCACCGACGTAGGGGCGCAGGCGTTCCACGTACGACAGAAGCTCGTTGACCACGTCGTCCGGCTTGACCGCCTGGCGGTTGTAGATCTTCGCGAGGATCTGGTTCTTGAAGGAGAGGGCCGCCTCGACCTTCTGCCGCAGGATCGACTCGTCGAAGAGGTCTTGCACGCGGACGCCGACGCGGTTCATCTTGTCGGCGTAGGTCGGGCCGATGCCACGACCGGTGGTGCCGATCCGCCGCGCGCCCAGGTAACGCTCGCTGACCTTGTCGAGCGAGCGGTTGTACGACGGAATGACGTGCGCGTTCGCGCTGATGCGCAGCCGCGACGTGTCGATGCCGCGCGATTCCAGACCGTCGATCTCCTGGAACAGCACGTTGAGGTCGATCACCACGCCGTTGCCGATCACCGGGACGACGCCCGGCGAAAGGATGCCGCTCGGCAGCAGGTGCAGGGCGTACTTCTCGCCCTCGATCACCACAGTGTGACCGGCGTTGTTTCCGCCGTTGAACTTCACCACGTAGTCGAGCCGGTCGCCCAGCAGGTCAGTGGCTTTGCCCTTGCCCTCGTCGCCCCATTGGGCGCCGACCAACACGATCACCGGCACTTGCTTGACGCCTTCCGTCGGACAGCTCGTACTCGGCAGAGGTCCGGGTACTGCCGAAGTTTACGCGACTGCCCTGCTGTGCGACGTGGGGAAGCGGCCCGCCGGTAGGATCGCCGGTCGTGCGCGTACTTCTGATCGGTTCCGGCGGGCGCGAGCATGCCCTCGCCGTCGGCCTCGCTGCCGACCCCTCCGTCGACTTCCTCGCCGCCGCCCCCGGCAACCCCGGCATCGCCCAGGTCGCCGAGCTGCACGAGGTGAAGGCGACCGATCCGGCCGCGGTGGCGGCGCTCGCCGTCGAGCTCGCCGCCGACCTGGTCGTCGTCGGGCCCGAGGCGCCGCTGGTGGCCGGGGTGGCCGACGCCGTGCGGGCGAAGGGCATCGCCTGCTTCGGCCCGAGTGCGGCGGCGGCCCAGCTCGAGGGGTCGAAGCAGTTCGCCAAGGAGGTGATGGCCGCGGCCGGCGTGCCGACCGCCCGGTCGTACGCGTGCACCTCGCAGGATCAGGTCAGGCGGGCGCTCGACGACCTCGGCGTCCCGTACGTGGTCAAGAACGACGGGCTCGCCGCGGGCAAGGGTGTGGTGGTGACCGACGACCGCGCCGAGGCCGAGCGGCACGCGGCCGAGTGCGGCCGGGTCGTGATCGAGGAATACCTGCCCGGCCCCGAGGTCTCGCTGTTCGTGGTCACCGACGGCACGGCGGCCGTCCCGTTGATGCCCGCCCAGGACTTCAAGCGCCTGGCCGACGGCGACGAGGGGCCCAACACGGGCGGCATGGGCGCGTACGCCCCGCTCACCTGGGCGCCCGCCGACCTGGTGCCGCGTGTGCTGGCCGAGACCGTGGAGCCGACGCTGGCCGAGATGCGCCGCCGCGGCACCCCGTTCGCCGGGCTGCTCTACGTCGGGCTCGCCCTGACCCCCGACGGCCCCAAGGTCATCGAGTTCAACGCCCGCTTCGGCGACCCCGAGACCCAGGTCGTGCTGGCGCTGCTCGAGACGCCGCTGGCCGGCTTGCTGAACGCGGCCGCCACCGGCGCTCTGGCCCAGTTCCCGCCGCTGCGCTGGCTCGACGGCGCGGCGATCACCGTCGTGGTGGCCAGCCGGAACTATCCCGGCACGCCGCGGACCGGCGACGTGATCGAAGGCGCCGAGGTGCCCGGTGTCATCCACGCCGGCACGGCCCGCCGCGACGACGGCGCCCTGATCTCGGCCGGCGGCCGCGTGCTCAGCGTGACCGCCACCGGCCCCGACCTGGCCTCGGCCCGCGACGCGGCCTACACCCTGGTCGACAGCGTGCGCCTCGACGGCTCTCAGTTCCGCCGGGACATCGCGCTGGGCGCGGTCGAGGGCCGCATCTCTCTGTAGCGGAACAAATCTCTCTGTAGCGGAACAATCCGACCGAGAGCCGGAGCACTCGGGCCGAGCCGACCAGCACGCCGCGCAGACAGACAGCCAGCCTCGGGCCGGCCCCGCCTCCCGACCGGTTGAGCCTCACCGGCCGGGAGATCTGCTCTGGGCGTCAGGCCTTCGGGATGTCGAAGAGCTTGGCCACGTTGGCCGCCAGGCCCAGGTCGCCCTTGGCCTTGATCTTGCCGGTCATGAACATCATCATCGGGTTGCCGTCGCCCGAGACGACCTTGAGGAACGTCACCGGGTCCATGGTCATGGCCAGCTTGGGCTCACGGACCGGCTGGCTGGTGACCGTGCAGGCGCCGTTCTCGATCACCGTCTCGTAGGTGTCGCTCGCGCCGCCCGCGCCACCGGTGATGATCCAGTGGATGACCGCAGTGGTGTTGCCGGCCTTCTCGGGGCGGAACAGGGCGGGCATCCGATTGAAGACCTCGTCGAGGATCTTGGCGCGCGAGTCGCCGGCCATCACCTCGGCCAGCTTGGCATCCGGCGTCGCCTTGACGAGCTGTGCGAACTCCTTCGGCCCGATATCGGCGAGCGAGTCCGGGTTGAAATCAGTCATCGGTGGAGACCTTTCAGGCTGAGTCGACCTACTCGTCGGTAACTTTAACGGCAAAGCCGCTTGCCCGTGCAGTGTGCCACTCCCAAACAAGCATTGGACAGTCGGCATGCCGCGTCCTAGACTCCCAAACATGCCTTTGGGAGATGAGGCGGCAGCGCTCCGGGCGCTGGCCCACCCGGTTCGCCTTCGCATCCTGTCGTTGCTCACCAGCACCCCGCTCACCGCGGCCGAGGTGGCCCGCGAGCTCGGGCTCACCCACGCCAACGCGAGCTACCACCTGCGCAACCTGCACTCGGCCGGCGTCGTCGAGGCCGCCGGCGAGGAGAAGATCCGTGGGGGCATCGCCAAGCGCTATCGATACGATCCCGCTCGCGACCTTGCGCCCGAGTCCGCGGACGAGAAAGAGGCGCTGTACACCGCGCTCGCCCACGAGCTCCTCCGGCGCGTCGCGCAGGGCCGTTGGTCGGCGGCGGCCGGACCACCCGCGCCGGCTCTGCTGGGGGACGGCGAGTTCTGGATCGATCCCGTTAAATGGCGGGAGCTGCACGGCACGATCGCCGGCGCGGTGCGCGAGTTGCATGAAGCGGCTCAGTCTCCGTACACCCCCGGCACCATCCGCACCAGCACGACAGTCGCGATGTTCGAGATGGAGTCACCCTCATGAGTGCCGCCCTGGCGCCGCTTCGTATTCCGGCCTTCCGGCTGCTCATCAGCGGTCGCACGATCAACGCGCTCGGCAACTCGTTCGCGCCGATCGCGCTCGCCTTCGCCGTCCTCGACCTGACCGGCTCGGCCACCGACCTGGGCCTTGTGGTCGGCGCCCGCACCCTGGTCAACGTCATCTTCCTGCTGTTCGGCGGGGTGCTCGCCGACCGGCTGCCCAAACACCTGCTGATGGTCGGGGCCAGCCTGGCCGCCTTCGCGACGCAGGCGGTCGTCGCCGCTCTGGTGCTCACCGGCACGGCCACCGTTCCGCTGCTCATCGTGATCTCCGCGCTCAACGGCATGGTCGGCGCGCTCGCCCTGCCCGCGACCTCGTCGATCCTGCCCCAGATCGTTCCGGCCGATATCCGCCAGCAGGCCAACGGACTCAACCGGGTCGCGCTCAACACGGCCGCCGTGCTGGGCGCGCCGCTGGCCGGCATCGTGGTGGCCGCGACCAACCCGGGCTGGGGCATCGCTGTCGACTCGGCCACCTTCCTGGTCAGCGCCGTGCTCTTCGCCTTCCTGCGGGTGCCACCACCGGCGAAGGCCGAGCCCGCGCCCGGCGTCATCGGCGACGAGCAGACCCCGGGCAAGGCGGCGGTCGAGCCGTCCCGGCCCAACATCTTCGCCGACCTGCGTACGGGGTGGACCGAGTTCCGCTCGCGCACGTGGCTCTGGGTCGTGGTGGCCGGCTTCTGCGTGCTCAACGCGGCCTGGAGCGGCTCGCTGTTCGTGCTGGGGCCGGTCGTCGCCGACGAGGCGATCGGGCGCCGCGCGTGGGGCCTGGTTCTGGCGGCCGAGACGCTCGGCATGATCGTCGGTGCGCTGCTGGCGATCCGGCTGCGGATGCGGCGGCTGCTGTTCTTCGGCGTGTTCAGCACCCTGTTCATGTCGCTGCCGGTCGTGATTCTCGGCGTCTATCCGCACCTGTGGCTGCTGATCGCGGGCGCGCTGGTGGCGGGCCTGATGGTCGAGCAGTTCGGCATCGCGTGGGAGACGACGATGCAGGAGCACATCCCGGCCGACAAACTCGCCCGCGTGTACTCGTACGACATGGTCGGCTCTTTCGTCGCGATCCCGGTCGGCCAGATGGCGGTGGGCCCGATCGCACAGGCCGTGGGGATCGAGTCGACGCTGGTCGGCGCGGCCGTGCTGATGACCGCCGCGGTGATCTTCATGCTGCTGAGCCGTGACGTGCGCACCTTGCCGCACAAGGTGCCGGAGCCCGAACCCGTTGCCGTGAAACAATCGGTGCCGTGACCATCCCGAACGTCCTCGCCGCTCGTTACGCCTCGACCGACCTGGTGTCCCTGTGGTCGCCCGAGGAAAAGATCCGCATGGAGCGCCGGCTCTGGCTGGCCGTGCTCAAGGCTCAGCGCGACCTCGGTGTGGCCGTGCCCGAGGGCGCCGTCGAGGCCTACGAGTCGGTGCTCGACCAGGTCGACCTGGGCTCGATCGCGGCCCGCGAGCGGGTGACCCGGCACGATGTGAAGGCCCGCATCGAAGAGTTCAGCGCGCTCGCCGGCTTCGAGCAGATCCACAAGGGAATGACGTCGCGCGACCTGACCGAGAACGTGGAGCAGCTCCAGATCAAGGCGTCGCTCGAGCTGATCCGGTCCCGCGTGATCGCCGCGCTGGCCCGGCTCACCGAACGCGCCGTCGAATACTCCGACCTGGTGATGACCGGCCGCTCGCACAACGTCGCCGCGCAGGCGACCACGCTCGGCAAGCGGTTCGCCTCGGCGGCCGAAGAGCTTCTCATCGCGTACGAGCGTCTCGACGACCTGATCGGCCGGTACCCGCTGCGGGGCATCAAGGGCCCGGTCGGCACCGCCGCCGACCAGCTCGACCTGCTCGACGGCGACTTCGACGCGCTCGGCTCCCTCGAGCAGCGCGTCGCCGGCCACCTGGGTTTCGAGCGCGTGCTCAGCAGCGTCGGCCAGGTCTACCCGCGCTCACTCGACTTCGACGTGGTCTCCGCGCTGGCCCAGATCGTCGCCGGCCCGTCCTCGCTGGCCACCACGATCCGCCTGATGGTCGGCCAGGAACTGGTGACCGAGGGCTTCAAGCAAGGCCAGGTCGGCTCGTCGGCGATGCCGCACAAGATGAACACGCGCTCGTCCGAGCGGGTCAACGGGCTCGCCGTGATCGTCCGCGGCTACCTGTCGATGGTCGGCGAACTGGCCGGCGACCAGTGGAACGAGGGCGACGTCTCCTGTTCGGTGGTCCGCCGGGTCGCCCTGCCGGACGCGTTCTTCGCCACCGACGGCCTGTTCCAGACGTTTCTCACGGTGCTCGACGAGTTCGGCGCCTACCCCGCGGTGATCGCCCGCGAGCTCGACCGGTTCCTGCCGTTCCTGGCGACGACCAAGATTCTGGTCGCGGCCGTGCGCAAGGGCGTCGGCCGTGAGGTCGCCCACGAGGTGATCAAGGAGCACGCCGTCGCGGTCGCGCTGGCCATGCGCGAGAAGGGCGCCACGGTCAACGACCTGTTCGACCGGCTCGCCGCCGACGGCCGTCTCGCCCTGACCCGGGCCGAGATCGACACGCTGGTCGCCGACCGCGCCGCTTTCGTGGGCGCCGCCCCCTCGCAGGTGCGGGCCGTGGCCGACCGGGTCGCCACGATCGTCGCGGCGCACCCGGACGCCGCGAAGTACGCGCCGGCGCCGATTCTGTAAGAGCTGTGCCGCTGGGGCACGGCGGAGACAAGAGTCACGCCGCGCCCCGGCGGAATCCTGAGCCGGCCGGCAGTGGGGCGACCGCCGCCCGGTCTGATGGAGATCGATGAGCCGACCGTAGGGCCGGCCGTTCCGGCCGCCAACAATCCAGTTGGCCCCTATCACCGTGTGATGACCCGCCGGTGCTTGAAGTTTTGATCGAGCGGTGGCAGAGATCACCCGGGAGTTGGCTGCTCAGCGGCCCCGGCGTCGCGTGCGCGACACCGGCCGAGAATTCCGTGACGTGGTTCGCAAGGTAGGCTCAACGTGCTTACACCTATCAGTCAGGAGTGCCCGTGGCTCGCGTCGTGGTCGACGTCATGCTCAAGCCGGAGATCCTCGATCCGCAGGGCCAGGCGGTCGCGAATGCGCTGCCCAGGCTCGGCGTCACCGATGTCTCGTCCGTCCGCATCGGCCGGCGGATCGAGATCGAGTTCGCCGGTGCGCCCGACCTGGATCGGGCTCGCGAGATCGCCGACAAGCTGCTCGCCAACCCGGTGATCGAAGACTTCACCATCCACGTCCACGAGGACGCCACGGCGGAGGTCGCCTGACCATGCGCATCGGTGTGGTCACCTTCCCGGGTTCGCTCGACGACGGGGACGCGGCCCGCGCCGCGCGTATCGCCGGCGCCGACGTCGTCCGCCTCTGGCACGGCGATTCCGATCTGCACGGCGTCGACGCCGTGGTCCTGCCCGGCGGCTTCTCCTACGGCGATGCCCTGCGGTGCGGCGCCATCGCCCGGTTCGCCCCCGCGATGGATTCGATCATCGACGCGGCGCGGGGCGGGCTGCCGGTGCTCGGCATCTGCAACGGCTTCCAGATCCTCTGCGAGGCGCACCTGCTTCCCGGCGCGCTGACCCGCAACCAGCACCTGCACTTCCGCAACCGCGACCAGTTCCTGCGCGTCGAATCGACGAACACCGCCTGGACCAACTCCTTCACCGCGGGACAAGAGATCCTGATCCCGGTGAAGAACGGCGAGGGCTGCTACGTCGCCGACGAGCGTACGCTCGACCAGCTCGAGGCCGAGGGCCGCGTGGTCGCGCGCTACATCCGCGGAAACCCGAACGGTTCGCAGCGCGACATCGCCGCGATCACCAACGAGGCCGGCAACGTCGTCGGCATCATGCCGCATCCGGAACACGCGGTGGAGGCGCTGACCGGTCCGTCCCTCGACGGCCTCGGTTTCTTCACTTCTGTCCTGCGGGCCCTGGCCGGGTCAGCGGGAGTGAACGCAGGGGGACACCAGTAATGACGACGCAGCCGGACACGTCCGCCCCGCCGAAGCAGACGGGCTTTGCGGCGACCGACGTGCTGGTCAACGAGTTCGACGGCGGGCCGGACACCGTTCAGCGAGCCAACACCACGCCCGAGGAGCTGCAGCCGCACACCGAGCTGGGCCTCAAGGACGACGAGTACGACCGGATCCGGCAGATCCTCGGCCGCCGGCCCACCGCCTCCGAACTCGCCATGTACTCGATCATGTGGAGCGAGCACTGCTCCTACAAGTCGAGCAAGGTGCACCTGCGCCAGTTCGGTGACAAGGCGCCGCGCGGCACCCGCATGCTGGCCGGCATCGGCGAGAACGCGGGCGTCGTCCAGATCTCCGACGACATCGCCGTCACCTTCAAGGTCGAGTCGCACAACCACCCCAGCTTCGTCGAGCCCTATCAGGGCGCGGCCACCGGCGTGGGCGGCATCGTGCGGGACATCCTCGCCATGGGCGCCCGCCCGATCGCGGTGATGGACCCGCTGCGCTTCGGCGCGGCCGACCACCCCGACACCGCTCGGGTGCTGCCCGGCGTGGTCGCCGGCATCGGCGGTTACGGCAACTGCCTGGGCCTGCCCAACATCGGCGGCGAGATCGTCTTCGACCCCACCTATCAGGGCAATCCGCTGGTCAACGCGCTCAGCATCGGTGTGCTGCCGGTCGAGCGCCTGCAGCACAAAGAGGCTGCGGGCGTCGGCAACATCGTCGTGCTGCTCGGTGCCCGCACCGGTCGCGACGGCATCGGCGGCGTCTCCGTGCTGGCGTCGGCCACCTTCGACGAGGGCGCCGAACAGCGCCGCCCGTCGGTGCAGGTCGGCGACCCGTTCATGGAGAAGCTGCTGATCGAGAGCTGCCTCGAGCTCTACGACGCCGGCCTCGTGGCGGGCATCCAGGACCTCGGCGGCGCCGGCCTCACCTGCGCGCTCACCGAGACCGCAGCCGCTGCCGGCACCGGCATGCGGGTGTGGCTCGAGCGGGTGCCGCTGCGTGAGGCGTCCATGTCGCCGACCGAGATCCTGGCCAGCGAGTCGCAGGAGCGCATGCTCTTGATCGTCACGCCGGAGAACCTCGCGGCCGTGCTCGGCGTGGCCGAGAAGTGGGGCGTCTGGGCCACCGCGATCGGCGAGGTCACCCCGGCCGGCGAGGACGGTTCGCCGGGCCGCCTGGTGATCAGCTGGAACGACCACGTCGTGGTGGACGTGCCGCCGGGCTCGCTCGCCGACGACGGCCCGGTCTACGCCCGCCCGATCCGTGAGCCGGCCGACCTCATACTGCTTCAGGCCGACAAGGCGGAGACGTTGCCCCGGCCCGCGACCGGCGACGAGCTGCGCGAGACGGTGCTGCGCATGATCGCCTCACCGAACCTGTGCGACAAGACCTGGGTCACCGAGCAGTACGACCGCTACGTGCTCGGCAACACCGTGCTGGCTCAGCCGGAAGACTCGGGCGTGCTGCGCATCGACGAGCGGACCGGCCTCGGTGTCGCGCTGTCGGTCGACGGCAACGGCCGCTTCGCCCGCCTCGACCCGTACGAGGGCGCCCGGCTCGCGCTGGCCGAGGCGTACCGCAACGTCGGCGTCACCGGCGCCGAGCCGATCGCCGTCACCGACTGCCTGAACTTCGGCTCGCCGGAGGACCCGGCCGTGATGTGGCAGTTCGCCGAGGCCGTACGCGGTCTGGCCGACGGCTGCCAGCAACTGGGCACCCCGGTGACCGGCGGCAACGTCAGCTTCTACAACCAGACCGGCGCCGCCGCGATCCACCCCACCCCGGTGGTCGGCGTGCTGGGCCTGTTCGACGATGTCGCCCGGCGCATCCCGATGGGCTTCAAGACCCCGACCGGCGACGGTGACCTGCTCTTCCTGCTCGGCGAGACGACGACCGAGCTCTCCGGGTCGGAGTGGGCGTGGGTCACCCACGGCCACCTCGGCGGCCGGCCGCCCAAGGTCGACCTCGAGCACGAACGCAGGCTGGCCCAGCTGATGGCCCGGGCCTCGCGGACCGGACTGGTCAGCGCGGCCCACGACCTGTCGGACGGCGGTCTTTCCCAGGCTCTGGTCGAGAGCTGCCTGCGCTACAACGTGGGCGCTCAGGTCACGTTGGCGGCCGACTCCTTCGTGCAGCTCTTCAGCGAGTCGGCCGGTCGTGTGCTGGTCGCCGTGCCGCGCGGGCACGACAAGGCGTTCGCGGGCCTGGCTGCCGAGTTCGGCATCCCGTGCACCCCGATCGGCATCACCTCGGCCGAGCCCGTGCTCGAGGTGCGCGACCAGTTCAGCCTGCCGCTCGACGAGGCTCGCGAGGCCCACGAGGGCACGTTGCCGCGACTGTTCGGCGGCGCCGCCGAGCTGGCCAACCGGCACGGCGACCCGGAGCACGCGGCCGACCCGACCGCGCCCGCGAGCCCCGACCGGGGTGACGACGTGCTGGTCACCGCGGCGGCCGGCGCGGCCATGGAGTCGGCGGCCCCGATCGAGGCGGACGGCATTCCGGCCGCCGCCGTGGCCGAGGTCAAGGAGCCGTCGCCCAACGACGACGCTTCCTGACCCCGGCAGTCAGGCACAAAGAAAGCCGGCCAGCGAATCCGCTGGCCGGCTTTCTTGTTGCCGAGACTCAGTAGTCGTGGTTGCCGCGCCGCGGGGCCGGCGCGTCCGGACGGCCGCCGCGCTGGTCGTGCCCGCCCGGCTGGTTGCCGTACTGGTCGTCGTAGCCGCTGCCCGGCTGGTAGCCCTGGTCGTAGCTGCCCGGCTGGCCGGCCTGGTAGCCCTGGTCGTAACCGCCGCCGTACGGCTGACCGGCAGGTCCGCCGCCGGCCGGGTCACTGGCAGGGTCGCCGCCGTACGGCTGGGTGCTGCCGTACGGGCCGGTCTGACCGCCGCCGTACGGCTGGCCGCCGCCCTGAGGGCCGTAACCGTTGTTGTCGAGGCCGTCGCCCGCGGCCCCCCACGATCCGTAACCGCCCTGGTCGGCCGGTTCCTGTCCGTAACCGCCGGCAGGGTAGCCACCAACCGGCTCCGCGCCGTACTGGCCGGCGCTGTACTGGTTGGTGCCGCCGTAAGGCTGATTGCCGTAGCCGCCGTCGTCATCGGCCTCGGGCCGGTACATGCCGGTAGCTTCCCCGTACGCTCCGTAGCCGCCACCCTGCTGAGCGCCGGCGGCGTAGCCGTTGTCCTCCGGCGGGCGGCCGTACGAGGTCGCCTCGCCGTACGGCTGCTGAGCGCCGCCGTCGTACGGCTGGGTTCCCCCGCCGTACTGCTGAGTGCCTGCGCCGTACTGGTTGCCACCCTGGTTGCCGCCCTGGTCCCACCCGCCGGCAGCCGCACCGGCGTAGCCGCCGTGCTGCGGCAGCGGGACGCCGTAGGGGTCGGGGAACTCGTCCTCGACCGCGGGCACGGGGCGATGGATCATGGTCGGGGCGTCCGCCATGGCCGCCGAACGCGGCGCCGGGGCGATCATGGTGGCGTCGTTGCGCCCGCCACCGACCGGCGCGCCGACCCGAGTCGCGTCCGTGAAGCCGCCGCGGCTCGGCGGCACCACGCCGCCCGAGCCGGACAGGCCGGTCGGGTCGTCGTCACCGTCGTTGTCGGCGCTGTTCCGGCGGCGCAGCACGACCAGCACGATCGCGCCGATGCCGGCCGCGACGAGCAGGACCCCGATGATGATGTAGAGCATGGACCCGCCGTCGTCCTCGGTGGACGCGGCCTGGTCGGTCGCCTGCTCGGTCGCCGTCTCCTCCTCGGGCGTCGCCTGCTCGCTCACCTCTTCGGTGGGGGCGGCGCTGGTAGCCGACGGGCTCGGAGTCGGGGTCGGGGAGGGCGTCGCGGGGGCGGTCGACTTCAGCGTCAGCGAGATGGTCAGGTTCTGGTTGGCCTGGGCCTCACGCTGGACCGTGACCTCTTCGAAGCCGTTCTTGCCGGCGCCGATGGAGATGCGGCCGGGCGAGATCGGCTTGCTGTCGGTGGACCGGAAGGAATACTGACCCGAGCCGTCGGAGGTGCCCTGGAAGACGCTGCCGGCGCTGTCCTGCATACCGACGGTGGCGCCCGCGATCGACTTGCCGTCCTGGTCCTTGACGCGGCCCGAAACCTGGCGCACGGACTGCGGACGGTCCGGGCCCTTGATCGTGATCTGCTGGCTGGCCCGGCCCGGCTGCTCGCCCTGGACGTTCGCCGTGATCTCGACCGTAACCTGACGCGTCTCACCGGCGTTGACGTTGGGTGCGGTGAGTTGCACGGAGAACTGGCGCCCGTTGCCGTCGACCGTGGTGCGCCGGCTGCAGTCGCCGCCCCGGCAGTCCATGCCGCCGCCGTTGACGGTGACGTTCGCGGGGACCGGGATCTCACTGCCGTTGCCTTCGGCGACCTGGAACTGCATGGTCAGCCGGCCGCCCGAGAGCACCTCGGTCTGCAGGTCGGTGATCTGTACGTTCGGCGGGTCGGCCAACGCCACCGCGGGGGCGACGAAGATACCGCCGAGCACCACCGCCAGTAACGCACCGGCCTGGGTCGCCCGGGCTCGTAGGTGCGTTGTCACCATCCACCGCCTTCCGGTCGCACGGTCCTCCCGGCCGTTCAAGGGTGGCCGGTTACATCCCGCGACTAAAACACCGTCGGCCACTATGCCTTGTCACACGTCCATCGCGCGACCCAGGGCCGCGTACCAATCTCGCTGAAGCGAGTCGTATCGTCCCGACGTGTCCCCTGCGCACAATAAATCCGAGTCCGTGAAAGAAGCGTTGGACGCGCTGGACCGAGGCGTCGAACCCGAGAGATCTGTGCAGCGTGACGCTGTGCGAGCGCTCCTGGCGGAGCTGTCCCGGAAGGCCCCTGGCCGATCGGTGGAGGTCCGGATTCCGCCTTTCGGTGCTATTCAGTGTGTTCCTGGTCCCAGACACACCCGCGGCACACCGCCCAATGTGGTCGAAGCGGATCCCATCACCTGGCTGCTCGTCGCAACGCAGCGTATGACCTGGGCCGATGCGGTGCGTGACGGACGCCTGCGGGCCAGCGGTATCCGCACGGATCTGACCGAATACCTTCCGTTAACCGGTCGCGAGGCCGTTTAGCAGCGAGGCCGTTTAGCAGCGAGGTCGGCGCCCACCGGCTCGCGTACACTGGGCGGTCGGACGGCAGTTACGAGCACATGAGCATGAGGGAGCTACAGGTGCCCCGAGGCGACGGCCGGTTGACCGACGATCTCGACCCCCAGGAGCGTGGCCCCCAGGATGCCTGTGGCGTCTTCGGCGTCTGGGCTCCCGAGGAAGAGGTCGCGAAACTCACCTACTTCGGGCTCTTCGCTCTGCAGCACCGCGGCCAGGAGGCGGCGGGCATCGCGGTGAGTGACGGCTCGGGCGTGGTGGTCTACAAGGACCTCGGCCTGGTGTCGCAGGTCTTCGACGAGCCCACGCTGGCCAGCCTGCGCGGCCACCTCGCGATCGGGCACACGCGCTACTCCACCACCGGCGGCTCGAACTGGGAGAACGCCCAGCCGACGATCCGGGCCACCACGGCCGGCACGACGATCGCACTGGCCCACAACGGCAACCTGGTCAACACGGCCGAGCTGGCCCGTGAGGTCGCCGAGCGGGGCCTCGAGGCCGACAGCGCCACCTCCGACACCGCCCTGGTCACCACGCTGCTGGCCAGCCGTCCCGACCTCTCGGTCGAGGGTGCGGCGCTCGAGGTGCTGCCGGGGCTGCGGGGGGCCTTCAGCTTCGTCTTCATGGACGAGACCACCCTCTATGCCGCGCGCGACGCACAGGGCGTTCGCCCCCTGGTGCTCGGACGCATGGAGCGGGGCTGGGTGGTCGCCAGCGAGACGGCCGCCCTCGACATCGTCGGCGCGAGCTTCGTCCGTGAGGTCGAGCCGGGCGAGATGATCGCGGTCGACGAGCACGGCCTGCGGTCCACCCGGTTCGCCGCGCCCGAGCCCAAGGGCTGCCTCTTCGAGTACGTCTATCTCGCGCGTCCCGACACGACGATCGCCGGCCGCAACATGTATTCGGCCCGCGTCGAGATCGGCCGCGTGCTGGCCAAGGAGCACCCGGTCGAGGCCGACCTGGTCATTCCGGTGCCCGAGTCGGGCACCCCGGCCGCGATCGGCTACGCCGAGGCGTCCGGCATCACCTTCAGTGCCGGCCTCACCAAGAACGCCTATGTCGGCCGCACCTTCATCCAGCCGTCGCAGACGATTCGTCAGCTCGGCATCCGGCTCAAGCTCAACCCCTTGCGCGAGGTCGTGCGGGGCAAGCGCCTGGTCGTGGTCGACGACTCGATCGTCCGCGGCAACACCCAGCGGGCCCTGGTGCGCATGTTGCGCGAGGCCGGGGCGCTCGAGGTGCACGTGCGCATCTCGTCGCCGCCGGTGAAGTGGCCGTGCTTCTACGGCATCGACTTCGCCACCCGGGCCGAGCTGCTGGCGAACGGGCTCGACAACGAGGGCATCCGCCGCTCGATCGGCGCCGACTCCCTGGGTTATGTTTCCCTGGACGGGCTGGTGCAGGCGACCGAGCAGCCGAAGACGCGACTGTGCATGGCCTGCTTCGACGGGCACTATCCGATCGAGCTGCCCGCGGGCAACCTGATCGGCAAGCACCTGCTCGAGGGCGTCGGCAAGCGGGCCTCGATGCCGTCGGCCACCGACGAGGCCGCCACCGCGGCCGTCGCCGAGCTCGAGACCGAGTACGACGTGCGTGAGCTGGCCGGCCAGGGCGGCGGCGCGTGACTTTGACGAACGAAAGACCGCTAAGGGGAGAACCGTGACGCACGTGTCCGAGCGCAACAGTGCCGGGTCCAACGGCGCTGAGGGCGCCGACCGCCGGCCGTGGACTGCCGGGGGCGGCCGCGGGGTGCGTAAGCGCACGGCCACGTACGCCGACGCGGGCGTCTCGATCGAGGCCGGCGACCGGGCCGTCGAGCTCCTCAAGTCGAAGGTCAAGAAGACCACCCGGCCCGAGGTCATGGGCGACCTGGGCGGCTTCTCCGGCCTGTTCAAGCTCAACACGGCGAAGTACAAGAGCCCGATCCTGGCCTCGTCGACCGACGGCGTCGGCACCAAGCTGGTGATCGCCCAGCAGCTCGACATCCACGACACGATCGGCATCGACCTGGTCGCCATGGTCGTCGACGACCTGGTCGCCTGCGGCGCCGAGCCGCTGTTCCTGCTCGACTACATCGCCTGCGGCGAGGTCGTGCCGGACAAGGTGGCCGAGATCGGCGCCGGTATCGCCGACGGCTGTCGCTACGCCGGCTGCGCGCTGCTCGGTGGCGAGACGGCCGAGCACCCGGGCGTCCTGCGCCCCGACGAGTACGACGTCTCGGCGACCGGTGTCGGCGTGGTCGAAGAGAGCGAGATCCTCGGCCGCGAGCGGGTCGAGGTGGGCGACGCGGTGATCGCGATGCGCTCGTCGGGTCTGCACTCCAACGGCTACTCGCTGGTTCGCCACGTGCTCCTCGGCGCCGGCCGGATGCGGCTCGACTCGGTGGTCGACGACTTCGGCTCGCAGCGCACCCTGGGCGAGGAACTGCTGACCCCCACCAAGATCTACGCCAAGGACTGCCTGGGCCTGATCGAGGAGACCGACGTCCGCGCGTTCTCGCACGTGACCGGCGGCGGCATCCCCGGCAACCTCAATCGTGTCCTGCCCGGCAACGCCGACGCGGTGGTCGACCGCTCGACCTGGCGCCCGCAGCCCATCTTCGACCTCATCCAGGCCAAGGGCCGGATCGAGGACAACGAGATGGAGGCCACATTCAACATGGGCGTCGGCATGTTCGCGATCGTCTCGTCCGACGACGCCGACCGCGCCATGGCCTATCTGACCGGCCGCGGCGTCGAGGCCTGGCAGGTCGGCGAGGTCATCGAGGGCACCGGCGAGGTGCAGATGATGGGGCAGTACACCCGCGGCTGAGGCCCGGCGATGCGCAGATCCGCGTGTGTCGATATCCGGCACATGCGGATCTTTTTCGTTTACTGGCTGGACCCGGGGGCCTAGCCTCTGACGTGAGTTCTTCACGCGTGGGCAGGACGGGGGTGCGGCAGTGGCACAAGCCTGGAGCGGGATGCGTGGCATTGCTTCCGTGCCGACCTATGTCGTCATGCAGCCCACCACGCTCTGCAACCTCGATTGCGCCTACTGCTACCTCCCGTTCCGGGCGGCCGACAATCGCATGACGGTCGAGGTCGCCCGGGCCGTCGCCGCCTCGATCGACGGCTGGTCCCGCGACGGCCGCTTCTCGGTCGTCTGGCACGGCGGCGAACCGCTGGCCGCCGGGCGGGAGCATCTGGCCGCCCTGCTCGAGCCGTTCGCCCCCGGCGTGGAACACCACGTGCAGACCAACGCCACGCTCATCGACGACGCCTGGTGCGACTTCTTCCAGGCCCATGACGTACGGGTGAGTGTCAGCGTCGACGGGCCACCGGAGCGCAACGGTGAGCGGGTCACCCGGGGCGGCAAGCCGGCGTACGACCGCATCCTGCGCGGGATCGAGACGCTGCGCCGCCGCGGCATCCCGTTCTCGGCGCTGTGCGTCGTCGGTGATCCGCGGCCCGGCGCCGCCACCGAGCTCTACGACTACTTCCTCGGGCTGGGCTGCGACGTGCTCGGCATCAACGTCGAGGAGCAGGAGGGCGTGAACACGCGCGCCAACGGCCACGCCGCGGCCGACGTCACGGCGTTCTGGGCCGAACTCGTCACAGCCTGGCGCGCCGACCCACGAATCCACCTGCGGGAGGTCGAGTGGTCGCTGCGTTACGTGGCCGCGGTGCTCGACGGCACGGCCGACGACCTGCTGCCCCGCCGGCTCGACCCGATCCCCACCGTGGCCCACGACGGCTCGGTGGTGCTGCTCTCGCCCGAGCTGGCGGGTTTCTCCGACCCCCGCTACGGCGACTTCACGAGCGGTAACGTGCTGGCGACGCCGCTGGCCGAGATTCTGGCCGGCGCCGCGTCGGCACCCTGGATCGCCGAGTTCCTGGGTGGCGTCGAAGCGTGCCGCGCGACGTGTCCGTACTTCGGTTTCTGCGGCGGCGCCCATGCGGCCAACCGCTACTTCGAGCAGGGGCGGTTCGACACCACCGAGACCGACCACTGCCGGAACAGCAAGATTCGCCTACTGGAGGGAGTGCTGGACCATGCCCGAGACCACGAGTCCTCGGCTGTCCGATGAGCCGGGGATCGATCCGGTGAGCGCACGGGTGCGTGACACCCAGGCCGGACTGGCCACGCTCCTCGCGGAGGCGGAACAGGCACGGCAGGCACGCGCGGAGAGCACGGCGGAGGAAGGTTCGGCGGTGTGCGCCTGGAACCACTTCGAGAACATTCCCACGTTCTACAACTGGAACAACAGGCCGCGTTGACATGGCTCCGCTTCGCTCCGCGGGCGCTTGCCTCTGGGAGGCATGTGAGCAGACAGCCGATTTTCCGGCACCGCAAACCCCGCGGCGACGAAAAATCGACTGCCTGCTCACATGCGAGGCAAAGCGCGGGCAGCTCACGATTCTTGGGTCGACGCAGGTGAGGTTGGTGGGGACCGGGTCACCCTGAACTGCGAGGTGGTCGCCGGCGCGCCGGTTGTTTAGCTGGTTCGGAGCCCACGCGGGGGTTGGCCCGCGTGGGCTTCGGTGTTTGAACCGTAGGCTGTTTCGCCATTAGCAACTGACCACGACGCACGTGAGCACGCGGTCTGCCGCGTGCTCTGTGCGATTCGGGTCAGCGCCTTGTCGGCGACCAGGAATCCCGGTCGTCGTCAGCGTCATCCTCGTCATCGTCGACGAACTCATCGTTGTCGTCGTCGAAGTGACGGTCGGATGGACCGGCACCCGCCAGTTCGCGCTGCAAGGCGGTGAGGTCGGTGTTCGGGGAGTGGTACTTCAACTCCCGGGCCACCTTCGTCTGCTTGGCCTTAGCACGGCCGCGCCCCATGGCTCGACCCCCTCGCACAGAATTCGGGGCAGCCCGAAGGCGGGCCCCGATGACGTTAGGCATCTCTCGTGGGTCTTACGGTACATGGACGATGCCGTCTTCGGCACCTCGGGTTGCGTGTGACACTGCCGCGCGTCGCGGTTTTCCGTCCCGGAACGCGCGGCAGGCACTAAACCGCTCTCTTTTCCTACCTCGCCCCCACCTTTTCGGCGGATGGAGGTGGCCGTTCGGGCCAGGTCTCAGCTGAGATAGATCGAGCGCAGGCGGCCGACCTCGGCCATGCGCTGTTCGGCCAGCCGGTCGGCGGCGACGGCCGGGGCCACCCCCTCGGTCCGCGCCATCTCGAGGATCCGGCGGGTGGTCTCGAAGATGCCGGTGGCGCGCAGCTTGGCCCGCTCGAAGTTGAAGCCCTCGATCTCGTCGGCCACCTGGATCACGCCACCCGCGTTGACCAGATAGTCGGGCGTGTAGAGGATGCCCCGCTCGGCCAGCGTCTTCTCGATGCCCGGGTGGGCCAGCTGGTTGTTGGCGCCGCCGGTGACGACCTTGGCCCGTAGCAGCGGGACGGTGTCGTCGTCGAGCGCGCCGCCCAAGGCGCAAGGGGCGTACACGTCGAGCTCGGAGGTGATCAGCGCCCGGGTGTCGGCCACGAGCTCGATCTGTGGGTAGGTGGTGCGGGCCCAGCTCAGGGCGGCCTCGTTGACATCGGTCGCGATGACCGCGGCGCCGTCCTCGATCAGGTGGCCGGCCAGATATTTGCCGACCTTGCCGAGGCCGGCGATGCCGACCGTGCGCCCGGCCAGGGTAGGGCGGCCCCAGGTGTGCTCGGCGGCCGCGCGCATGCCCTGGAAGACGCCCCAGGCGGTCAGGATCGAGGAGTCGCCGGCGCCGCCGTGCTCGAGGCTGCGGCCGGTGACGTACCGGGTCTCGCGGGCGATGACATCCATGTCGGGGACGTAGGTGCCGACGTCGCAGGCGGTGTAGTAGCGGCCGTGCAGCGACTCGACGAAGCGGCCGTACGCGCGCAGCAGGCCCTCGGACTTGGCCCGGGCCGGGTCGCCCCAGATGACTGCCTTGCCGCCGCCGAGGTCGAGACCGGCCAGGGCGTTCTTGTAGGCCATTCCGCGGGAGAGCTTCAACACGTCGGCGAGGGCGGCGTCCTCACTCTCGTACGGATAGAAGCGGGTGCCGCCGAGAGCCGGCCCGAGGGCCGTGGAGTAGATCCCGATGATCGCCTTGAGGCCGGTCTGCCTGTCCTGGCAGAAGACGACCTGTTCGTGACCGGTGGCGTCGGTGCCGTCGGTGTCGAACACGCCCATGGCTGTTCTCCTGATCTGGTGTCTGGGCCCTTGTGGGGCAGGTCGTACCGGCTGGGGTGGGCCGGACATCCCGAGCCTAGTCGGGTGCACCTCTACCGGATTTACGTCCGCGCGGGAAGTTCCACCCAGCCGATTTCGTGAAAGGATCGCGCCGTGCCGTCACTGTTCGCGTCGTACCTGAGGGTTTACGAGCCACTGACCGCCTTCGACCGCGACCGTCAGGTTTTCTGGCGCAAGTACGCGCGCGAGGGTCGTGCCCTGGGCCCGGTCGACGGCCCGGTCCGGCAGCGTTCGGCCGTGCTCGAGGCGCTCGGCGCCGGCTGGACCAGGCTGCCCGACCTGCCCGACGAGGCGTACGTGTTGCAGTGGGGCGACTCGCTGCTGGTCTGCCCGTGGAACCTGCGCCTGCGGGTCGCCGAGGCCGCGCTGAACGCGCGCGACGGCGTGCCCAGCGTGCTGGCCGACGCGTTCGTTCCGCCCGTGCTGGCCGGCCAGGCCAAGGCCGTGGTCGAGGACTGGCGCAGCGGGGCCAAGGTGCTCGAGCACGGTGTGCCGCGGGTCCACGAGCAGATCGCCACCTGGGGTGTGCCGCTGCGCTGGTTCGTCTTCGTCGATCTGGAGGAGCGGGTCATCGACCTCGCCGCCCAGCCGCGCACCCTGCGTTACCGCACCGAGATCTCAAAGGCCCGGCGGCGTGCGCACCGCGCGGTCGCCGTGCTGCGCAAGTCGGTGGGCGATGCCCCGATCACCGAGGCGGTCGAGGAGGGCACGCGCTGGCTCGAGGAGTTCCACCCGCGCTCGATCGTCGAGCTTGACTACGGCGGCCTCGTCAACCTTCTCCCGGATGACGTTCTCGCTGGTGACGATTCACCCGGAGTGGTGGCGGCGGGTCTGTCGGCTCTGTCGCGGGGCGACGCTGACGACGCCTCCGCCGCGTACGAGAAGCTGGTCGAGCGCTGGCGCGCCGTCCAACTTCTGGAGCGCTGCAACTGACCTGGGAAAATGCGGTGATTTGCCCTCCGTGGGAACGCTCCCGAGGTGAACACTCTTCGTAATCGCCGTTCCGCGAAGCGTGATAATCGGACTAAACGCGGCACTATCTGGCATAGAAAACACGTAAAAATCGGGCATGCTTCATCCGTCTATCTGGGGACCTTCGTCCGTTCGGCCCATGTCGGACATCGGGGACTAGCCGGACCATGAGAGACGCACCGGCCGGCGGGACCCCGGCCGTTGTCTATAGGTACCTGTGGAGGAGTGACCGATGGCATCGCGTACGCATGATCCTGAGCCGCTACTAACTCCGGCCGAGGTGGCGTCGATGTTCCGTGTCGACCCGAAGACCGTCACCCGGTGGGCGAAGGCCGGCAAGCTGAGTGCGATCCGCACTCTGGGCGGCCACCGTCGTTACCGGGAGTCGGAGGTTCGCGCTCTGCTGCAAGGACAGATTCCCACGCAGCGTCAGGGCGACTGAACGAACCTCAGTCGAGGCGAGAGATCGTTGCAAGGGGCGAGCGTCGGGGAAGACGATCGCCCCTTCTTCGTGTCCGGGCCGACTCCGCGCCCGAGACGAGACGGTCCGTCTCGCACGAAACGCCAGCTCTGCGCGAGACGGTTCGTCTCGCACGACGTGCCGGCTTGGGGCGAGACGAGGCGGTTCGTCTCGCTAGGCAGGCTGCACCGCGATGACTGTGATGCGGTCGCGGTGGCCCAGCATCCGGTAGCGCAGTGAGCCCAGGATGCCGGTCACCCAGTACTTGCGGCCCAGCACCTTGGCGAAGTGGTCGCACTCGGCGTCGCTGACGATGCGGGCCGTGCCCTCGACCGCCTCACCCCGCACCTTGCCGCGGATGTCGCAGGCCGCCACGGTGACGCGAGGGTCGTTGCGGACGCGCTTCACCTTGTACGACCGGGTCTCCGTCCAGATGGCCACGCCGGCGCCGTCGGGCAGCACCCAGACGGGCGTCGCCACGGGTGAGCCGTCCTTGCGGTAGGTCGTCAGAAGGACGTACTTCTCGGAACCGAGTTGCTCCAGGGTGGCCATGCCCCAAGGGTAGTGACCATGGAAGAGCCACCGATCGGCGACGTGTTCGGCGAGATGATCCGCGACGCCTTCGCGGTGCGCACCGGCGTCGGGCCGAGGCCGCTGGCCGGCGGGCGGGTGCCCCGGCCGGTGATCGAGGTGATCGAGCGCGACGACGGCCTGATCAACGGCGCTCCGGCCGATCACTACCTGGACGAGCCCGGCGAATGGGAGGAGCAGGACCATCGCGCGCTGCGCCTCTGCCGGGGGCACGTGCTGGACATCGGCGTCGGGGCCGGCCGCATTGCCGTCGAGTTGCAGCGCCGGGGCATGGCGGTGACCGGGCTCGACACCTCGGCCGGGGCGATCGCCGTCGCCCGCGAGCGGGGTCTGCGCGACACGGTGCTGAACACCGTCGACGCGTACGCCTCGGCGAGCGCCCGTTACGACACGTTCCTGCTGCTCGGCAACAACCTCGGTCTGCTCGAGAACGCCGAGCGGGCGCTCGTCTTCCTGGCCGCGCTGGCCCGGCTGGCCAACCCGGGCGCCCGGATCATCGCGCAGGGCACCGACCCGTACGGCACCACCGATCCCGTGCACGTCGGCTATCACCAGCGGAACCGCGAGAGGGGCCGCCTCGGTGGGCAGTTGCGGCTGCGACTGCGGTACCGGCGGCTGGCCACGGCCTGGTTCGACTACCTGAACTGCTCGGTGGCCGAGTTGGACGCTGTGCTCGCGGGCACCCGGTGGCGCCTCACAGCGATCGACGAAGCCGACCGGCCGTACTACCTTGCCGTCATGGAGCTGCGGGAATGACCGGGCTGACCCGCGAGCAGGTGCGGACCAGCCGGCGGATCGCCCTGGTGCTGCGGCACCGGCCCGAGTCGGCCGGCCTGACCCTCGACGCCAACGGCTGGGTGCCGGTCGCCGACCTGCTGGCCGCGCTGGGTATCACCCGGGACGAGTTGGATGCGGTGGTCGAGCACAACGACAAGTCCCGGTTCGCGGTGACCCACCGCGACGGGGCCGACTGGATCCGGGCCAGCCAGGGACACTCGCGCCGGGTGTCCGTCGACCTCGGCCTGCCGCCGGCCGATCCGCCGCCGGCGCTGTTCCACGGCACGCCCCGGGCCAACCTCGAATCGATCATGAGTGCGGGCCTGCGGTCGCGCAGCCGGGACCACGTGCACCTCTCGTCCGGCGTGCCGACCGCACTGCTCGTCGGCCGCCGCCGCTCGGCCGAAGTGGTGGTGCTGCGGGTCGCGGCGGGCGCGATGGCGGCGGCCGGGCACGTCTTCCACCTCAGCGCGAACGGGATCTGGCTGACACCGGACGTGCCGCCGCGCTATCTCATGCTAGAAGCGACAAATCCGTAATACCCGGCTCCACAGTGGCCGTACGTCGTAACGGCGCACACCCGCCGTTAGCGTGGGGTGATGGCGAGGATCAACCGGCGTGAGCTGACGAATCTCCTCGGTGCGGTCGGTGTCGTCGCCATCCTGGGCGGCCTTGCCTTCGGGCTGCCGGCGGCCGACCGGTCGCTGCCGGCCGAACGCGCGGTTCCCGACGACGAGCCGTACTCGATCGGCGCCGGGGTGACCGTTGTGCCGCCGCCCGGCGCGGTGCTCGACGTGACCGGCACCAGACCGGGCGACTCCGAAGGCACCGTCCTGTTCCGTGTCGGCCCGGTGCGGTACGCGATCGCCGTACGCCCGTTCCGGGGTGACCTCGCCGCGGCCGCCGACCGGTTGCGGAAGAGGATCGTCGACACGACCGGCTATCAGGTCACGAGTGCGCAGCTCACGGTGAGCACGGCCGGTGGGCTGGCCGGGCTGCAGGGCGGCTACACCGCCCCCGGGCGCGGCGGCCGGTACTCGGTCTTCGTCGCCGACGAGCACACCATCGAGGTGACGATCAGCGGGAACGATCTGGACCTGGGCCGGACGCTGCCCCGGATCGAGGCGAGCACGCGCACCCTGCGCCAGAACGAGGAGCCGCGGTGACCGACTCGGTGGTGCGGCCGGCCGCGGGCAGCCCACGGGTGTCGGCCCTGATGCGGGTGCCTGCCTTCTGGGTGGTGCTCGCGGTGGTGGCGGCCGGCGGGCTGCGCATGGCCCAACTCGCCGGGCAGTTCTTCACCTCGTACCCGAAAGCGACAGCCACCTCGGTTCTGCTCTTCGCGCTTCTGGCCGTGCCGTTCTGGCTGTTCGTCTCGGAACTCGACTTCTTCGAGCCGGAGCCGACGAAGCTGCTCGTGCTGGCCTTCGCGTGGGGTGGGCTGGTAGCCACCACGGTGTCGATCCCGGGCGGCGTGGCCCTGCAGAACCTCGTGGCCAAGCTCGGCTCGCCGCAACTGGCCGCGGGCTGGGGCGCCGCCCTGGCCGCGCCGACGGTCGAGGAGGTCGCGAAGACGCTCGGCGTGGTGGCGATCGTGCTCATCGCCCGCTCGCAGGTCAACAGCGTGCTCGACGGCGTCGTCTACGGGGCGATGGTCGGTCTCGGCTTCCAGATCGCCGAGGACATCGTCTTCGCCGTCGGCGCGGTGGCCCTGGCCGGACAGGGCGACCAGGTGCAGCCGGTGATCGCGACGTTCCTGCTGCGCGGCTTCCTCAGCGGCATCTGGAGTCACACGCTCTTCGGCGCGCTGGCCGGGGCCGGGATCGGCTACCTGGTGGTCGGCCGGGAACGTGGACGCCCGCACCGGGTGGGCGTGGCGGTGCTGGCCGTGCTGGGCGCGTGGGCCTCACATGTGCTGTGGAACGCGCCGCTGGTCGTCGACGGGCTCGGCAACGGGGCTCTGGCGCTGCTCGGGGTGCTGCTCGTCAAGGGTCTGCCGCCGTTGGTGCTGATCCTGCTGCTGGTGCGGCGGGCGCACGACAGCGAGGCCGACTACTACGTGGGCCGCCTGGCCGAACTGGACGACCCGGAACTGATCACGAGCGGTGAGCTGGAGGCGCTCCGCTCGGGGGCGCGGCGGGCGTCGGCCCGCCGGCTGGCCGCCGAACAGGGTGGGCGGGCGGCCGCGTCGGCCGTACGACGGTTGCAGCGGGCCCAGGCCCGGCTGGCTGCCTCCCCCTCGGTCGCGCCGGGAGAGGCAGCCGTCCGTGCACAGCGGGCCGAGCTGCGGCGGCTCGGACATCCCGAAGCCGCCGCGGGCCCGGTGTCGTGGCGGCACCGGGCCTGGACGATCGCCGCGACTGCCGTGGCGATCGCCGTGTTGTGGGTCGCGTTGAGCGCCCTCGGTGGCGCCTAGACCTTCGGCGGAATCCCGCCGTCCCCGTCGACGATCATGTCGGGGTTCCCGTCCTCGTCGAGGTCGACCATCGTGATGTCGACCTTGCCGTCCCCGTCGGTGTCGAACTGGAAGAGGTCGGGCTTGCCGTCGCCGTCGGTGTCGGACACCCACACGTCGGGCTTGCCATCGCCGTTGGCGTCCTGGGCGATGAGGTCGACGCGCTCGTTCCCACGCGTCTCGACGGTCTCCTGCGGCTCGGTCATGGGGCCTCCCGGCATATGGCGTACACGGTCGCAGGGAAGAGTAAGACCCAAGTCACAGCGCCGCGAGCCGAGTGCCGCCGGTAACGTTCATCGAATGGACATAGCGGCCGACAGTGTGCAGGAGCTCTTCACCGACGCCGGCGGGTCGCTCGGTGCGCGAATGGGCATCCAGCTCAGCGAGGCGTCGGCCGAACGCGTCGTCGGCACCATGCCGGTCGAGGGCAACACCCAGCCGTACGGGCTTCTGCACGGCGGCGCCTCGTGCGTGCTGGCCGAGACGCTGGGCTCGGTCGGGGCGGTCATGCACGGGCAGACGGTCGACCGGCCGTTCGCCGTGGGCGTCGACATCAACGCCACG
Organism: Paractinoplanes hotanensis; assembly: GCF_023717965.1. NCBI lineage: Bacteria > Bacillati > Actinomycetota > Actinomycetes > Micromonosporales > Micromonosporaceae > Paractinoplanes > Paractinoplanes hotanensis. Next base: position 15,336 of record NZ_JAMQOL010000042.1, on the reverse strand, counting down.
CATCACAAGTCGGCACGGTCCGGGGTCGTCACCGGGGTGGCCACCCCGGTGCACCGGGGCCGCACCATGGCGACGTACGAAATCGTCATCACCGACGACAGCGGGGAACGCGTCTGCACCGCGCGTATCACCTGCCTGCTCCGCGGAGCGTGATTTCCGGGGTCTCACCGCGCAGACCTTGACCGTTCCACGTACCTTCTTTCTCGTGACCGAGGTACCACAGCACGCTATCGACGACGCGGCACTCGTGCTTCAGAGTGCGCTGAGCGGCGACAGTGATGCGGTGGTCGGCACGTTCGACTCGGTCGTCGACCGTTCGGGCATCGTCGGCGCCTACGACGTGGCCTGGTGCCTGGCCGCGACGATGGTCGGCCAGGTGCCCTCGGGCGGCGCGTGGACGCTCGACTTCCCCGGCATCGACGACGCGCGCTACGACAAGCGGTGGGTGGCCCGCTTCATCAGCGCCTACGCGAACGGCGACATCCCGACCGCCGAGGCCCTGTTCGGCGCCGCGATCGCCGACGGCCAGCTGCCCGACTGCCTGCTGGCCCTGGCCGGCTCGACGGTGGCGACGCTGCGTCACCGCGCCGCTTAGCCTTTGCCGTTCTTGAGATACAGCGCCTTGGTGTACTGGGCGGCCGCGGCCTCGTTGTACATCGACGCCAGCGACATGTAGAACTCGTGGTCGGCCAGCGCGGACTGGGCCTGGGCGGTGCTCTTCCAGCGGATGGCCGCGTCGACCTCGGACAGGCCGCGCGCCTTGAACTGCCGGCGCATCGCCATCCGGCCGGACCGGAACATCTCCTGCGCCTCCTCGGCGTTCTTCATCGCGGCGAAGGCCTTCTCGCTGAGCGCCTCGGCCATGCTCCAGGCCGCCTGCTCAGCCGCGTTCGTGAATGTCAGCACGCCGTCCTCCTCATCACGCCCGACCCGGACAAGATCGACGAACGTTGCTGCTCACCGATCCGCAGTTCACTCTTATCGACCGCACAGCCGCCTACAAGCCTGGTCCCGTGCCCGCTTCGGCTGCCGCCTCGCAGTCGATCTCCCCAGGGCGGGGTTCGCCGAGGGGGTTCCGGGTTGCTGGGAGGATCGATCGATGCTGTTGCTTCTGGATTTGGACAACACGCTCATCGATCGGGCGGGGGCGTATGCGGCGTGGGCCCGGGGACGGTTCGGCGCGGGTGAGGTGGCGTGGCTCGTCACGGAGGATCGGGACGGCTACCGGCGGCGGGAGGAACTGGCCCGGGTGATCGCCGAGCGGTACGGGCTGGATGCGGGGGAGACGCTGGTCGAGCTGCGGGCGGGCATGGTCGAGCAGCTTGCGCCCGATCCTCGGGTGGATGCGGCGCTGCGCGAAGCTACGGCCGCGGGGTTCGTGCCGGTGGTGGTCACCAACGGCACGGTGGCTCAGCAGGGGGCGAAGCTGCGCCGTACGGGGTTGGATCGGCTGGTGCGGGGCTGGGTCATCTCGGAGGGGGCCGGGGTGCGGAAGCCTGATCGGCGCATCTTCGAGATCGCGGCGGCGGCGGTGGGGGCCGATCTGCCTGAGGGCGGCTGGATGGTGGGCGACAACATCGCGTACGACGTCGGGGGCGGGTTCGGTGCCGGGCTGCGCACCGCCTGGGTGTCGGGTGGGCGGGTGTGGCCGGATGACGTTCCTTACCGGCCGACTGTCACCGCTGTCGACTGCGTCGCCGCTCTCGAAGCACTGACCCCGCCAACCTGATCAGCGCGTCGCAGGCACCGGCTGAGCTGCGGCGGGCCACAGGGTTTTCTGTCGCACGCCGCGCAAGGTCCGGGTCGTGACGATCGTCCAAGCCGTCAGCAGGACGGCGAACAGGGCCACCGCCAGCGCGGTCAGCACGGGGGACCCGGTTCGGGTGGCCAGGCCGCCGGTCGCAGTCACCACCGTGCCGACCGGGAACGTGAAGCTCCACCAGGTGAGTGAGAACGGCAGGCCGCTGCGCGCGGTACGCACGGTGATCGCGGTGGCCAGCGCGGCCCAGAACAGGGTGAAACCCAGCACCGGTACGCCGTAGAGCACTGCCAGCATCTGGGCGCCCGACGCGTACGGGTCGGGCAGCACCCCCTCGGCCGAGCGGCCCAGCAGGTGGAACGCGGTGACCGACTGGCCCAGCGGACCGAGCACGATCCACAGTGTCGGGACCATGCGGGCCGCGCCGACCTGGTGGTTGACCAGGCGCGTCCAGATCTGGGTGATCACGATGAGCGAGGCGATCAGGCTGATCCCGGCCAGGGCGTAGCAAACCAGCAGCAGGTCGCGGCCGTCGGGCACGTGCGGCACGAGCAGCGCGCCGGTGGCGGCGGAGACCATCGGTGGCACGACCGGCATGAGCCAGCCACCGAACGCCGCGTCGGGCGCGGTGCCGGGTCGGGTCATCATCCGGTACGGGACGGCGACCGCCACGATGAGGCCGAGCACCGTGCCGGCGCTCCACAGCACGAACGAGGCGGTGACGGCGATGCTGCCGGGGCCGAGCAGCAGCGTGCCCGCTCCGATGGTCATCAGCGCCATCGGCGGCGCGCCCCAGAACTGCACCAGCACCGGGTCGGCGCTGTGCGTGGTGCCCCGGCGCGCGAACGCCACGATCACGGTCGCCAGCAGCAGCGTGGCCAGCAGCCACATCACGGTGGCGAAGGCGTGCAGGCCGGGCAGGTGGACGGGCAGGGTTGCGGCCGCGGTGGCGACGATCCCGGTGCCCATGACGGAGGCGAACCAGTTGGGTCCGAACATGCCTCCACCCTGCGGCTGTTCGATCGCCGCCGGTAGGTGGTGATCGCGGCTGAGGTCATAATCTGGAGTTATGCCTCTACCGCCGTTCGCCGCCGACCTGACCGGCTTCGACCTGCTGCTCAGCGTCGCCCGGCTGGGCAGCGTGGGCCGGGCCGCCGCCGAGCACCGCATCTCCCAGCCGGCGGCCAGCGCCCGCCTGCGTGAACTGGAACGGCGGGTGGGGCTGACGTTGCTGCACCGCACCCCGCGCGGTTCCACCCTGACCGGCACCGGCGCCCTGGTCGCCGACTGGGCCCGTTCGGCCGTCGACGCGGCCGACGCGCTGGCGGCCGGGCTGGCCGCGCTGCGGGCCACCCATGAGAGCCGCCTCACGGTCGCGGCGAGCCAGACCGTGGCCGAATATCTGCTGCCGGCGTGGCTGGTCGCGCTGCGCGCCGCTCACCCCGGGCTGGCCGTGACGCTGCAGGCCGCGAACTCGGCCGACGTGGCCGCCTCGGTGCTGGCCGGGCAGGTCGAGCTCGGCTTCGTCGAGGGTCCCGACCTGCCGGCCGGACTGCACGCCGAGGTGGTGGCGACCGACCGTCTGACCGTGGTCGTGGCGCCGGCGCATCCGTGGGCGCGACGGTGCCGGGCGGTAACGGCGGCCGAACTGGCCGAGGCGCCGATGGTTTCCCGCGAGGCCGGCTCGGGCACCCGCCGCGCGTTCGACCAGGCGCTCGGCGGCTTGGTCGCGGCGGCCCCGATGGTGGAGCTGTCGTCGACCACCGCGATCAAGCACGCTGTCGCGGCCGGTTCGGGTCCGGCCGTGCTCAGCTCGCTCGCGGTGACCGCCGAACTGACGGCGGGCACGCTCGTGGCCGTGCCGGCCGCCGTCCCGCTCCAGCGCCGGCTGCAAGCGGTGTGGCGGGCCGCCGACCAGCTCATCGGGCCGGCCCGCGACCTCTACGCCATCGCGCGCCGCGCCTGACCGCGCGCCGGCATCAGGGCTTCAGGTCGATGGCGGCGGCGAACGAGCCGTCCATCTGGAACGGCACCGACTCGTGCTCGTGCACGACCAGCCAGCGTCCGTCGACGCGGCGCAGGCCGAGCGTCACCCGATACCAGAGGGTGAACGCGTCGGTCGTTCCCTTGGGGGTCGCGCTCATCGAGTCGATGCTGGTCGCGAACGCGACGTCGCCGTCGGCGGCGATCTCGAGCTGGGTGATCTCGCGGCGCGGCGGCGCCTCGAAGGTGGCCAGCCACTGCTCGGTCGCGGTCGGGTCGCTGCCGTCGACCCGCTCGCCCAGCGGCGGCGCGAGGCTGTAAAGAACAACTTCGGGCGCCGAGTACGCCAGGAAGCCCCGCACGTCGCCCTCGCTCAGCCGGGCCGCCCGTCCCTCGATCACTTCGCGGATCTCTCGCATGTCGTGCTCCTCTCGGTTCAAGAAACTTCACCGGGCACGTCGAAGCCGGGCCCGCGGCTTCGACATGCTGAGTGAGGCAAAGGAGATGACCGTGAAATATCTGATCCTCATCCAGTCGAACCCACGCAGCCTGGCCGTCTGGGAGACGATGTCCGACGACGAACGGACCGCCTTCGGCCGCGGCCACCTGCAGCTGAACGAAGAGATGGCGGAGGCCGGGGTGCACGTCGCCGGTGAGGGGCTGGCCGACCCGTCGCTGGCCCGCTTCGTCTCGGTGCGCGACGGCGAGACGATCGTGTCGGACGGCCCGTACGCCGAGGTCAAGGAACACCTGGCCGGCTTCTATCTGATCGACGTGCCCAGCCTGGACGAGGCCGTGGCGTGGGCGGCCAAGGTGCCCGACGCGGCGAACACCGAGGTCGAGGTGCGCCCCATCCTGGACATGAGCGGGTGGGAGTTCTGACCCCTCTGGAGGAGGTGCTGCGTACCGCCGCGCCGCAGGTGCTGGGCGCGGTGGTGCGGCGTTACGGCGACTTCGACACCAGCGAGGACGCGGTGCAGGAGGCGCTGCTGGCGGCGGCCCGGCAATGGCCCCGGGAAGGAATGCCGGACGATCCGCGCGCGTGGCTGATCCGCGTCGCTTCGCGTCGTCGCATCGAGCTGCTGCGCAACGAGGAGGCCCGGCGCCGGCGCGAGGCACTGCCGGCGGATCCGGTTCCTTCCGTACGCGGTGACGACGAACTGACGCTGCTGGTGCTCTGTTGCCATCCCGCATTGACGCCGCTGTCCCAGGTGGCGTTGACGCTACGTGCGGTCGGCGGCCTGAGCACGGCCGAGATCGCCCGCGCCCTGCTCGTGCCGGAGAGCACGGTCGGCCAGCGCATCAGCCGGGCCAAGCGCAAGATCCGTGAGACCGGCGCCCGTTTTGTGCTGCCGGCCGACTTCGAGGAGCGACTTCCCGGCGTACGCCAGACCCTGTACCTGATCTTCAACGAGGGCCACACCGCCAGCTCGGGTTCGTCGTTGCACCGCGTCGAACTGAGCACCGAGGCGATCCGCCTGACCCGCCAGTTGCACGCCCGTCTGCCGCAGGACGGCGAGGTGGCCGGCCTGCTCGCGTTGATGCTGCTCACCGACGCCCGCCGCCCGGCCCGCACCCGCCCCGACGGCGCCCTGGTGCCCCTGGCCGAGCAGGACCGCACGCTGTGGAACCGCACCGCGATCGACGAGGGAGTGGAAATCATCACCGCCGCGCTGCGCGACACCGAAATCGGCCCGTTCCAGCTGCAGGCCGCGATCGCCGCCGTTCACGCCGAGCCCGGCGCGACCGACTGGCCGCAGATCCTGGCCCTGTACCGCCTGCTGGAAGCGGTGGCCCCGGGCCCGATGGTCACGCTGAACCGGATCGTCGCGCTCGCCGAGGTCGACGGCCCACTGGTCGGCCTGCGCGCCCTGGAGAAGGCCGCCACCGAACCGGCATTGGCCACCCACCACCGCGTCACCGCAGTGAGGGCCCACCTGCTCGAACGCTCGGGCGACCGCACCGCTGCCCGTGACGAGTACCTGCTGGCCGCGCGCCGGACACTGAGCCTGCCCGAGCAGCGTTACCTGGAATCCCGGGCGTCGCGTCTGCGCTGATGCGTGACAACCGGGCGTACGGGGGAAAGACCGTGCAGCGAGAGGGCGCGGAGCCCGCCGACCTTGACGTTATGACGGACGCAACGGGCCGGCGGGCCCCGCTGAGAACCCGCCCGGGCGTACCGGGCGGGGTCACGGCCGCAGCCACACCGCCTCATCTCGGTGTGACTCGAGCGGCCCTGGGTAATCGAGGCCACGCCGGACCTTCTCCGGCAAGCGCCAGGGCTGGTGCACGGCGCCGCCCTCGATTCCCTTGAGTTCGGGTACGTAGCGCCGAACGTACACGCCTTCGGGGTCGAAACGTTGAGCCTGACGAATCGGATTGAACTTGCGGTAGGGGCGGGTGTCGTTTCCGGTGCCCGCGACCCACTGCCAGTTGCCCGAATTGTTGGGCACGTCGCCGTCGAGCAGCCAGCGGAAGAACCACTGGACTCCGGGGCGCCAGTCGACGCCGAGGTGCTTGGTCAGGAACGCGGCGGTGATCAGGCGGGCCCGGTTGTGCATCCAGCCCTCGGCCCGCATCTGGCGCATGCCCGCGTCGACCACCGGTACACCGGTTGTGCCGTCCTGCCAGTGCTGAAGGGCGTCCCGGTCGACGCGCCATTCGGTGTCGGCCCGGGGGCGCAGCGGCCGGGTCGACAGCTGCGGGAACGTCAGCGCGACCTGGTAATAGAAGTCCCGCCAGCAGAGTTGCCGCGCGTACTCCTCGGCCTCGTGGCTGATCGCCGCCCTCGTCAGCTCCAAAGGCGACAGACAACCGAACCTGAGGTACGGGCTGAGCCGGCTGGTGCCGTCGCCGGGTAGGTCGTTGTGCAGCTCGGGGTACGGCCCGATGTGCCGCAACCAGGTCGCGAACCGCCGCCGGGCCTCGGTCTCACCGCCCGGGGCAGCGTCGGGCGACTCGCCTTTCGGGATCGCCGGCAGGTGCCCCAGCGCGATGCCCGGCGGCAGCGTGACCGTGGCGGGTGCGGCCACTTCCTCCCGCCATCGGGCCGCCCGCCAGACGCGGTGGTACGGCGAGAACACCCGGTACGAGTCACCGCCTCCGCCGGGCCGCAGCGCCCCCGGGTCGACCACGGTCAAACCGGGGAACAGCCGCAGCGCGATCCGGTGCCGTTCGCACTCCTTGCGCATCCGCTCCTCGCGGCGGCGGGCGTACTGGCTGACGTCGGCCGCCATGCCGATGCCCTCGGCGCCGGTGGAGCGGGCCAGCTCGATCGCCTCGGCCACCGGGTCGCCGATCCGGATGACCAGGTCGCCGCCCCGGTCGCGGAGCGCGGCCCGCAGGTCGGCCAGCGACTCGTGCAGGAACCGGGTGCGGTTGGGCGACAGCCGGGTGAGGTCCGGGTCGAGCACGAAGAGCGGCACCACCTGCTCGGCGTTCGCACAGGCGGCGGCGAGTGCGGGATTGTCGTGCACCCGCAGGTCCCGGGTGAACAGCACGACGGCGGTCTTCATCTCAGGCCGCCGTCCGGACGGGGGTGCCGGCCCGGGTGAGCAGGCTGCGCACCGCGACCGCGGCCCGGCGCCGGTTCGGCACGGTGGCCCGGCGGGCGAAGACGTCGTAGTCGTTGGCCTCGATCTCTTCGAGGATGCCGCCGTAGAGGGCGAAGGCCGTCCGCATGCAGGCCTGCGACGCCGGTTCGAGGATCACGATGCCGGGCGCGGCGGCCGCATAGTGCTCGCGGGCCACCCCGATCTCGTACCGGACCAGCTCTTTGATCTCGGGGGTGGCCAGCCCGCGGGCGAGGTCGTCGCGGGTGACGCCGAACCGGCCGAGATGCGACTCGGGCAGGTAGACGCGGCCGCGTTCGAGGTCCTCGGCGATGTCGCGGATGAAGTTGGTGAGCTGGAAGGCGAACCCGAGCTGGCGGGCGGGCTCGCGGGCAGCGGCGGGATCGTTCGAGCCGAGGATCGGCAGCATCATCGTGCCGATGACGGCGGCCGAGCCCTCCATGTAGTCGAGCAGGTCGTCGTACGTGCCGTACGAGGTCTCGGTGAGATCCATCGCCATGCAGCGCAGGAACGTCGCGAAGTCGTCCACCTCGAGGTCGAACACCGCGATGGTGTGCAGCACCGCGGGCAGCAGCGGGTCGTCGACGGGCTCACCGCGCAGGCCGGCGACGAACGCCTCGGACCACTCGTTCAGGCGGGCGGCCCGCTCGACGGCGGGGAGTTCCGAGGTTTGATCGACGATCTCGTCGGCATACCGGGTGAAGCCGTACAGGGCGTGCACATGCCGTCTCTTCCAGGCCGGAAGGAGCCTCGTGGCCAGGTAATAGGTGCGCCCGTGCCGCTTGTGCAGCTCGCGGCACCGCTCGTAGGCAGCGGCCAGATCGACGTCCACGGGGAGCCTCCGGAGAAAAATCGACGCACAAATCGACGCAACTTCAAAGCAAGGGTACGGTACTGAACGTGGCTAACGACACGCTCGAGGGAAACCGGCACAGGGGTGTTCCCCGCCAGGGTGCCTCGCCGCACACGCTGATCGATGCGATCCAGGGGACGCTGGCCGACTTCCTGGCCGCCCAGATCGGGTCGCTGGACTCGATCGATCCGGCCCTCGGCCGTTTCGCCCGCACGGCCCGCGACCTGGTGCACGCCGGCGGCAAGCGGCTGCGCCCGGTCTTCGCGTACTGGGGCTGGCGGGGCTCCGCCGGGCCCGACGCGCCGGTCGAGCCGGTGCTGCCGGCCTTCGCCGCGCTCGAGCTCATGCACACGTTCGCGCTGATCCACGACGACGTGATGGACGAGTCGGACACCCGCCGGGGCCGGCCCACCGCGCACCGCATCTTCGCCGGACAGCACGAGAACGACGGCAGCATCGGCGACCCGCAGCGCTTCGGCTCGTCCGCCGCGATCCTCATCGGCGACCTCTGCCTCGTCTGGGCCGACCAGCTGCTGGCCCGCTCCGAGGCTCCGCCCACCGTCCGCGCCTGTTACGACCGCATGCGCGTCGAAGCGATAGCCGGGCAGTATCTCGACATTCTCGGCGAGAACCAGCCCGGCGCCTGGTCGGTCGACCGCGCCCTGCTCGTCGCCCGCCACAAGACCGCTAGTTACACCGTCCAGCGCCCGCTGCAGCTCGGGCTCGCCCTGACCGGCGCCGCCCAGTCGGAGACCGAGCAGGCGTACGGGTCCTACGGGCTCGCGGTCGGCGAGGCGTTCCAGCTTCGAGACGACCTTCTGGGCGTGTACGGCGATCCCGCGATCACCGGCAAGCCGGCCGGCGACGACCTGCGTACCGGAAAGCCCACCGCCCTCCTCATGCTCGCCCGCAAGCTGGCCACCCCGGCCCAGCGCGCCGAGCTGACCCTCGACCCCGCCGGAGCCGTCAACCCCGCCGACGGCTCCGGCGGTCCTACCGACGCCCGCACCGAGGGCGGTTTCACCCAGGCCCAGATCGAGCGTCGCGCCGGCATCATCGCCGAGACAGGCGCGCCCGCCCGGCTCGAGGCGATGATTCAGGAGCGGGTCGCCGACGGCGTCGCCGCCCTGGCCCAGGCCCCGATCCACGAAGAAGCGCGTGCGGCGCTCATCGAGCTTGCGGTTCGTGTCACGCACCGCCCGGCATGATGTCGACCCGGAGGTGCACACGATGAGAACCGTGACAGGACCGACCGACCACGTGGTCGTGGTCGGCGCAGGACTGGGCGGCCTGGCTTGCGCCCTGCATCTGGCCGCGGCCGGACGGCAGGTGACGGTCGTCGAGCGCGAGGCCGTGCCCGGCGGGCGTGCCGGTCGGCTCAGCCTGCGGGGGTACGAGTTCGACACCGGACCGACCGTGCTGACCATGCCCGAGCTGATCGCCGAGCCGCTCAACGCCGTCGGCGAGAACCTGTCCGACTGGCTCGAGCTGACGCCGCTCGACCCGGCCTACCGGGCCTTCTATCCCGACGGGTCCACGCTGGACGTCCGCACCGACACGGTACGGATGGCGGCCGAGATCAGCCGGGTCTGCGGGCCGCGGGAGGCCGACGGCTACCTGCGGTTCGTCGATTTCGCGCGGCAGCTGTGGCAGCTGGAACGCAACCACTTCATCGACCGCAACCTCGACACCCCGCTCGACCTGGTCAACCTCAACCTGCTGAAGCTGCTCGGCCTGGGCGGGTTCCGGCGGCTGCAACCGAAGATCAACCAGTACTTCCGCGATCCCCGGACCCAGCGGATCTTCTCGTTCCAGGCGATGTACGCGGGTCTCGCGCCGCACGACGCGCTGGCCATCTACGCCGTGATCGCCTATCTCGACTCCGTCGCCGGCGTCTTCTTTCCGAAGGGCGGCATGCACGCCGTCCCCCGGGCGCTGGCCGGCGCGGCCGAGAAGCACGGCGTGACGTTCCGCTACGAGACCACGGTGACCGAGGTCGAGACGGTCAACGGCCGGGCGACCGCGGTGATCACGGAGGACGGCTCGCGGATCCCGGCCGACGTGGTCGTACTGAACCCGGACCTGCCCATCGCGAAGCGCGACCTGCTTCCCCCGCGGCGCCAGCGCAACCTGAAGTACTCACCCTCCTGCGTGGTTCTGCACATCGGTTCGAGCCGGCAGTACAGCAAGATCGCGCACCACAACATCCACTTCGGATCGAAGTGGCGCGGCACGTTCCAGGAGGTCATCGGCAAGGGGCTGTTGATGAGCGACCCCTCGCTCCTGGTGACCAACCCGACGCACACCGATCCGTCGGCCGCGCCCTCGGGACGACAGAGCTACTACGTGCTCGCCCCCACCCCGAATCTGATCTCCGGACCGATGGACTGGCGCGGCGGTCTCGCCGAGCGGTACGCGTCGTCGCTGGTCCGCACCCTGGAGAAGCGCGGCTATGTCGGCTTCGGCGACGGCATCGAGGTGCAGCAGATCATCACACCGGCCGACTGGGAGGAGCAGGGCATGGCCGCCGGCACGCCGTTCGCGGCCGCGCACACGTTCGCCCAAACCGGCCCCTTCCGGCCGGCCAACCTGCACCCCGGCCTCGACAACGTGGTCTTCACCGGCTCCGGCACCCAGCCCGGCGTGGGTGTGCCGATGGTGCTGATCAGCGGCAAACTGGCCGCGGCCCGCGTCACCCGGGCGACGTCGTGACCGCGCGCGAGGCCCACCTGGTCGAACTGGTCGACGCCGAGGGGCGGGCCCTCGGCACGGCCACGGTCGCCGAATCGCACCAGGCGCCGGGCCGGCTGCACCGGGCGTTCTCGGTCTTCCTGCGCGACGAGTTCGGGCAGGTGCTGTTGCAGCAGCGGGCGGCGGTGAAGACGCGGTTCCCGCTGCGCTGGGCGAACACGTGTTGCGGCCATCCGCTGCCGGGCGAGGCGTTGCCCGTCGCGGCCGCGCGGCGTCTGGTCGAAGAGCTCGGGGTCGACGGCGTGGAGCTCACCGAGGTGGGCGTCTACGCGTACTACGCGGAGGATCCGGCCACCGGTCGTGTCGAATACGAGTACGACCACGTGCTCGTCGGGGATCTGCCTTCCGGCGTACGGCCGTCGCCCGACCCGGACGAGGTCGCCGGCCTGCGGTGGGTCTCGGTGCCGGTGCTCCTGGCCGAGGCCGAGAGCGACCCCCGGTCGTACGCGCCCTGGCTCCTCGGCGTCACCCAGCGCCTAGCGCTCGAAGCCAGGCCGGCCCAGCCCGATGGCCGGTGACGGACTCACCGCAGGGGCCGTGGCCCGTCGCCTCGGGGTGGCGGTCACCACATTGCGGACGTGGCACCAGCGATACGGGCTGGGCCCGAGCGAACACCTGCCGGGGCATCACCGGCGCTACACGGAACAGGATCTCGACCGCCTCCAGGTGATGCGGCGGCTCACCGCCCAGGGAGTCGCCCCGGCCGAAGCTGCCGCGTGGGCGCAACGGACGCCGCTCACCACCGACGAGGTCGAGTTGCCGCGCACCCGCGACGGCGGCGGGCACGCCATCGCGCTCGGCTCCGTCACCCCCGCGGCCCGGGGGCTGGCTCGCGCCGCCATGCGCCTGGACGGGCCGGCCATGCGCGACATCCTCGAGATGGTGGTGACCCAGTACGGCGTGGTCCGGGCCTGGGAAGAGGTGGCCATGCCGGTGCTCATCGGGATCGGCGAGCGTTACGAGGCCACGCGCCGCTTCATCGAGGTCGAACACATGCTTTCCCGTACGGTCACCGAGGTTTTGAGTTCGGTGCCGCGCCCCGATGGCTCGGCCTCTCCCCGGGTGCTGCTGGCCGCAGCCGACGAGGAACAGCACACGCTGCCGCTGGAGGCTCTGGCCGCCGCTCTGGCCGAAGCGGGCGTCCCCAGCCGCCTGCTGGGCGCCCGCGTGCCACCGAAAGCCCTGGCCGACGCGATCGACCGCACCGGCCCCACGGTGGTGGTGCTCTGGTCGCAGACATCCACCTCTTCCGATCCCGACCAGCTGGCACAGGTGGCCGCGGCGCCCCATCCACCCATGCTGACCGCCGCCGCCGGCCCCGGCTGGCCGGACGAACTGCCCGAGGGCGTGGTCCAGCTCACCAGCCTGGAAGACGCCGTCAACACCGTCGTAGCCGCCACCCGCTGACGTTTGTGCTGGTCAGGGCACCGCCGCCCGAAAGGGAATACCGGTTTGGAGGCGGGGCGGTGGATCACGTATGCTTTCCAAGCCTCAAGCGGGGGCCCGGTTGGGGTCAAAGCCGAACAGCATTGCAGACGTGCAATACTGATGGCGTTGCCCTCATCGTCTAGTGGCCCAGGACGCCGCCCTTTCAAGGCGGTAGCACGGGTTCGAATCCCGTTGGGGGTACTGGTAGGTTAGCGACCAGCACGGTTCGCTAGACTGACCGAGCAGTTGGAAAGCAAGCAGTTGGAAAGCAAGGTTTTTTGAATAGCAAGGTCCTGTGGAGCAGTTGGAGTGCTCGCCGCCCTGTCAAGGCGGAGGTCGCGGGTTCAAGTCCCGTCAGGACCGCAATGCACCAGCAAGGCCAGGTAGCTCAGTTGGTACGAGCGTCCGACTGAAAATCGGAAGGTCGGCGGTTCGACCCCGCCCCTGGCCACCAGGCCTCTCGCCGGGCTCTGAGCACCGTCCACCTGCGGAAACGCACGGTGGGCGTTTTGCTTTCCGGGCCCGATTCTCGTTTTCCCGCGCCCAGCTGTGACGGTGCCCGCGACGCCGGGTCTTCGGCGACGTCGCGGGCACCGGCAAGCGGAAACGGCCGTGAGTGTGGCGGGCACCAGCCCGGTCCGCCACCGCTCCCTCGCGACCATCTCCGTGTGAACCCTCATTCCGCGACAGCTCAGAATCGGTCGGGGTGGCCGTTGCTTGAGAAATCTCAGCGCGGTAGTGCTGCGTCGACCCGGTCGAGCACGGCGAAGTCGGTGAGGCGGCGGCTCACGTAGGCGATCGCCAGATTGCGGGACGGGTCGGCATAGCCGGCCGAGCCGCCCAGGCCGCCGTGCCCCCAGGTGCCGTCGGGCTCGAGCTGGACGCCCAGGCCCCACGTGGTCTCCTCGCCGATGAAGAGGTCGGGACCGGTGTACTGCGGAATCGCGAGGGAGGGCAGCTTGCCGGCCAGCAGGTCGGCGTAGAAGCGGGCGATGCCGGTCGCGGTGGCGTGCAGGTTCACCGCGGGCACCGACGCTCGGCGCCAGGCCGTGCTGTTGATGACAGCCAGGTCGCGCGCGCCGGGTGGGTTGCTGATCGCGCGGCTCTTCGGGGAGCCGGGGACACCGGCGTTGCGCTCCGGCCAGTCGGGAGCGTCGAACTCCAGCTCGGCGCAGCGGGCGATGTCCTCATCGGACAGGGCGAAGCCGAAGTCGTACGGGAGCTCGTCGGCGATGAACCGGGCCGGCGATCTGCCGTCGACGCGGCGTACCAGTTCACCGAGCAGGTGGCCGTACGTCAGCGCGTGCTCGGCGGCCACGCTGCCGGGCTCGTACTCGGGTGTGGCCGTTGCCAGGTCACCGCAGAGCAGGTCCCAGTCGCTGTAGGCCGACGTGGGGCGGGGCACGGGGAACGAGGGGAGGCCGGCTGTGTGGGAAAGGACCTGGCGTACGGACGCCGGGGTGCGGAACGACGGCCAGTAGCGGGACATCGGCGCGTCGAGATCGACCAGGCCGCGGTCGGCCAGCAGCACCACCGCCATGGCGATGACGGGCTTGCCGGTCGAATAGACGTTGACCAGTGTGTCGGGCTGCCAGGGATCGGTGCGGGCGGCATCACGCCAGCCCTCGACCAGTTCGACGACCGGTTCGCCGCCGCGCAGGATCGTCAGCGCCGACCCTCCGCGCGGATCGATGGCGAACGCGTCGCCGACAGCCTCGAATCCGGGTGCGATCAAGCCATTCATGACCGGCACGCTATGCCCTTCCGGGCCCTTCCGGCGTTTCACGGACCTCTCAGCGGGAACCCCTCGGGTCATGCAGCTACTGAACCGGCTGGAGACGACCCGTTCGTTCGACGGTGTGATCGACAAGGTGCAGGCGGCGATCCTCAAGACGCCCGAGCGCCTGCGGGACACGCTGCACGGGGTATGGATCGGCCATGCCCTCCATCCGGTGCTGGTACAGGTGCCGGTGGGGGCGTTCATCTCGGCCGGCGTGCTCGATCTCCTTCCCGGTCAGCGCCGGGCCTCGACCGTGCTCATCGCGGTCGGCACGGCGGGAGTGGCGCCGGCGGTCGCAGCCGGATGGACCGACTGGTCGCAGATGACCAAGGACAAGCAGCGCGTCGGTCTCGTCCACGCGGCGGCGAACGTGGCGGCGGTCGGGCTGTACACGGCGTCGCTGGTCGCCCGCTTGCGCGGACGCTCGGGGCGGGCGCTGAGCTACGCCGGCTTGTCGGTGGCCGGGCTGGGCGCCTATCTGGGCGGTCACATCTCGTACTCCCGAGGGGGCGGGATGAACCAGGCGGCGCCCGATCTGAATCGGGTGCCGGCGGAGTGGACGTCCGTGGGTTCGCTCGCGTCGCTGCCCGAGGGCAAGCCGGCCGTACGAACTGTGGGAGACATCCCGGTGCTGCTGTGGCGCGAGGGCAGCTCGGTGACCGCCATGCTCGAGCGGTGCGGGCACGAGACCGGCCCCCTGGGCGAGGGCGACGTGGTCGGAACCGGGAAAGACGCCTGCGTGGTGTGCCCCTGGCACGGCAGCACGTTCCGGCTCCGGGACGGAGTTGTGGTGCACGGGCCGGCGGCAAACCACCAACCCCTGTTGCGCGTGCGGGTCGAGGCGGGCCAGGTCGAAGTGGCGCAACCTTGACGGTTTCCCTGCGCTGACCTGCCCATACGCGTCAGACTGGTACCCGATTTGGAGCCCAGGGAACGCGCGTGTAGTGTTTTGCGAGCCGGCAGGGAAACGGACGCGGCAGCGGAGAGATTCGCAAGCGGACGTCCTGCCAAATCCTTCGAACTGCGGATCGCAGCGTTGCTGCGCGCTTCAGGACGCGGGGTTACTGGGACGAAGCGGCACCAACCGGGATAAACCGGTTGACAATGCCAGGAAGACCTAGTAAAGTTGAGCGAGTGCCCCGGAGCGGTTGGCCGGGTGTGGTTGTTCTTTGAGAACTCAACAGGGTGCTTGATAAGCCAGTGCCAATTA
>NZ_JAMQOL010000041.1:0-203652 GCF_023717965.1 Paractinoplanes hotanensis | reverse complement strand
GTAACTCCGGCGGCCCTTCCGAGGGCTGGCCTGCTCGGGAGCCGCCAGTTACGGACGACACCTTCGGCTACATGCTTTGGCTGCGGTGCGCCGAGCGGCTCGTGCGCCGAGCGGCCCAGATTATGTGCGGCCAAGAGCCGGGCGGCCCAGGTGCCAGGCGGCCCGTCAAACGGGCGGTTCTGGTGCCGGGGCTTAGGAGTCTGGTAGCTCAGGTGCCGGGCCGTTCAGGTGTCGCGCGGCCTATGTGCCGGGCGGTTCAGATGCGGGCCGCCTAGGAACCGGGCAGCCTCAAGAGCCGAGCTGCCCCGAAGCCGAGCAGCGTAGGACCGAGCTGCCCAGGACGGATGCTGCTGAGGAACTGTGGTGAGTCGGCGACAAGTCGGCACTAGCGCCAATCAGTTTGTTGTGGAAACCTGTTGGCATGGCAACAGGGATGGGGTCTGGTGGTGGCGAGCGCCAGCGACTGTTGCCCGAGGTGCGTGCCTCCGTCGTGGCCAATGGGTGGCCTGGGCGGCGGCTGCTGGTGCTGGCCGCGGTGACGCTCGCGGTGATTCTGTGGGGGCTCCGCGCGCAATACGCGGTGCCGCAGGTTGTCGTCGAGGTGGTAGTGGGCACGGTCGGCTCCCGGGCCGCTCGACGGCGGCGCCGGTGATGGCCGTGACTGGCACACAGGACCCGGGCAACGCCAACGACCTCCTGGACCCGCCGTCCTACGACGGATTCCTCCCACCCGGCCCGTGGCTTGGCGGACGCGGCGCACGAGCGGGTGCGCCTGGGATTGCAGGAGGTGCGCCGGGCCGAGTTCGGTTACCTGCGTACCTCGTGGGAGGTGACCGTCAGCAACCTCGCCGAGTACCTGGGCGCGCTGAAGTGGGCTGATCTGATCGAGGTGGAAAGGGCCGAGAGGACAGGCGCTCTTCACCACCGCCGGCGTCAGTGGAACCTGTGCGCCCCAATGCTTCCGCGGCAATGGGAGGCCGGCACCGCTGCCATCGGCAGGCGCGCTGTCCGATGAAAGTGCTACGTCTCAACCAGCTCGCCGACATCGACGCGACCACCGGCAGCCACGCTCGGAGCCGTCCCGCCCGCTGCCGGACACATTGGCCCGTCGGCCCGAGATGGTGATTCCGCAGTAGCGACACATGCCGACCGAAAACCGTCGCGCATCTGGGAGCACGGCGACCGTGCGCCCGGGAGGCGCTACGCCACAAAGACAGTAGGAGGCGCTATGACCCGTACACCGCCGATCGGCTCACACCTGTCGCGTCGTGATCTCATCACGGGCGCGCTCGCCGCCGGGCTCACCTTGCCGCTCGGACTTGCGGGGCGCGCCGAAGCGGCTTTGGTCACCAGCTCTGCGGAGGCTGCTCCGGGAACTGGCCTCCCGCTCGGCTCGGGCGCACCGCGCATGGTTCTGCCCGCACCGACCGGTCCGCATCCGATCGGGTCGGTGGCATTGCGGCTGGTCGATCGGTCGCGGCCGGATCCGGTGGCGGGGCCGGGTCGCTACCGCGAACTGATGGTCAGCGTCTGGTATCCGGCCCGCGACGTCGCTCGGTACCCGCGGGGCGTCTGGTTGTCCGACCCGCTCCTGCGTGCCCTGCTGGAGTTCAACGGGATTCCGGCCGGCTCGGTGGGCGGGCCGCCGGTCACGGCTGGGCACGTGGGTGCGCCGGTGCAGCGGTCCGGTGGGCGGCTGCCGGTCGTTGTGTACTCGCCCTTGGCGCACGACCAGCGTGCTGACACCACGATTGTGGCTCAGGAACTCGCCAGTCACGGATACCTGGTGGTCACTGTGGACCACACGTACGACGCGTTTGTCGAGTTTCCTGACGGGCGGCGGCTTTCCCCGGTCGACGAACCGTCGCTGGGCGCTCCCGACTTCGCTGACGACCTTCCGTACGTGCTGGATTGCATCGGTCGTCTCGCGGCGGGCCGGAACCCCGACGCCGACGGCCGTACGCTGCCGGCGGGGCTGGCCGGCGCGCCCGATCCGGGGCGCATCGGGATGTTCGGCACCTCGAAGGGCGGGACCGCGACGGCGCTGGTCATGAGCACGGATTCGCGCGTGCGGGCGGGGCTGAGCCTGGACGCTCCGATGGAGCCGGTCATCGCCACCGATCTCGACCGGCCGTTCATGCTGATGACGGCGGACTACGGCCGGGACACGGCGCCGGTCGCGCAGCTCTGGTCGCGCCTGACCGGTTGGAAGCTCAACGTCCGGGCCTGCGGCGCGGTTCACAACGCCTACGACGACTATCAGTTTCTGCTGCCGCAGATCGGTGCGGCGGTCGGGTGGAGCGAGGAGGTCCTGCTGTCCTGGGTCGGCACCCTGCGCCCCGACCGGGCGGTACGCATCCAGCAGGCGTACCCCCTCGCCTTCTTCGACCTGCATCTGCGCCACCAGCGGCAGCGCCTGCTCGAAGGGCCCAGCCCGGCGTTCCGCGAGGTGCGCTACCTGCCGTGAGCCGGCGGCGGCACCACGACTGAATGAGAATGGGTCGCGGTCGCGTGGACGATGTGGCCGTCCGGCGTGGTCTGTGCCGTCAGGCGCCAGCCGAGCGGGCTACGGCGGCGGCCAGGTCGGCGGGCTGCCAGAGGCGCTTGGCCACCCGGAGCTCGCGGCCGTCGTTGGGGGTGCGCTGCTGCACGTGGCCGCGCAGGCGTGCTCGGCGGAGGCCACGTCGGCGAACCAACGCCGTTCCTCGTCGGGTTGCAGCGCGTAGCGGCCTTGCCGGCACCACCACTCGCCGGCTCGTGCCTGGTAGTAGGCGCGCTGCTCATCGAGAGGGCCCATGGCGCGACCGTAGAGCCGATCGCCCGAGTGACCGACCCGATTTCGGGCCGCTGGAGGCCTCGCAGGGATGGCAGGGAAGCGACGGCGTTCGCGCCGCAGTGGGACCACTGCCACGAAATCAGGAGGGGTCGCGGAGGGAGCGGATCACGCGGACCAGGAAGTAGCCGCCGCCGCCGATGAGGAGCAGGCCGAACGCCACGGCGAACATGCTGCCGGGGCTCATGCCGGGGCGGGCGGCCTGAGCCTCGGGGACGGCCGTGATGGGGGCCGGGTAGTACATGGCGGGGGCGTTGTCGGTGGCGGGCGTGGCAGTCGCGGCGGGGGAGGGTGGCGCCGGGGCGGGCGGAGCGGCGACGGCCGAGGGCTGGGTGGTGGCGGGGGCGGGGTTCGTCGCAGGGGCGGGGGCCGGTTCGAAGGTGCAGCCTGCCGTGGGCGGGCGCCAGCTTCCGACGTACGTGGTGAAGGTGCTGACCCTGATCGTCAGGGAGCCCTGGCGAGGGCCGCGCACGGTGGTGGAGCGGCCGGGGGCCAATCGGGTCAGGCGGCCGCCGATGAGGAACGCAGCGCTGACGTTGGCGGAGGCGGCGTTGGCCAGGGTGGCCCGGTACGAGCCGTCGCACGCGCTGGTGAAGGCGACCGTGGGCTCGGGGGCGCAGTCGGTCGAACCGCCTCGGTAGTGGGCCTGCGTGCCGGTGGAGCGGCTGCCCGCGGCGCCCAGGGTGGCCGCGCCGTACGGGTTGCCGCCGCTGGTGACCTCGTCGAGCAGACCGGTGCCGGTGATCGCGGTGACCTGGGTGCGGCAGGGCGGAACCACGACGTCGAGCCGGACCGTGCGGGCCCTCGACGTGATGGTGGCGCGGTCGGTGGCGTACGTGAACTGGCCCCCGCTGCCGTCGGTGTACGAGACCAGGCTGAACGACTGGGTCTGGCCGGCGCAGAGCGGACGGACGGCGCTGACGGTCGCCTTGCCGGAGGCGCCGTTGAACGTGTGGCGGAAGGTGGCCGACGAGGCGGAGACGCAGGTGTCAGCGGCCGAGGCGGCGAGAGGGGCGCTGAGAACGACCGCCGGCGTCGCCGCGACGAGCAGGAGCGTCAGCCAGCGCATACTCACAGAATCGGCTGATATCCGGCTTTCTGAGGCGAAGCGCGAAGCGCACTGGCGGGCGCGAGGGCAAAGACGACGATGCCCCGGCCGGGAAGGGCCGGGGCATCGGGAGGATCAGGTCAGCCGCGGGCCTCGAGGGCCTGCTTGTAGAGACGCCCGGCTCGGTAGGACGACCGGACCAGCGGGCCGCTCATCACGCCCGCGAAGCCGATCTGCTCGGCCTCTTCGCGCAGCTCGACGAATTCTTCGGGCTTGACCCAGCGCTCGACCGGGTGGTGCCGCGGGGTCGGCCGCAGGTATTGCGTGATGGTGATCAGCTCGCAGCCGGCGTTGTGCAGGTCGCGCAGCGCCTGGGAGATCTCGGCCCGTTCCTCGCCCATGCCCAGGATGAGGTTGCTCTTGGTCACCAGGTCGGCCGCGCGGGCCTGGGTGATGACGTCGAGCGAGCGCTCGTAGCGGAAGCCGGGGCGGATGCGCTTGAAGATGCGCGGCACCGTCTCGACGTTGTGGGCCAGCACCTCGGGCTGGGCGCCGAAGACCTCGGCCAGCTGGGCCGGCTCGGCGTTGAAGTCGGGGATCAGCAGCTCGACACCGCAGCCGGGCTGAAGCTTGTGGATCTGGCGGACCGTCTCGGCGTAGAGCCAGGCGCCGCCGTCGGGCAGGTCGTCACGGGCCACGCCGGTCACGGTCGCGTACTTCAGGCCCATCGTCGCCACGGACTCGCCGACGCGGCGGGGCTCGTCGGCGTCGAACTCGGCCGGCTTGCCGGTGTCGATCTGGCAGAAGTCACAGCGCCGGGTGCACTGGTCGCCGCCGATGAGGAAGGTGGCCTCGCGGTCTTCCCAGCATTCGTAGATGTTGGGACAGCCGGCCTCCTGGCAGACCGTGTGCAGGCCTTCCTTTTGCACCAGGCCGCGCATCTGGGTGTATTCCGGACCCATCTTCGCTTTGACCTTGATCCACGGAGGCTTCCGCTCGATGGGAGTTTCGGCGTTGCGCGCTTCGATGCGCAGCATGCGGCGGCCCTCGGGAGCAATAGTCACAGCCCCGAGATTACGCCTGAATAGGATTCCGCCAAGACAGGGGCGACGAGGCTCACGTGACACAAGGTGTGACGGCGCTCACATGAACCGGTTAAATTCTCTTTCGCGGCGTGTACGCCTGCTGTTAACGTCCCGCCCACGGCAGTGAGGGAACCGAGTAGCCCCCGGAAGGCCGGCCGAGAGAGCCACCGATCGCTGTGAAGGTGGCCCGGGCGCCGGGGCGTGAAGACACTCCTGAGCCGCAGCAACACAAAGAGGCGCCCGTCAGGGCGCGAAGGCGTGGTGGCACCGCGAGGATCCCGCTCGCCCACGCCTCCCTGGGGCCGCGTTGCAGCTTTCAAGGAGGTCAACCGCCATGCAACGCATCCTCTCGACCCAGCTCCGCGCGCACGTCGACGCGACGGTGACGATCGCCGGCTGGATCCACCGCCGCCGACTGCTCAAGTCGGTGGCCTTCCTGATCCTCCGCGACGCCGAGGGTCTCAGCCAGGTCGTCGTGACCGAACCCGGCACCCGCGCCCAGCTCGAGGAGCTCGCCGAGGAGAGCGTCGTCGAAGTGGTGGCGACGGTCACCGCCAACGAGCAGGCACCGGGCGGGGTCGAGCTGACCGCGCCGACGATCCGGGTGCTCTCCGCCGTGACCGCGCCGCTGCCCTTCGAGCTGCACCGCCCGGCGATCGGCGCCGGCCTGCCGGCCCAGCTCGACCACGCCGCCCTGGCCCTGCGGCACCCGCAGCGCCGGGCGGCCCTGCGCGTGGCCGCGGCGGCGACCGCCGGCTTCCGCGCCGCGCTGACCGAGCAGCGGTTCGTCGAGATCCAGACGCCGAAGATCGTCGCGTCGGCCACCGAGTCCGGGGCCGACGTCTTCCGGCTCGACTACTTCGGGCGTACGGCGTATCTGGCGCAGTCGCCGCAGTTCTACAAGCAGCTGATGGTCGGCGTCTTCGAGCGGGTCTTCGAGGTCGGCCCGGTCTTCCGCGCCGAGCCCAGCGACACCGCGCGTCACCTGTCGCAGTACACCTCGCTGGACGCCGAGCTAGGTTTCATCCAGGACCACCGCGACGTGATGGCCGCTTTGACGCGGACGCTCACCGTCATGATGGCCACCATCACCGCCCGCGCCCGGCTGGCGACGCCGCGGGTGCCGTCGGAGATCCCCGCCGTGCACTTCAGCGAGGCGCTGCGGATCGCCGGGGCGCCCGCCGACGAGCCCGACCTGGCGCCGGCCCACGAGCGGGCGCTGGGCGAGTGGGCGCTGCGCGAGCACGGTTCCGAGTTCGTCTACGTGACCGGCTATCCGATGCGCAAGCGGCCGTTCTACACGCATCCGGACCCGGCCGACCCGGCGTACTCGAACGGCTTCGACCTGCTGTTCCGTGGGCTGGAGATCGTCACCGGCGGGCAGCGCCTGCACCGCTACGAGGACTATGTGGAGGCGCTCGCCCGCGCCGGGGAGCCGCTGGAGCCGTACGCGGGATATCTCGACGGCTTCCGCTACGGGATGCCGCCGCACGGCGGGTGGGCGATCGGGCTCGAACGGTTCGTGGCCCGCCTGACCGGCACGGCTAACGTGCGTGAGGTGACCGCCTTCCCGAGAGACCTCAACCGGGTCGCCCCGTAGCGATGACGACGGTCGACGCCCGGTTCCGCTTCTGGCGGGTACGCCGGGCGTAGAGTCCGGTCCGTGGTGATCGATCTCGATGTCGTGCGGCCCGCGAGCGCGATCCCGGCCAAGCCCCGGCGACCGGCCCGCTACCGGGTCGTGGCGGTGGCGGCATTCGTGCTGGCACTGGCGGGCGGAGCGGCTGCCCCCGATCGGGCGGTCGGCATCACCGAGGTCCTCACCGTCGACGGGCAGGGATCGCTGACCAGCCTGCTGACCGATGAGGCGTACTACACCGTCCGCACCGACGGGCACGTCGAGGCACTGCCGCTGTGCACCGGATGCCCGCGGTGGAGCTCGCGGACGAAGCCCGGGCAGCGGTTGACGGTGGCCGGGGAAGACACGTTGATCGTCGATGTGAACGAAACCGCCCAGGTGACGTTTCTCGACGCCCGCACGGGTGCGCTGCGCTGGCGGCTGGACGACACGCTGGCGGTCGACGTGATCGGCGGGCGGGTCGCCGCGTGGGATGTCGAGAAGCACATCCTGCAGATGCGTGACCTGCCCACCGGGCGGGTCCTCTGGTCACGGCCGGCCTTCAACTACTCGGCCGACGAGGCGTACGCCGTGATTCTCGACGAGGCGGGCGGCGCCACTGTGGTCGACGCCGCGAACGGCGCGGAGCTCACTCCCCGCCGCGACCTCGGCCTGCCTAATCCGGCCGCCCGGCTCGTGGGTGACCGGCTGATCGTCTTCGGCGGAAGCTACCTCGCCGCGTTCTCGCGCGACGGGCTGTCCCGCGAGTGGATCACGGCCACCAACTCGCCTTACGGGGTCACTCCGTGCGGCCCGGGCCTGCTGTGCGCGTTCGGCTCCGCGGGGCTGACGGTGATCGACCCGGCCGACGGGTCGGTCCGGTGGACGAGTCCCACCTGGCACGGCATGGGCGAGAGCGGCGTGCTGTTCGAGGAGAGCGGCCGTTCGGCTGTGGTCGACCTCGCGACCGGCCGGGTCGAACGGGAACTGGGACGCTCGGGCCCGGTCGGCGGGCTGCTGCTCGTCACCGAACCGGGCCGGACGTCGGTGATCGGACTGGCCGACGGGCGCGTGCGCGGCGTCCTGCCGCTGGTGCTGCCGAGCGCATGCGTTGCCGCGGGACCCTACCTGGGCTGCGAGAAGTCCGACGTCACGTTCACGGTGTGGCGGCTCGGACGCTGAACTCGTTGCCGTCCGGGTCGGCCAGGTTGACGGCGCCGTCGTCGCCGGGGCCGAGCCGGGTGGCGCCGAGCGCGATCAGCCGGTCGACCTCGGCCAGTTGATCGGCCTCGACCGGGACGAGTTCGAAGCGCTGACGGTTCGGCCGCTCGTTCGGTGCCACCGGCGGCCCGCCCCACGCGACCTTCGTGCCGCCCCGGGGTGACTGGATCGCTGTCTCCTCGTCCTGATCCCAGACCAGCGGCCAGCCCAGCGCCTCGCTCCAGAACAGGCCCACCTCGCGGGTGCCGTCGCACGCGTACTCGCCCAGGAAGCCGGTTCCGGCCAGGTACGAGTTGCCGGGCTCGATCACGTCGAACTCGTAGCCCGCCGGGTCGGCCAGCACGACGTGGCCCTCCTCGGGGCGCTGCCCGACGTCGAGGTGGTGGGCGCCGAGTTCGATCGCCCGGGCCACCGTACGCTGCTGGTCGTCGAGATCGCTGCTGGTCAGGTGCAGGTGGATGCGGTTGTGGCCGAGCGCGCCGGCGC
This sequence comes from Paractinoplanes hotanensis, assembly GCF_023717965.1. NCBI lineage: Bacteria > Bacillati > Actinomycetota > Actinomycetes > Micromonosporales > Micromonosporaceae > Paractinoplanes > Paractinoplanes hotanensis. The sequence continues at coordinate 195,361 of NZ_JAMQOL010000041.1, read as the reverse complement.
GGCCCGGAACGAACCGCAGAGCGACCTGGGCGTCGTCGGCCGGACGAAGGTCCAACAGGGCGGTCCAGAAACGCGCCGCCCGCTCCGGCTCCTGCGCCTCGTAGGTCACCGCGGTCAGCAAGGAGGGCATCAGGCGAGCACCGCGATGGTCATGCCGACGACGATGACGAACGGGATGATCGTGGTGCAGACGAGGATCACCCAGGCGATGGGGTGCCCGAAATTCACGGACACCCCGCCGCCGCGCTTGGGGACGAAGACCCGCTTGTCGGCCGGGTCTCGATAGAGAGCCATCAGAGCAGGGTAGTGAGGTGCTTCTCGACGACCGGCAGCACCTCGGCCACCGTCACGTCGCGGCCCAGTTCGGCCGAGAGCGACGTCACGCCCGCGTCGCGGATGCCGCACGGGGTGAAGCGGTCGAAGTTGGCCAGGTCGCAGTCGCAGTTGATGGCGAAACCGTGCTGCGTCACGCCGCGGGCGACCCGGATGCCGATCGCGGCGATCTTGCGGTCGGGGCCGCGTTCGTCGGCCAGGACCCAGGCGCCGCTGCGGCCCTTGATGTCGCTGCGGGCGGCCGTCACGCCGAACTCGGCGCAGACGTCGATCAGCATCTGCTCGGTGCGGCGGACGTAGGCCACCACGTCGATCGGGTCGGCCAGCTTGAGGATCGGGTAGCCGACCAGCTGCCCGGGGCCGTGCCAGGTGATTTTGCCGCCGCGGTCGACCTCGACCACCGGGGTGCCGTCGATCGGCAGGTCGGCGGGCTCGGTGCGCTTGCCGGCGGTGAGGACGCTGGGGTGTTCCAGCAACAGGACCGTGTCGGGCTGGGCGCCGTCGGCCACGGCCTCGTGCAGGCGCCGCTGCTCGTCCCAGGCCTCGCGATAGTCGACCAGGCCGGGCCGCAGGACGGTGAGCGTGGAAGTTGTCACGCGTCCCACGGTAGTCCCCTTGTCAGCGGTCGGCCGGATCCACTCCGGGACGGATGCGCCACACCAGCACGTCGTCCACGCGCTCGGGCGGACCGAGCAGATCGGTCGCGGTGATCTCGACCGCCGAGCGGAACAGCGGCCCTTCGGGTCCGGTGATCACGTCGGGCAGGAACAGCGCCTCGACGCCCCAGTGCTGGAAGTCGGCGCGCGCCGTGGCCCGGTCGGCGTTGTCCAGGTCGGCGAGGTAGCCGTAGAGGGCCGCCCGCAGGAACAGCCAGTCGGTGGCCCGCGGCAGGGCGCCGATGCGACCCTTGCCCTCGGAGCCGTCGGCGTCGGGACCGAGGAAGTACCCGTCGGGGATGCGGAACTCCTTGCCGGCCCGAGCCATCGTGTACGCCTGCCAGCGCTGCCCGTCGGCGGCCACGTTGATGGCGAACGGCAGCGCGCTGATCACCCCGCCGTCGCCGACGTACCTCTCCCACGTGCCGTCGGCGATGAACCGCGGCTCGGGCGCCCGCTCCCGGTAGTGCAGCGGCACCGGGAAGATCGGCACGAGCGCGACCACGAGGCCCATCGCGAACCACGGCTGCGGAGCAGCCGCGCCGAACGCGCGGTCGGTGGCCATGGCGAGGATCACCCCGAACACTCCCACCAGGACGAGGGCGTAGCGGGCCGGCAGTGCCGCGTCGAACAGCGGCACGTGCTGCAACAGCGCGTACAGAAGCGGGATGTCGGTCTCGGTGTCGGCCACCCGCAGGCGGGGGCCGAGCGAAATCAGGAAGAACAGCCCGCCGACGGTCATCAGGGCCCGCAGGGTCGCCCGCCGCCGGTCGTCCGCGCTGCGCCACAGCGTCACCAGGGAGACGGCGAGCAGCACCAGCAGGGGCAGGCCGAAGAAGCTCGTCTCCTCGGTCTTGTTCGCCGCGAGGTCGTTGCCCAGCCCGGCCCAGCTCGCCAGTGAGCGGTCGCTGAAGGCGAAGAAGGAGAGCAGGTCCTCGGAGTAGTGCCGCTGGTTGAAGCCGGTGCCCTTGAAGGTCTGCGGCCCGGCGAAATGCATGTACAGCGGGTACGCCAGCAGGGCGCCGGCCACCACGGCGGTGAGACCCAGCCCGGCGGCGAACTTCGGCAGCGCAGCCCGCGCCTCGGCCCGGTTGACCGGGGACAGCGACCACGCGATCACGAAGACCCCGCCGGCCAGCGCCGTGAAGAACAGCCCCTCGGCCGCGATCGAGAAGCCGACGGCCAGCGTCACGCCCAGGATCAACCCGTTGCGCAGCCAGTGGGCGGTGTCGCGCATCTTGAGCAGCCGCCACAGCACCAGCGGCGCGATCCAGCCCGAGGTCCAGTTGAGGTGGCCGTTGGCGTGGGCGACGAAGCCCGGCGCGAAGCCACAGAAGAACCCGGCCAGCGCGGCCGCCGCCCGGTTGGCGGTGACGAAGCGGCTGAGGAACAGGAACCACGCGTACGCCGAACCCGCGAGGTTGAGCGTGAGGACCGCCAGGAACGTGACCTGGGGGCCGGCCAGCATGGTGAGCGGCGCGAACAGGATCGCGTAGACCGTGATCGAGGTGTTGGCGGCCAGATTGACGCCGTCCGGCACGTTCATCAGGTCGGTGAAGAAGGGATCGCCGCCGTGGTGCAGCAGGTGCACGCCGTAGGACAGCACCCACTCGAAGAACGCCTGATCGCCCACGTTCTCGGCGACCGCGTGCTGGAACGGGTCGCGCCAGAGCCGGCTCACGACATAGCCGCCCAGGGCCAGGGCCATGAGCGCGACGAACAGATGGAACCGCCACTGCCGCGTCGCCCGGGGGGCGGCGGGGGGTGCCGGCTGATCTGACGAGGACGTGGAGGTGGGAACGGCGACGGACATCACGCGCAGGTTAGCAAGCCTGCGCCGCTGCTCAGCGCGACGTCGCCGGTTCCGGGTTCACTGCGGCCTGCACGGCGCCCTCGATCGTGGGGTAGGCCCACCGGAAGCCGGCCCGTTCCAGCACCGCCGGCACGACCCGCGCGCTCCGCAGGGATTCGCCGGCGAGTTCGCCGAGCACCACGTGCAACGCCGGGCCGGGCACGCTCAGCAGCGCCGGGCGGTGCACGGCGGCCGCGACCGCCTTGGTGAACTGGGCGTTCGTGATCTGCTCGCGCCCGACGATGTTGACCGGGCCCGAGATGTCCTCGCGCTCGAGCAGGAAGTCGGCCGCGCCGAGCCAGTCGGGCAGGCTGACCCACGGCATCCACTGCCGGCCGCCGCCCAGCTTGGCCCCGCCGCCCAGTTTGAACAGCGGCAGCAGAGGCTTGAGCAGGCTGTCGAGGGTGAGGCCGGTGCGCAGCAGCACGACCCGGACGCCGGCGTCCTCGGCCGGGCGGGCGGCGGCCTCCCAGACGCGGCACAGGTCGGCCAGGAACGTCGTGCCGGCCGGCGCCTCCTCGGTGGCGGGTGTGTCGCCGGTCTCGCCGTACCAGCCGACGGCGGACGCCTGCAGCAAGGTGCGCGGGCGGTCGGCCTCGGGCAGCTTGCGGATGGCCCGGGCCAGCGTGCCGGTGGTGTCGACCCGGCTCGAGCGCAGTTCGCTCTTGTAGCCGGCGGTCCACCGCTTGCCGCCGACGTTGGCGCCGGAGAGGTTGATCACCGTGTCGGCCGCGGCGACCACCTGCGGGTCGATCTGGCCCTGCGCGGGCTGCCAGGTCGCCTCGTCGGCGCTCCGCGCGGGCCGCCGCACCAGCTTGGTCACCTCGTGGCCGTGGCCGCGCAGGCACTCGACGAGGTTGCCGCCGAGGAAACCGGACGCGCCCGAGATCAGGATCCGCATGTCCCCATCATGCCCTGAAGTGAACCCGTTCAAAACGAGGAAAGCGCGCCGGCGAACCGGCGCGCTTTCTCGGTGCTGCTGTGTTACGCGAGCCCGAGGTCACCCTCGAAGTGGCCACCCTCGAGGCGGTCCTTCAGCGTGACCAGGAAACGGGCGGCGTCGGCGCCGTCCACGATCCGGTGGTCGTAGCTGAGCGCGAGGTAGACCATCGACCGCGGCACGATGATCTCGCCCAGGTTGGGGTCGTCGATCACCACGGCCCGCTTGACCACCGCGCCGGTGCCGAGGATGCCGACCTGCGGCTGGTTGATGATCGGCGTGTCGAAGAGCGCGCCCCGGCTGCCCGTGTTGGTCAGCGTGAACGTGCCGCCCGAGATCTCGTCGGGGCCGATCTTGTTGTTCCGGGTGCGGTCGGCGACGTCGGCGATCCGCTTGGCCAGGCCGGCCAGGTTGAGGTCGCCGGCGTCCTTGATCACCGGAACGATCAGGCCCTTCGGGGTGTCCACGGCCATGCCCAGGTGCTCGGCGTCGTGGTAGGTGACCGTGCCGGCCTCCTGGTCGATCGACGAGTTGACCACCGGGTGCTGGCGCAGCGCCTCGACCGCGGCCAGCGCGAAGAACGGCAGGTAGCTGAGCTTCACACCGTTCTTGGCCAGGAAGTCGGCCTTGGCCTTGTTGCGCAGCTGGGCGATCTTGGTGACGTCGACCTCGACGACCGTGGTGAGCTGGGCCGAGACCTGCAGCGACTCGACCATGCGACGGGCGATCGTCGCGCGGGTGCGGGTCAGCTTCTCGGTGCGGCCACGCAGCGGGCTCGGCGCCGGCTTGGCGGCCGCGGGCTTGGCCGCCGCCGGGGCGGCCTGCTGCTGCGGCGCGGGCGCCGCCTTGGCCGCCGCGGCCTTCTCGGCGGCGTCGATGACGTCCTGCTTGCGGATGCGGCCGCCGACGCCGGTGCCGGTCAGGGCCGACAGGTCGACGCCCTTCTCGGTGGCGAGCTTGCGCACCAGCGGCGTCACGTAACCGGCGTCGCCGGCGCCGTTCGGGCTCGCGGTCTCGACCCGCGGCGTGGACGGCGCGGGCGGCTCGGCGGCCCGCTCGGCCGCGACCGGGTCCTTGGCCGTCTCGGCCTCGGGAGCCGGGTCGGCGTACGACTCACCGGCCGGCTCGAACGTCGGCGCGGGCGCCGAGTCGATCTGCGGAGCCGGGGCGGTCTCCTGCTTCGGAGGCGCGGCCTGCTGCGGGGCCGGAGCAGGCTTCTCTTCGACCGGTGCGGGGGCCGCGCCCTCGGCGCCGATGATCGCCAGGTCGGCGCCGACGTCAGCCGTCTCGTCCTCCTGCACCTTGATCTCGAGCAGGGTGCCCGCGACCGGCGAGGGGATCTCGGTGTCGACCTTGTCGGTGGAGACCTCGAGCAGCGGCTCGTCGACCTCGATGGCGTCGCCGACCTGCTTGAGCCAGCGGGTGACGGTGCCCTCGGTGACGCTCTCGCCGAGCGCCGGCATCTTCACCGCGGTGCCTTCGCCGCCACCGGTGGGAACGGCGGTCTGCGGCGCCGGAGCCTCCTGCTCGACCGGCTTCTCGGTCGACGGGGTGTTGAGCGCGGCCGGCTCGGGCTCCGGCTCCTGTTCCTGCTGCTGCTGGGCCGGAGCGGCAGGCGCGGGCTCGGCCGAACCGGCGTCCTCGCCCTCGCCGGCGATGACCGCGAGCTCGCTGCCGACATCGGCCGTCTCGTCCTCGCCGACGACGATGCGGGTGAGCACACCCGCGGCGGGCGACGGGATCTCCGTGTCGACCTTGTCGGTGGAGACCTCGAGCAGCGGCTCGTCGGCCTCCACCCGCTCGCCCTCCTGCTTGAGCCAGCGAGTGACGGTGCCCTCGGTGACGCTCTCACCCAGTCGCGGCATGGTGACCGATACCGGCATGTCTCAGAACTCCTTAACCGCTGTGAACGGGATCAGCTGTGTGCGTGCAGGGGCTTGCCGGACAGGGCCAGGAACGCCTCGCCGAGCGCCTCGTTCTGCGTCGGGTGGGCGTGGACCAGCTGAGCGACCTCTTCCGGGAACGCCTCCCAGTTGTAGATCAACTGAGCCTCGCCGACCAGTTCGCCCATGCGCGCGCCGACCATGTGGACACCCAGCACCGGCCCGTCGTTGAGCCGGACCAGCTTGACGAAACCGGCGGTCTTGAGGATCTGGCTCTTGCCGTTGCCGCCGAGGTTGTAGTTGTACGTCGAGACCTTGTCGGCGCCGTACTGCTCCTTGGCCTTGGTCTCGGTCAGGCCGACCGAGGCGATCTCGGGGTCGGAGTAGGTGACCCGGGGGATGCCCGCCTCGTCGATCGGGGCCGGCTTGAGCCCGGCGATCTCTTCGGCCACGAAGATGCCCTGCTGGAAGCCGCGGTGCGCGAGCTGCAGGCCGGGCACGATGTCACCCACGGCGTAGATGTTGCCGACGCCGGTGTGCAGCCGCTCGTTGGTGATGACGAAGCCCCGGTCGAGCGTGACGCCCTGCTGCTCGTAGCCCAGGTCGGCCGTCGTCGGTCCGCGGCCGACCGCGACCAGCAGCACCTCGGCCTCGACGGTCTCGCCGCCGGCGATGGTCGCGCGCACGCCGCTGTCGGTGTGCTCCACCTTCTCGAACGGCTTGCCGACCTTGAAGTTGATCTTGCGCTTGCGGAAGGCGCGCTCGACCGTCTTCGAGATCTCCTCGTCCTCGGCCGCGACCAGGCGGGGGAGGGCCTCGATGATGGTGACGTCGGCGCCGAACGACTTCCAGACGCTGGCGAACTCGACGCCGATCACGCCGCCGCCCAGCACGATCGCGGAGGAAGGCACGCGGTCGAGCTTGAGGGCGTGTTCACTGGCGATGACGCGCTTGCCGTCGACTTCGAGGCCCGGGATGGTCCGCGAGTAGGAGCCGGTCGCCAGGATGACGTTGCGCCCGGTGTAGCGCTTGCCGTCGACCTCGACCGTGTCCTTGCCGACGAGCTTGCCGGCGCCCTGCACCAGCGTGATCTTGTCTTGCTTGAGCAGGCCCTGCAGGCCTTTGTAGAGGCGCGCGACCACGCCGTCCTTGTACGCGTTGACACCCGCCATGTCGATGCCGACGAGGTCGGCCTTGACGCCGAACTGCTCGCTCTCGCGGGTCTGGTCGGCGATCTCGGCCGCGTGCAGCAGCGCCTTGGTCGGGATGCAGCCGCGGTGCAGGCAGGTGCCGCCCAGCTCGGCCTTGTCGATCAGCGCGACGGAGAGGTTGAGCTCGGCCGCACGCAGAGCGGCCGCGTAGCCGCCGCTGCCGGCGCCGAGGATGACGATGTCGAAGGTTCCGCCGTTCGGCTGGCTCACGTTGACTCCAGTGTTCGCGTCGTTGCCATGCGGGTCACACAATGGAAACGGTCACAGTATGTCCAGGCCATCTTGTCACTTGGCGAACCGATCGATGCAGTCAGGTTCCCCACGCGCGGGCCCGCTCGACGTACTCTTGCCCCAATTGAACGTGAGGAGCGGGTAGTGGCCTGGTTTCGGCGCCGCCGGGAGCCGCAGCGAGCGGCCGGTCGGTCGGTGGATCGTGCCGATCTCGAGTATCTCGCAGAGTTCGCGCGCACCCGGCGCGGGGTCGAGGCGTTCATCGAGCCGCGTACGTCGGTGACCGAGACCACGGTGCTGCTCGTGGCCCACGACGGCGAATGGACGCGGCGTCGCACCGAGACGCCCGAGATCGCGCGACGGTGGGCCCATCAGCTCAGCGTTCCCATCTACGACGTGGCGTTGCTCGGCTATCCGCAACGGATGCGCGATTACAACGAGCGCCGGAAGCGGCGTCCCGCCCAGGAAAACTGACACGGTTCCGGGCGCCGTGCGCCCGGAACCGGAAATAATCAGCCCAACTGGTCGATCACGGACAACAGGGTACGAACCGGGACGCCCGTTCCGCCCTTGCTCCAATAGCCGCTCGGCTCGCCGGTGTGGTAGCTCGGGCCCGCGATGTCGATGTGCGCCCACTCGACACCCTCGGCCACGAACTCGCGCAGGAAGACTCCGCCCTGCAGCATGTGCCCGGCCCGGTCCAGATTGGAGTTGGTCTGGGAGATGTCGGCGATGTCGGACTCCATGCCCTTGCGCACCTCGTCCGGCAGCGGCATCGGCCAGGCCGGCTCGCCGACCCGGTCGCCCGCCGCGCGCACCAGCTCGACCGCCTCGTCCGAGCCCATCAGGCCCGCGATCCGCTTGCCGAGCGCGATGACCTGGCCACCGGTCAGCGTCGAGGTCTCGAACACGTAGTCGGTGCCGTCGGCGCAGGCGCGGGCGATCGCGTCGGCCAGCACCATGCGGCCCTCGGCGTCGGTGTTGTAGACCTCGACCCGCTTGCCGTTGAACATCGTGATGACGTCGCCCGGCCGGTACGCCGTGCCGGACGGCATGTTCTCGGCCATCGCCAGATACGCGCTGACCGCCACCCGGGGCTTGAGCGCGGCGACGGCGAGCATGGTCGCGCCGACCGCGGCCGCGCCGGCCATGTCGGACTTCATCTCCCACATGCCGGCGGCCGGCTTGATGCTGATGCCGCCGGTGTCGAACGTGATGCCCTTGCCGACCAGCGCGACCCGCTTCGGCGACTCGACGCCCTCGGGGGTGTAGGTCAGCTTGACCAGGCGCGGCGGCGCCTCGGAGCCCTGACCCACGGCCACGATGCCGCCGTAGCCGCCGGCCTTGAGCGCGTCGAAGTCGAGCACCTCGACCTCGAGGCCGGTGCCCGCGGCCGCGGCCACCACGGCGTCGGCGAACTCCGGCGGGCGCAGCACGTTGGGCGGGGTGTTGACCCAGTCGCGGGTCAGCCGCACGGCGTGGGCGACGGCCTCGGCCCGGGTCACCTCGGCCGCGGCCGAGGCGTCGTTCGCGTCGTGCACGTGCACCTGCAGCGCGGCAACCGGCTCGCGGCGGTTCGGCTGCGGCTTCGTCTTGTAACCGGCGAACCGGTACGACCCCAGCAGCGCGCCCTCGAGGATCGCGCGCAGCACGCCCGGCGCGTCCTCGTCGTCGGGCAGCGGCAGCGCCAGCGCGACCGTGTTGCTGCCGGCCAGCGCGCGCACAGCGGCCCCGGTGCCCCGGCGCAACGTCTCGGGGCTGGGCGCCGAACCGGTGGGCTCGTCGCCGAGGCCGACCGCGACCACCAGCGGCGCCGAGATCGTGCCGAGGGTGGCCAGCTTGGTCACCTCGCCCGGCGCGCCGCTCGCGCCGAGCAGCGCCAGCGTCGAGGTCAGCCTGCCGTCGAAGGCGGCGGCGATGCTCTCGGCGCCGGCCGCCGGCAGCAGGGCGCCGCCCTCGTCAGGCTGGCTGTGCAGGCCGATGACGATGGCGTCGACGACCAATTCGGCCGGGTCGGTGTCGACCAGGCTGAGGCTGGGCTGGGTCACTCGGGCACTCCGCGGACTGATGAGCCAGGCGCCTCATGGGCGCGCCGGCTGGTTCGGTAGGCCCCGGCGCGGTGACGCCGGGGTGGGGGCTCCCCGCGACTCTAACCAAGCGCGAGGTCACGGGTAAGTTGACTCTCATGTCTGCCGACGCTCTTTCCCACTCGCCCCTGCACGAGCGCCACGTGGCACTGGGTGCGAAGTTCGCCGCTTTCGGGGGGTGGGAAATGCCCCTCGAGTACGCGGGCGGCGGTGTCATCAAGGAGCACACGGCGGTCCGCGAGGCGGCGGGCGTGTTCGACGTCTCGCATCTCGGCAAGGCGCGCGTACGGGGAGCCGGCGCCGCCGCCTTCGTCAACGCCTGCCTGAGCAACGACCTCGGCCGCATCGGTCCCGGCCAGGCGCAATACACCCTGTGCTGCGCCGAGGACGGCGGTGTGGTCGACGACCTGATCGCGTACGTCATCGCCGACGACGAGGTCTTCCTCATCCCGAACGCGGCGAACACGGCTTCGGTCGTACGGCTGCTGACCGCCGCCGCCCCGGCCGGCATCACGGTCACCGACGAGCACCACGAGTTCGCTGTCCTGGCCGTGCAGGGGCCGCAGTCGGCCGAGGTGCTCGCGAAACTGGGCCTGCCCACCGCGCACGACTACATGTCGTTCTCGTCCGCCGGCAACCTGATCGTGTGCCGCACCGGCTACACCGGCGAGCACGGCTACGAGCTGGTCGTGCCCTGGTCGTCGGCGGTCGAGGTGTGGGACCAGCTGATCGGCGCCGGGGTGCGCCCGTGCGGCCTGGGCGCGCGCGACACGCTGCGCACCGAGATGGGCTATCCGCTGCATGGCCAGGAGCTGACCCTCGAGATCACCCCGGTGCAGGCGCGTTCCGGCTGGGCGGTCGCCTGGAAAAAGCCCGCCTTCTGGGGTCGCGACGCCCTGCTGGCCGAGAAGGCGGCCGGGCCGCGGCGCACCCTGCGCGGGCTCGAGCTGACCGGGCGCGGCATCCCGCGCGGTCACATGCGGGTGTACGCCGGGGACCAGCTGATCGGCGAGACCACGAGCGGCACGTTCTCGCCCACCCGTAAGATCGGCATCGCGCTGGCCCTGCTCGACACGGCGGCCGCCGTGGCCGACGGCGACCTGGTCGAGATCGACATCCGCGGCCGCCGCGCCGAGGCCCGCGTGGTCAAGCCGCCGTTCGTGAAGACCTCGGTGCGCTAGAAACTGTTTCTCACATCACCGCTCGCACCCTGTGGACAACCTCGTTTCCGGCTTGCGGGCGGCGTAGTTCGGGCCCGCCCCCTTGGTAGGGCGGGGGTAGGGCTGGCTGGCCTTACCTGCCTTCGCCTTCAGCCGAGCGAGAGGCCGACGAGCGCGAGCGTGGTGGTCGCTTCCACGGCCGCGCCCAGCACGTCGCCGGTGATGCCGCCGAAACGCCGTACGCCATGGCGCACCAGCAGCACCACGACGGCGAGCGAGATCGCGACGGCGACCGGCCCCTGCCAGGGACGGTCCGGAGTCGCGGCAATCGCCGCGGCCGTGACCAGCGCCGCGCCCAGAACGGCCACAGGCGCCGGCACAGTGCCCGCCACGAGCGCGCCGAGCCCCTCGGGGCGGGCAGCGGGAACACCTCGGCGGCAGGCCAGCGGAATGGCGACCCGTCCGGCCGCGAACGCCACGACGACCGCGACGAGCGGCACGACGGCCAGCGCGGAAGCCTGGATCAGCAGCGTGAGCACGATCGCGGCGACCCCGAACGGGCCGATGTCCGACTTTTTCATGATGTCCAGGGCGGCGTCGCCCCGGCGGTAGGAGCCGAGCGCGTCGATCGTGTCGGCCAGCCCGTCGAGATGCATGCCCCGGGTCAGCAGAGCCGCCGCGGCGACCGTCACGCCCGCCGCGACCAGGGCCGGAGCGTGCGCCTCGCGCAGCAGCCACAGCAGCGCGGCCAGCAACAGGCCGAGCAGGGCGCCGACAGCCGGCGCCACACTCATGGCCACGGCGGCCGCCGGGCGGTCGACGCGCCCGGCGCGGACCGGCAGAACGGTCAGCGTGGTGACCGAGAGCCGCAGACCCGCCCCGAGGCTCACTCCGGGTGGGTGGTCGCCGGTCCCGGACCGTCCGGCTCCGGCTCGGCGAAGTCGGCGTCGTCCTCCGGCTCCAGCGCCGGGTGCACACTGATCGACGACGCCAGACCGACGGCCGTGCGCAACAGCGGCAGGGCGGCCAGCGCGTTCGCGCCTTCACCCAGACCCAGACCCAGGTCCAGTACGGGGGTCAGGCCGAGCACATCGCCGCCCTGGCGCACCAGCTCGAGGTCGCCGGCGTCGGCCAGCAGCGTCCAGTGCCGGATCTGACCGCCCAGATCGCGCGCGATGAGCCCGGCCGCAATCCCGACCGGCCCGTCGAGCACGACCGGCAGCCGCCGGGCCGCGGCGCCGAGCAGCGCGCCGGTCGCCACCGCGACGTCCTGGCCGCCCAGCTCGCGCAGGATGTCCTTGGCGCCGCGCGGTTCCCGGCGGATGCGGTGCAGGGCGTCCCGCACGGCGGCGGCCCGCTCCATCCACGACTCGTCGTCGTAGACGCCGCCGGGCAGCAGCACGCGGGGAAGCACAGCAACGGCCTCGGCGCCCGTGGTGGCGGCGGAGACGGCGGCTGCGACCGCGTCCGTGCCGACGCCGATTGACGCGATGACGAGCAGATCCCGGCCGGCCTCGGCTGCGGCGTCGGCCAGCAGCCAGCCCTGCTGCAGGGCGCGGTCGACGTCCTCCAGGGACGCCGCGGCCATGTCCTCCATCGGGGTGGCCTCGGGGGTGCGCAGCACGGCGATGTCGGCCCCGGCCGTGCCGGCGAGGCGGCTCAGCACGCCCTCGCCGTTCTCGACCTGGGCGACGCGGCGCTCGACGTCGGCCACGTCGTCACCGGCCGCGGCGCCGCCCGAATGGCGGCCCGAGAGCAGTAGGACGCGCGGGGAGCTCCACGGCTGCGGGGTGACGGTGGCTTGGGTGGCGGCGGCGAAGGTGACCGCCTCGGCCAGGCGGCCCAGCCCGATGCCGGGGAAGTCGAGGGAGGGCAGTCGGTCGCGGGCGTCGGGGCCGGCGTCGCCGTCGGGCATGGGCAGGTCCATGCCGGGCTCGAAGACGACGGCCGAGGCGACCAGGGGCAGGACCATGGTGGGCTCGTTGAGCACGCCGGCCGCCGGGGTGGCCGCCGCGGCCTCAGCTGCCACCGGGCTGACCAGTTGCGGCTGCGCTGTCGTGGCCGGCGCGACGGCCGGGCTCACGATGCTCGCGTCCGACTCCACCGCTGCGGCGGCATCCGCCTGCGTGGCAGCTGCCGGTTCCGTGGCGGCTGTTTCGTCGGGGGAGCCCTTCAGCCACACCGGCCGGCCGGCGACGACGAGCGCCACCCGGTCGCAGGCGTCGGCCAGAGCCTGGTTGGTCGTGCCCAGCGCGTCGGCGAAGGCCCGCCCGACCGGCGTGGTCGGCACCAGCGACAGACCCACCTCGGGGCTCACCAGAACCACCCGTGCCGTGCAGGCGCGCACGGCGGCGGCCAGCCCGGCCACGTCGGCCTCGTCGTTGTTGGGCTGCCGGGCCGGGTCGAGCAGGGCCGCCACCCAGCCGCCCAGATCGTCCACGAGCAGCGTGTCGTCGGGCTTGGCCTCGCTCAGCAACTCGGTCAGCCGGGCCGGGTCGGCCGCCGTCTCCTCCGTCGACCACGACTGCGGCCGGCGGCGCTGATGTTCCTCGATCCGGGCCAGCCACTCCGGGTCGTCCTCGCCGCCGGCCGCGGTCGCCACATAGCGCACGGCCGGAGCGCCGGCCACCAGGGACTCGGCGAATGCGGACTTGCCGGACCGGATCCCGCCGAGCACCAGGACCGTGTGCCACCGATCATCGGACATGCCCCGTACCTTAAGGCCGGGGCGCACAGCGCGACGCCGTAGGGTGGAGGACACCGACCGAGGACGTGAAGGGGGCGGCGCATGCCGTGGAGTTGGCGCTACGAGAACGTCGACGGTCAGCCGGTGGCCGGGCCGGCCGAGACGTTCAGCAGCCAGGCCGACGCGGAGTCGTGGATCGGCCAGGAGTGGCGCGGGCTGGCCGAGGCCGGCGTGACCAAGGTGGTGCTGGTCGAGGACGACCGGGTGGAATACCCGATGAGCCTGCTGCCGGCGGAGTGACGTGACCTACGACGATCCGGTCCACACGAGGACACCGCGCCACGCGTTCGTGCCCAGCCCGGTCTTCGTGGGCATCGTGGCCGTGTTCGTGGTCAGCGGCTGGATGACCTGGGTCGGTTTCGGCAACGTCCGGGTCGACGTGTTCCTGTTCATCGTCGCGGGCTGGCTCGTGTCGCTCTGCCTGCACGAGTACGCGCACGCGCTGATCGGCTACTTCTCGGGCGACCACACGGTGGTCGAACGCGGCTACCTGAAGCTGAACCCGCTGAAGTACACGAGCCCGCTGCTGTCGATCGTCCTGCCCGTGGTGGTGGTGATCCTGGGCGGCATCGGCCTGCCCGGCGGCGCCGTCTGGGTCGACCACCGCTACATTCGCAGCAAGGTCAAGGATTCGCTGATCAGCGCCGCCGGCCCGCTCACCAACCTGATCCTGGCCCTGGTCCTCGCGCTGCCGTTCCTGATCGGTGTGGGGCCCACGCTCGACCTGGTCGGCGGTCAGGTGGTCGCCGGCGGCTCCGGCGACCACCTGGAGTTCTGGGCGGCGCTGGCCGCGCTGGCCTTCCTGCAGGTGACGGCGACCATCCTCAACCTGCTGCCGATTCCCGGCCTCGACGGCGGCAGCATCCTCGCGCCGTGGATGAGCCCGGCCTATCAGCGCGCGTGGAACCTCTTCGCGCCGTACGGCTTCATCCTGCTGTTCCTGCTGCTGTGGCAGACGCAGGTCGGTGACTACTTCTTCGACGTGGTCTTCTGGATCACCGACAAGCTGGGCCTCTCCCAGGTCCTGATCCAGGTCGGCCTAGAACTCATGCGGTTCTGGAACTGAGCTGAGCTTCTGGCTCTGCCTTCGGCCTTTACGTCAATGAGTTGGGCCCGTTTTCAACACCGCAAACAGCGACGGCGTTGAAAACGGGCCCAACTCATTGACGGCGATCGCCCGAGTGGCGCAGTGGGAAAGGGCATCCCCTGAATAAATTGGAGTGGGGCTGGGGATCGGCCGCCCTGGGTTATGTGGCTATGGGCGGCGGGCCGGCGACCGGGTCTTGGCCGGGTCGCGCTCGGCGACCGGGTCGAGGGCGGCGTCGATCGCCTTCATCACATCGGCGTCGAGCTTCTTGCCCGACGCCGCGGCGTTGTCCCGCACCTGCTCGGGGCGGGACGCGCCGATGATGGCGGCCGAGACGTTCTGGTTCTGCAGCACCCAGGCCAGGGCCAGCTGGGCCAGGCTCAGCCCGGCCTGGTCGGCGATCGGCTTGAGCTGGGCCACCGCCTCCAGCACCTCGTCGCGCATGAGCCGCGAGATGAAGTTGGCGCCCGACTTCTCGTCGGTGGCCCGCGAGCCCGACGGCGGCTGCTTGCCCACCTCGTACTTGCCGGTCAGCACGCCCTGCGCGACCGGCGAGAAGACGACCTGGCCGATCCCCAGCTCGATCGAGGTCGGCACCACCTCGGCCTCGATGACCCGCCACAGCGCGGAGTACTCCGGCTGGTTCGAGACGAACGGAATCTTCAGGTCCTGGGCCATCTCCCAGCCGGCCCGGATCTCGGACGCGGTCCACTCCGAGACGCCGATGTAGAGCGCTTTGCCCGAACGCACGACGTCGGCGAACGCCTGCATCGTCTCCTCGAGCGGGGTCGAGTAGTCGTAGCGGTGGGCCTGATAAAGGTCGACGTAGTCGGTCTGGAGCCGGCCCAGCGACGCGTCGATCGACTCCATGATGTGCTTGCGGGACAGGCTGCGGTCGTTCGGGCCGGGCCCGGTCGGCCAGAAGACCTTGGTGAAGATCTCGAGGCCGGCGCGGCGCTCGCCCTTGAGCGCGCGGCCCAGCACCTCCTCGGCGCGACCGCCGGCGTACGCGTCGGCCGTGTCGAACGTCGTGATGCCCACGTCGAGGGCGGCGCGCACGCACGCGACGGCGGCCTCCTCCTCGACCTGGGAGCCGTGGGTGATCCAGTTGCCGTACGCGATCTCGCTGATCAGCAGGCCGGAACGGCCAAGATGACGAAACTCCATACGCCGACACTAGGCCCAGCTCGAAGATCTTTCAGAGTACGGGCCGGGTGTCCTTGATCAACTTATCGATCTCGTCGAGCACGTCGGCACGCTCCCGGTACTTCAGCTCGACCAGCGACTCACCCTTGCGGCCGAGCGCACCCCACAGCCCGAACCGGTCGGCGATCAGGAACGCGGCCGGGTGGATCAGCAGGGCGGCGTGCACGGGCGGCACCAGCAGGTGACCCTCGCGGTCCACCACGCCGTACACCTCGCCCGCGTCGACCACCGCCAGCCCCTCCTCGGTGAAACCGTCCACCGGCTCGCCCGAGGCGAGCATCGTCGCGAAAGCCTGATAGTTCGGCTGCACGACAACCCGGGAATGCTCGTCGACGACACCCCAGCCGCCCCGCCGCACCAGCGCCAGCCCGTTGCGGAACGGCCGCGCGTCCTCGAACCCGCCTGCCACGATGACCCGGTTCTGCTTGTCGATCGCATGCCAGCCGCCCGCGTCGTCCCGCGACACCCAGGCCAGCCCGCCGGCGAACCGCCCGGCCGCGCGATACCCCGACGAGGCGTCGATGAACAGCACGCCCGACTCGTCGATCAGCTCCCACGCAGGCGCCTCGGGCCGCCGCACCCAGGCCACCCCGTCCGCGAACGGCTGAGCCTGCGCGTACCGCGGCGGCAGCAGCCCCGGATACCCGAACAACCCCGAGCTCTCGTCCCGGGCCGGCCGGGGCGTCTCCACCTTGCCCAGAATCTCTTCGGACGATCGCGGATAGGGCCCCCACCCCTCGGCGGCCCGCCCGGTGATCGTGTCGAGGGCCAGCTCGATCCGCTCGACCAGGTCCGGGTCGGCGCCCCGGCGCAGGTCGAGCGCCTTCTCCAGGTGGTTCACGGCCTCCAGGTAGCGCCCCTGCTCGAACGCGGACCGCCCGGCCAGCTCGGAGATCTCGGCCCGCAGCCGCGCGGGCAACTCGGCCGACCCGGCTTCGGCGTAGACGCGGTCGGCCTCGGCGAACTCACCGCGCCACTGAAGCACATGCCCGAGACGGGCCCGTACGGTCGCCGTCCGCACCAGCTCCCCGGCCGCCTCCGCATGAACCAGGGCCGCCCGCGCGTCCTCCAGAGCCGGATCGAGATCCCCGAGCAGCCGCGAAGCCACCGCCCGCAAACTCAGCAGGCGTGCCCGGTCGCTGTCCCGCTCCGCATACTCGAGCTTGTCCGTGAGCCGGTCGATGACCACCCACATCGGCTCGTCGTCCTCGATCTGCTCCCGCAGCGTCCGCGGGTCGTAGGTCACCGGGTAGGCGGCCAGGATCTGCTCCGGGTCGGTGCGCCGGTTGCGCGGGTCGGCCTGCTGCTCCCGCTTCTGCCGAATCGGTTCGCCACTGCGCCGCCCGGTTTCCCCGTACGCCGGAGAGCCGCTCCCAGCCGAGCCGCCCTCAGCCGAGCCCGTCACGTCATCCTGTTCGCCGCCATCGGACGCCGCGACCGGAGCATCCGTCGAACTTGTGGCGGTTGTCGCCGCGGGCTCGGCCTCCCGCTCTGCCGCCTCCGGGCTCGTCTTTGTGGCGGTTGTCGCGGCAGGCTCGGCTTCCGGGTGTTCCGCCTCTGGGCTTGTCGGGTCCGGGCTTGTCGGGTCCGTGGCGGCGTCGTCTGCCAAGTCGGGCGCGGCCGTTGTCGCGGGTTCGGTGCCCGGGGTGGCTGTGGCGTCGTCGTCCGCGGGATCGGTATCCGGGCTGGTGACGGCGTTGTCTGCCGAGTCCCCGGTGGAGGTTGTGCCGGAGTCCGTGTCCTGGGTTGATGCGGAGACCATGACCGTGTGGTCCGTCGCCTCGGGGTCGCTCTCGGCTCCTGCCTCAGCGGTCGGAGCCGCCTCGCTCGCCAAGTCCGTCCCCGCGGCAGCCGACGAACTGGCCGCGGCAGTAGCCATTTCGGCGGACGTCACAGCCTCCTGTCCGGCGGCAGGCGATGAACCTGTCGCGGAGGTGGCCATTTCGGGGGAGGTCGCAGCCTCCTGTCCGGCGGCAGGCGACGAGCCTGTCGCGGAGGTGGCGATTTCGGGGGAGGTCGCAGCCTCGTGGCTGATTTCCTCCGTGGCCGTTCCAGGAGCAGCCGCCACCGGGCGGTCGGAGTCCTCCGAGCGGGCGTCCCGACCGGCCTTGCCGACTTCGGTTTCCCGGCTGTGCGCTTCGGCTGCTTGGCTGTGGGCCTCGGTTGCTGGGCTGTGCGCTTCGGCTGCTCGGCTGTGGGCCTCGGTTACCTGGCTGTGCGCTTCTGCTGGGCTGTGCGCCTCGGTTACCTGGCTGTGCGCCTCGGTTGCTCGGCTGTGGACCTCACCCGGCGGTGCGTTCTCGGCGTCAAGCTCGTCGATGGCGCCGGTCTTGACCGTGGCCGTCCGCTCGCCGGTGTGGACGGCTGTCGCGACCGCCCCGCCCGGCAGCTCCTCATCCGGCACCGAAGCCTGCCCGGTCGCGTCCGGACCGAGGGCCTGGCCGGAGCCTTCGGCGACGAAGGGCTCAGCGGCAAGGGCAGGCGCAGCCGACGGGCCTTCGAGAGCGGCAACCACATCACCCGGCGTGTCGTCGATGAGCTCGGCGTCCACGATGTCGTCATCGACCGCACCCGCGGGCCGCGCAACGACGGGCTCCTCATCGACCAGCTCGAATTCGATCAGCTCGACCTCGATGGCCTCGGCGTCGAAGTGCACGCCCTCAACACGGAACCGGGCCGACGGCGCGTGGTCGCCGCTGTCTTCCGAGTCGCTTTCCAGCGTCCCCTCGCCGACACCCCCATCGTGAAGCGCGTCGGAGGCGTTCGAGCCCCGCTCTTCGCCCAAGTCCTCCAAGCCGGATTCCGACACAGCCGGAGCGGGCCGCCCGAAGGCAGCCAGCGGCTCCGGACCGGTCGCGAAGGGCTGCGACGAGGTCGGCCGCGCCGAGCCGCTCCGCGCGGAGCCGTCTCGTGCCGAGTCCAGTCGCGACGAGCCCGCCTGCGGGAAGTCGCGCCGCGCTGTTTCGGCATGCTGGGCATCGCGCCGCGCTGTTTCGGCATGCTGGGCATCGCGCTGCGCTGTTTCGGCATGCGTCGCGTCGCGCCGCGCTGTTTCGGCATGCTGGGCGTCGTGCCGCGCCGACTCGGAATGCGTGGTGACGGGCTGCGCCGAGCCTGAATGCGGGGAGCCGAGCTTCGCGGACTCCGACAGCGCTGAGTCGTGTCGCGTTGGTTCGCGCTGAGTGTCGGCGGGCTGAGTGTTACCGGGCTGGGCCGAGACGGGCTGGGCCGAGACGGGCTGGGCCGAGACGGGCTGGGCCGAGACTGGCTGGGCTGAGACCGGGTGTGCGGACACCGGCTGGGCCGAGACGGGCTGGGCCGGGATCGGCTGCACTGAGACCGGGTGTGCCGACACTGGCTGGGCCGAGATCGGGTGTGAGGACACCGGCTGGGCCGAGATCGGGTGTGAGGACACCGGCTGGGCCGAGACCGGGTGTGCGGACACCGGCTGGGCGGAGACGGGATGAGGCGCGGTGGGCGGCTCTGACGTCGGCTGTTGTGCCGAACTGGCGCCGGCCGGGTAAGGGCGCTCCGCGGTGGGCTCGTCATAGGTCTGGTCAGGGAAGACCGGGCCGGTGCGGGGCGTGGTGGGCTGCCTGACGATCGGCTGGACGGCCAGGGGCTCGTCGTAGTCGGCGTAGGGCAGGTCGGCGTAGTGCCGGGTTTCCGCACCGGGCGCGTCGTCGGCTGAGTAGTTGATGTCGCGGGCCGCTTCGTCGGGGTCGGGGGCGGGCTCGCCGGCACGCCTCGGCGTGATGATGGGTAGCGCTCCGGACGGGACGAACCAGTCCTCCTGGCCCGGCGCGGCGCTGATTGACCCCGTGCCGGTGACGTGCGGCTGCGCAGATGTCGGGGTGACCGGCATGGTCGCGGAGGCCGCGTCCGGCCCGGGAGCCGTGGGCGGCTCCGTGGTGGGCTCAGGGCCGAACTGCCCGGCGATGGGTGCCGGGTGAGCGCCTGCCACGGGGTATGCCGGGTCAAACGCGGGTGCCGAGCTGACCGGTCCGTCAGCGGATGCCGAGCTGACCGGCCCAGCGGGATGTGCGCTGACCGATCCCGCGGAGGACGCGCCGGCTGACGCAGCAGGATGTGCGCTGGCTGACCCAGCAGGATGTGCACTGACCGGCTCAGCAGGGGGTGCACTGGCTGGCCCGGCAGGGGGTGCGCTGGCTGGCCCGGCGGGTGCTGCGCTGGCTGGCGTGGTGGCCGGCGTCGTGCTGCCTGTGGTCCCGCTTGCGGGCGCCGGGCTGACCGGTTCGGTGCCCGGTGCCGGGCTTACCGGCACGCCGCTAGTGGGTGCTGAGCTGGTGGGTCGGGTTACGGGGGCCGTGTTGATGGTGGGTGCTGAACCCGCGAAACCGGCCGATCCGGCTGCGGGAACTGGGCCGGAGGGTGCGCCGGCCGCGGGCTGGGCGCTGGTGGGGGTTGCCGGCGCGGGCTCGTCGACGGGTTCGAGAACGGCCGGCTGGGCGACCGGCGGCGCGGCGGGGGACTCGACGACGGGTGGCGGCAGCGGGGTCACTGCGCCGAGGCCGCTCTGGGAGAGCAGCCAGCCCAGGCCGTGCGACTCGCCGCTGTCGTCAGCCGGGGTGGCGGACGGCACTGCGGAGGAAGGCACTGCGGAGGAAGGCACTGCGGAGGAAGGCACTGCGGAGGAAGGCACTGCGGAGGAAGGCCGCGGGTCCTGGTCGGCAGTGCTGCCCTGCTTGTGGGCGGCGTCCCAGATCGAGCCACCCGATACTGGCACGGCCGAGGTCTGAGACGAGGGAGAGACCGGGCGGGGTGCGGCATCCTGCCTGTCCGCCGGGGGCGGCTGAGTAGACGCGCCAGCCTCGGCGCCCGAGCGGTGGTGGCCGTCCGGCTGGTGAGTCTGCCCCGGTCCCGGTGCGCCGGGGGGTGCGGAGGTCGGCTGGCCCGAGACCGGTCGCGAGGGCGCCGGTGAGCCTCCGTGTGGCGACGCAGGCTGGGCCGGCCGGAACTCGCCCGGCCCAGCCGATGCCGGTCGAGTCGGGGCGGCTTCGGACTGCGGATAGCGCAGCTGCGCCGGGCGGCCGGCCTGGCCGGTTACCGGCTCGGAGTAGTCGGGCTGCGCCGGGCGGCCGAACTGGGCCGCTTCGTGCTGGGAACGGCCTGGCTGCGCCGGATAGTCGGACTGCGCCGGGCGGTCGGGCTGCGCCGGGCGGTCGGACTGGATCGCCCCGGGCCGGGAACGGCCGGGCTCTGCCGGGTGGCTGGATTGGGCGGTGTCTGGCTGCGGGTAGCCGGACCGCCCTGGGCGGCCCGCTTCGGGCTGCGCGTAGCCGGCCTGTGCTGGGCGGCCGTGCTGGGTCGCCTCGGGCTGGGGACGGCTGGGTTGGGCAGTGTCGGACTGTGGGCGGCCGTGCTGTGCCGGGCGCCCGTAGTGGGCCGCTTCGGGCTGCGCGTAGCCGGCCTGCGCCGGGTGGCCGTGCTGCGCCGTGTCGGGCTGGGGACGACCGGGCTGCGCCGTATCTGTCTGTGAACTGCCCGGCTGCGCAGGAACGGGCTGTGGGCGGCCGGGCTGTGCGTAACCGGAGTGCGTCGGGCGACCGGGCTGGGCAGCGTCCGGCTGCGAAGGCGCCGACTGCGCCGGGGACTGCGGTCGATTGCCGGGCTGTGCTGACGGCGGCCGGTTGCCGGGCTGCGCCGAAGACGGCTGGGAAGAGCCGGGCTGGGCCGGCGCCGGGTGGCCGGATGCGGGCTGCGCGTGACCGAAATGCTGGGGGTAGCCGGGCTGGACCGGCACCGACTGCGGGCGGTTGGCCTGCTGCGGCGCGGATGCCGCGACCGGCGGGGGTGAGACGGGACGCGCGGGTGCGGGAATCGGCGCCGACTGACGCGACGGTGTGACCCGGGTGGGCTGGGGGGTGGGCCGGGCCTGGGGCGGCGTGGAGCGCTCGGGCGGGGCCGGACGGAGGTCGAAGGGGCCGTCGTCGCGGCCGTCGCGCTGGCCGGGGGCCGGGGGACGGGCGCCGGGGCGGGACGGGAACGCGTCGGCGGGGGCGGGGCGGGCACTGCCGTAGACGCCGGCGGCCGGGGAGACCGGGCGGCGCTCGTCGGGGGTGTGTCGCCGGCCGTACTGCTGGTCGTCGGCGGGTGGGCGCGCGGCGCCGTAGACGCCCGAGGACGCGGGGGAGACCGGTCCCGGGCCGGAACGGTCCGGAGTGGCGGGGGCCTGGTTGTCCCGACCGGGATTGACCGGCACCGAGTATGGATTGCCGGGGCGGGACTCCCGCATCTGCGCCTCGCGGAACTGGACCGCGTCGCGGTACGAGCCGCTGGTCTGTGATGGCTCGGGACGCGGGTCGGGCTGGCGGCCGTAGACGCGCCGCTGTTCGGGGGCGGAGGGCTGGGAGCCGGCGGGCCGGTTCCACAACGGCTCGTCGCGGCGGGGCGCCGGCTCCGGGCGGGCCGGCGGGGCGCCGTACCGGGAAGGCTCTTGATCTTCGGAATCGGCCGGCGTGCCCTGGGTGGCCTCGTAGACCGGCGTGTGCACGGCCTTGCGACGGCCGGGGTCGCCGGGGTAGCGCTGGCCGGGCTGCGGCTCCCACTCCCAGGTGATCTCGTAGACCCAGGCCGGCTGGTCGCCCCAGCCGTCGCCCAGGGAGCTCCAGCCGTTCATCGGGCACCCGAGATCAGGCCCGGCGATTGGCGACGCTCCGTCACGGCGAACTTCCACTTCTGGTCGAAAATGCGCGGCGGACACCCGGAGACCCCGATAGAGTCGCCCGGCTCCACCGCAGGGTCCGGCACTGGAGGTACTGGGAGTCAGGGAAGGAGATTAACGGCGTGGACGCGCTTGACGCCAGCGTGCCGGCGATCTCACCCAGCCGTCCGATCGGCGCCTCCGTCGCTACTTTCCGTGCGTTGATGGGGTCGGGTTTCCGCCGGTGGGCGACCTATCGGCAGGCCACGATCGCCGGAACGTTCACCAACATAGTCTTCGGCTTTCTTCGCTGCTACGTGCTACTTGCGGTAGCCGCGGGGGCAGCGGGCGGCACGCCCGGCGGTTACGATGCGCGCCAGCTCGCCACGTTCGTCTGGGTGGGCCAAGGGCTACTCAACGTAGTGGGAATCTGGGGCTGGGGCGACCTCGCGGACCGGATCCGGACCGGCGACATCGTGGCCGACCTGGTACGCCCGGTTTCTCCGGTGACCGCGTATCTGGCCGCTGACCTGGGCCGGGCCGCCCATGCGCTGCTCACCCGGGTCGGGCCGCCGGTGCTCGTCGGCGCCCTCTTCTTTCCGCTGGCCACGCCCTCGCGCTGGCAGACCGTGCCGCTTTTCGCGGTTTCTGTGCTTCTGGCGGTGATCGGGTCGTTCGCCTGTCGTTACCTCGTCAACGCGACCGCGTACTGGCTCGACGACGCCCGCGGCCCGCTGATGTTCTGGACGCTGGGCTCGGGCGTGCTGGCCGGCCTCTACTTCCCGCTGCGCCTGCTGCCGGACTGGCTGACGGTCACCCTGTGGGTGGCGACGCCGCTGCCGGGCCTGCTGCAGACGCCACTCGACGTGCTGATCGAGCGGGACCAGCCGGCGTTGCAGGCCGGGCTGGTCGCGCTGCAGGCGGTCTGGGCTGCGATCATGCTCGCGCTGGCCCACTGGGTGCAGCGCCGGGCCGAGCGGCGCCTGGTGGTGCAGGGTGGGTGAGCTGCGGGCGTACGCGGCGCTGTTCGGCGGGCGGCTGCGCTCAGCCACGGCGTACCGGACGTCGTTCGCGGTCGAGATGGTGACCAACGCGGCCGGCACGCTGATCGACGTCGTCACTGTCTTCGTGCTCTATCGCGCGGCCGCGTCCGTGGGCGGATTCACCCTCGACGAGGCGCTGATGATGACCGGCATCACCGCGTTCGCGTTCGTCCTGGCCGACCTGACCGTCGGCAACATCGACCAGCTCGAGACGTACGTGCGGACCGGGCGCCTCGATGCCGTGCTGGTGCGGCCGCTGGCCGTGCTGCCCCAGTTGATCCTGGCCGACCTGCCGCTACGCAAGCTGATGCGGCTCGCGGTCGGGGCCTGCGTGCTGGGCCTGGCGCTCGCCCGCAACGATGTCGACTGGACTCCGGGCCGCGCCTTGTTGCTGGTCTCGGCGCCGATCAGCGGGGCCGTGTTCTTCGGAGCGATCTTCGTGCTGAGCGCCGCCTCCGCCTTCTGGTGGATCGACTCGGGCAAGCTGGGGCACGGCTTCACGTACGGCGGTCGCGACTTCACCTCGTACCCGATCACGGTTTACGGCTCGTGGTTCCGCACCCTCTTCGCGTACGGGCTGGGCTTCGGATTTGTCAGTTATCAACCCGCACTGACCCTGCTCGGCCGGGCCGACCCGCTCGGTCTGCCGAGCTGGGCGGGCTACCTGTCGCCGCTGATCGCGCTGATCGTCTCGGCCATCGCGGCCGTGGTCTGGCGGCTGGGCGTGCGCCACTACCGGAGCACCGGCTCATGATCGAAATGCGGGAATTGCGCAAGACCTTCACCGTACGCGTGAAAGCCGGCCGCCTGCGCCGGGAGAAACGCGAGGTGGCGGCCGTCGACGGGGTCAGCCTGTCGATCGCCCGGGGCGAGATGGTGGGCTACATCGGGCCGAACGGGGCCGGCAAGTCGACCACGCTCAAGATGCTGACCGGTGTGCTGTCACCGACCAGCGGCGAGGTGTCGGTCAGCGGGCTGCGGCCGGTGCCCCAGCGCACCCGGCTGGCGCTGCGCATCGGCGTCGTCTTCGGGCAGCGCTCCCAGCTCTGGTGGGACCTTCCCCTCGGCGAGTCGTTCCGGCTGCTGCGGTACGTCTACCGGGTGCCCCCGGCCGAGCACGAGGCCCGCCTGCGGCGTTGCCGGAAGCTGCTCGACCTGGACGCGTTCCTCGACACCCCGGTGCGGCAGTTGTCGCTGGGCCAGCGGATGCGGGGCGAACTCACCGCGGCCCTGCTGCACGGGCCCGAGGTGCTGTTCCTGGACGAGCCGACGATCGGGCTCGACGTGGTGAGCAAGCAGGCGGTGCGCTCGTTCCTGGGCGAGCTGGGCCGCACCGGCGACGTCACGCTCGTGCTGACCACCCACGACCTGGCCGACATCGAACGCCTCTGCCGCCGCCTGGTGGTGATCG
Source organism: Paractinoplanes hotanensis (assembly GCF_023717965.1). Classification (NCBI taxonomy): domain Bacteria; kingdom Bacillati; phylum Actinomycetota; class Actinomycetes; order Micromonosporales; family Micromonosporaceae; genus Paractinoplanes; species Paractinoplanes hotanensis. The sequence goes on along the minus strand of NZ_JAMQOL010000041.1, from coordinate 170,851 downwards.
ACCACGGCCACGTCGTGCACGACGGCACCATCGAGCAGTTGCACGCCCGCTACGGCTCTCGCCGGCGCCTGGTGGCCGACCTGGACGTCCCGCTGCCGCCCGGCTTCACCCTGCCCGGCGCGACGATGACGTCGGCCGAGGCCGACGGCCACCGGGTCACCTTCACCCTCGAGTCGATCGCGGCCGGCGCCGCGGTCGCCGCCCTGGTCACCGCGGCCCAGGTGCGCGACCTGTCGGTGGTCGAGCCCGAGATCGAGGACGTGGTGGCGCGCCTGTACACCGATGTCAGCGGTGCTCCATGACGAGGACGGCCCAAGCGGGTTCGAGCGCCTCGTAGTGGTGCGGGACGTCACCCGGGAACGTGATGTAGTCGCCCGGGCCGAGTTCGACGGTGTCGCCGTCCGGCCCGGTGCGGATGCGGCCGCCGCCGACCACGATGTGCTCCACGCTGCCCGGGATGTGCGCCGCGGCGTCGCGGGCCGGCCCGGGTTGCAGCTCCATCACGTACAGGTCGCGCCGGGTGTGCGGCGAACCGGCGGCGAGCAGCGTGGCCACGAGGTCGGCCTCGTCGGCCCGCAGCCGGGGCCCCTCGCCCGCCCGGACCACGCGCACCTGCGTCTCGAGCGGCTCGACCAGGCGGCTGAAGGGCACCCCGAGCGCGACCCCGAGCGACCAGAGCGTCTCGATGCTGGGGTTGCCGGTGCCCGCCTCGAGCTGCGACAGCGTCGATTTGGCCAGGCCGGCCCGGCGGGCGAGCTCGGCGATCGAGATGCCGGCCCGCTCCCTTTCCCGGCGCAGGGCGGCGGCGATGGTGGCGAGCGGGGGCGCCGGTTGCTGCATGTTCGCTCCGTCGATCGATTCGTTCGGTTTGACGAACGCTGGGAACGTCGTTCAGTATTTCAAACCATGCGTACGATACAGCGAACGCAGACATTCGACCGGGCGCAGGTCCGCGACGCCGTCGCCATCGCCGCTGCCATGGTGGCGGTGGGCGCGTCGTTCGGCGCCATCGCGATCGCGTACGGCCTGCCGACGTGGGTGCCGTTCGCCATGTCCACGATCGTCTTCGCCGGGGGAGCGCAGTTCCTGGCCATCGGACTGCTCGCCGCCGGCAATCCGATCGCCGCCGTCTTCGCGGGCCTGCTGCTCAACGCCCGCCACATCCCGTTCGGCCTGGCCATCGGCAGCACCATGGGCACGGGCTGGCGCCGCCTGGTCGGCACCCACGTGATGACGGACGAGGTCGTCGCGTTCACCCTGGCCGAGGACGACCCGGCCCGCCGCCGGCGCACCTACTGGCTGATGGGCATCACGCTCTTCACCTCGTGGAACGTCGGAACGCTGCTGGGCGTGCTGCTCGGCTCGGCCGTGGGCGACTACGAGGCCCTGGGACTCGACGCGGCCTTCCCGGCGGCCCTCATCGCCCTGATCCTGCCGGCACTGCGCGACCGGCCGACCCGGATCGTCGCGCTCACCGGCACAGCCGTCGCCGTAGTCACGACGCCCTTCCTGCCCGCCGGCCTGCCCGTGCTCTGCGCCCTGCTGGGCCTGCTCACCCTGATCCGCTTCGGCCGTCGCCGGGAGGCCTGATGCTGCTCGCCGCGATCCTGGTGCTGGGCGTCGGCACCTACACGATGCGCCTCGGCGGCGTGCTGCTGCGGGAACGCCTCACGCTGTCCCCCGGCCTCCAGCGCCTGCTCCCGATGGCTGCCGCCGCCCTGCTCGCTGCCCTGGCCGGCACCGCGACACTGATGGCGGGCAGCGGTTTCGCCGGCGTGGCCCGCCCGGCCGGCGTGGCCGTAGGCGCGTTGCTGGCCTGGCGCCGGGCCCCCTTCGTCGTCGTGGTCGTGGCGGCGGCCGCGGTGGCCGCCCTGCTGCGCCTGGCCGGCGTCGACTAACCGGCCAGCAGGCGGCGCACGCCGTCGGGCAACTTCCCAGTGCTCCGAACCTAGCGGCGGGCCAGCCAGACCGTGCGATCCGTGCGGACGCTGAGGTCGTCGCGGCCGGGCAGACCGGCCACCACCCGGTCGAGGGCGGCCAGGTCGGTGGCGGTCAGTCGGTCCTCCAGGCCGTGGCGCATGCGGCTCAGGGTCACCACGGCGTAGCGGGCGGCGGCCGGCGGCAGCGGCGCGGGCAGGGCGATGTCGAAGTGGCGTTCGGTCAGCTCGGTGAAGCCGGCCTGGCGGATGCGCTCGCCCCAGTTCTCGTGCATGTGCAGGCCGGCCTCGTGGCGGCGCTTGTCCATCTCGGCGTGGCCGGCGTCTTCCACGGGCTCGTCGGGAGTGCCGGTGAGGAAACGGGGGAACGAGTCGAGCTCGGCGATCACCAGGAGGCCGCCGGGGCCCAGAACGGTGAAGGCTGAGGCCAGCGCCTGGGCCGGGTCGGCCATGTGGTGCATCGAGGAGGCGGCCCAGACCACGTCGACGGGGCCGAAGGCGGGCCAGGGTTCGTCGAGGTCGGCCTCGACGGTGCCGATGCGGTCGCCGAGGCCCGCTTGCTGGGCCCGGGCGCGCAGGTGGGCCAGCATCTCGGGGTCGACGTCGACCGCCGTGACGCGGGCGCCGGGCAGTTCGCGGGCCAGGGCGAGTGAGCCGGTGCCGCTGCCGGCGCCCAGGTCGACGATGCGGGGGTTCTCGGCGGCCTCGCGGCCTACCCAGGCGATGACGTCGCTGTGGTAGTCGTGCAGGACCTCGGCGTCCAGGTCGAGCATTTCGATCATGTGGTCGTGAGCCATGTCCCGAAGGTAGCCGCGCCTTGCTGTCAGCGCATAGCATCTTGCGTATGAAGCAAGACCAGAATTTGGAGGCGGTGGTCCGGCAGCGGATCCGGGGATTGCGGGTGGCCCGCGGCTGGTCCCTCGACGAGCTGGCCGGTCGTTCGCTGCTGAGCCCGTCCACCCTGAGCCGGATCGAGACGGGGCATCGGCGGATAGCCCTCGACCAGATGGCCGCGATCGCCCGCGCGCTCGGCACCACGATCGACCAGCTGGTCGAGTCCGAGGCCGACGACGACGTGGTGATCCGCCCGCACCAGCATCCGGATCGCGGCGTCACGACCTGGCTGCTGTCGCGCGACAGTGGTCAGACGGTGGCCAAGATGCGGATCACCCGCAAGGTGCCCGACCAGCTGCGGGTGCACCCGGGGCGCGACTGGTTCACCGTGCTCTCCGGCACCGTCGAGCTGCGGCTGGGCGACCGTACGATCCTGGTCGGCACGAACGAGGCGGCCGAGTTCTCGACGATGGTGCCGCACGCGTTCGGCGCGCACGGCGAGCCGGCTGAGGTGCTGTGCATCCTCGACCACGAGGGCCAGCGCACCCACCTCGGGCCGGGGCGGCCGGAGGAGCCGGGTCAGCCGGAGGGGAGCTAGACCGCTTGGCCGAGCTCGACGCGCGGCTTGGGGACGCGCATGCGGCGGAAGGTCAGGCCGCGCATCACGCCGTAGATCTGCAGCGAGCCGACGCGCTGGGTGGTCTTGGGGAAGCGCTCCTTCACGAGGCGCTTGACCTTGCGCGCGATGAGCACGCTGTCGATCACCACGCCGATGGCGAGCAGCAGCCACAGCAGGTTGCTGGCGAGCTGGACGGCGGAGATCTGCACGGTCGAGCCGATGAGCACGATCAGCGCGCCGCCGAAGAAGTAGGTGCCGACGGTACGGCGGCTGTCGATGATGTCGCGCACGAGCGCGCGTTCGGGGCCGCGGTCGCGGGCCAGCAGGTAGCGCTCGTCGCCGGCCTTCATGCCCGCGGTCGCCTCGGCCCGTTCCTGGCGCTGCCGCTCGCGCATCTGCTTGACCTGCTCGCGGCGGTTGGCCGGGGCGGCCGTCTCGGCGCCGAAGCGGCGGCCGGTGGTGACCCGCTTGGGCGTGACCTGGCCGAGCTCCTTCTTGCTGGGCGTGTAGCTCTTCGGACGCGACTCGGCCGACGTCACCTCCTCGACTTCCTCAGGAGCGGCGACGTCGGACTGCTTGCGGCGAAAGAGCGAGGGCACGCTCAGAGAGTAGCCAAGCGGCGCGGTGTGTTTCACACCGCGCCGCTGATAGTGATGAAAGAGAGGCTGTTACTGCCGGTTCATTTCGGTTTTCCGCTGCGGGTCAGCTCAGCTCAGTTCTGCCGCTCGACGTGCGCGCCCAGGGCGGCCAGCTTGTTCTCGAAGTCCTCGTAGCCGCGGTTGATCAGGTCCACCCCGTACACCCGGGAGGTGCCCTCGGCGGCCAGCGCCGCGATCAGGTGGGCGAAGCCGGCCCGCAGGTCGGGGATGACCAGGTCGGCCGCGTGCAGCTTGGACGGACCGGCGATGACCGCGGAGTGCTTGAAGTTGCGGCGGCCGAACCGGCACGGCGTGCCGCCCAGGCAGTCGCGGTAGACCTGGATGGTGGCGCCCATCTGGTTCAGCGCGTCGGTGTAGCCGAGCCGCTGCTCGTACACGGTCTCGTGCATGATCGACAGGCCGCGGGCCTGGGTCAGCGCGACCACCAGGGGCTGCTGCCAGTCGGTCATGAAGCCGGGGTGCACGTCGGTCTCGAGGGCGACGGCCTGCAACTCGTGGCCGGGGTGCCAGAACTTGATGCCACCCTCGGCGCCGGTCACACCCGGGCGCGCCACCCGGTCGTCGGTGATCTGGAACTCGCCGCCGATCGAGCGGAAGACGTTGAGGAATGTCATCATGTCGGCCTGGCGGGCGCCGAGCACCTCGATCTCGCCCTTGGTCGCGAGCGCCGCGGCGGCCCAGCTGGCCGCCTCGATCCGGTCCGGGATCGGCTTGTGCTGGTAGCCGTGCAGCCGCGGCACACCCTGGATCTCGATGACCCGGTCGGTGTGCACCGTGATGATCGCGCCCATCTTCTGCAGCACGCAGATGAGGTCGATGATCTCGGGCTCGATGGCCGCGTTGCGCAGCTCGGTGACGCCCTCGGCGCGGACGGCGGTCAGCAGCACCTGCTCGGTCGCGCCGACGCTCGGGTAGGGCAGCTCGAGCTTGGCCCCGTGCAGCCCGTTGGGCGCGCTCAGGTGCATGCCCTCGGGCTGCTTGTCGACGACCGCGCCGAACTCGCGCAGCGCCTGGATGTGGAAGTCGATCGGGCGCGGGCCGATGTGGCAGCCGCCCAGGTCGGGGATGAACGCGTGCCCGAGGCGGTGCAGCAGCGGGCCGCAGAACAGGATCGGGATCCGGCTGGAGCCGGCGTGCACGTTGATCTGGTCGGTGCTGGCGCTCTCGACGTTCGTCGGGTCCATCACCAGCTCGCCGTCGTCCTGGCCGTCGCTGACCTTGACGCCGTGCAGCTCGAGCAGGCCGCGGACGACCTCGACGTCACGGATGCGCGGGACGTCGAACAGGCGGCTCGGCGACTCGCCCAGCAGGGCGGCCACCATCGCCTTCGAGATGAGGTTCTTGGCGCCACGGACCCGGATCTGACCCTGCAACGGCGTACCGCCGTGCACGACCAAGACGTCGTCGGTCAACGTAACCTCCAGCCGGTGGGCGCGAGGGGAGCGCCCGAAGATGATCGAGGGGGCAGACGGGTTGGGGGTACCCCGTTTCTGCAACCGGGTGAGCATAGCGCTGAGTGACAAGGACGCCAGTCACACAACGCGCGGGAGGCCGTGAAAAGCCGACAGTTAAGACAGCGGAAAGAAAATCGCGCGCTGTACGGATCTTGCCGACTACATTCCGTTACGGCAGGGCAAGCATCTGGTCCAGCGCGACACGCGCGTGCTTGGCCGTTTCCTCGTCCACCGTGATGACGTTCGGCACGCGGCCGGCGACCAGTTCCTCCAGCGTCCACACCAGGTGGGGGAGGTCGATGCGGTTCATGGTCGAGCAGTAGCAGACCGTCTTGTCGAGGAACATGATCTGCTTGTCGGGGTGGGCCAGGGCCATCCGGCGTACGAGATTCAGCTCGGTGCCGACCGCCCAGGCCGACCCGGCGGGCGCCGCGTCGAGCGCCTTGATGATGTATTCGGTGGAGCCCACGTAGTCGGCCGCCTGGACGACGTCGTGCCGGCACTCGGGGTGGACCAGCACGTTCACGCCGGGCACCCGCTCGCGCACGTCGTTGACGCTGTCGAGCGTGAAGCGGCCGTGCACGGAGCAGTGCCCGCGCCACAGGATCATCCGCGCGTTCCGCAGCTGCTCGTCGGTCAGGCCACCCTGCGGCTTGTGGGGGTCGTAGAGCACGCAGTCGTCGAGGTCGAAGCCCATCTCGAGCACCGCGGTGTTGCGGCCCAGGTGCTGGTCGGGCAGGAAGAACACCTTGCTGCCCTGCTCGAACGACCAGTCGAGGGCCCGCTTGGCATTCGAGGACGTGCAGACCACGCCCTCGTTGCGGCCGACGAAGCCCTTGATGTCGGCCGAGGAGTTCATGTACGTGACCGGGACGGTTTCGCCCGCGATGCCGAGGTCTTCGAAGTGCTCCCACGCGGTTTGCACCTGGCCCAGCACGGCCATGTCGGCCATCGAACAGCCGGCGGCCAGGTCGGGCAGGATCACCTGCTGCGCCGGCGTGGTCAGGATGTCGGCGCTCTCGGCCATGAAGTGCACGCCGCAGAACACGATGAACTCGGCGTCGGGCCGGGCCGCGGCCTGCTGAGCGAGCTTGAAGGAGTCGCCGGTGACGTCGGCGAACTGGATGACCTCGTCGCGCTGGTAGTGGTGACCGAGCACGAAGACACGATCGCCCAGCGCGGCCTTGGCGGCGGTGGCGCGGGCGACCAGATTGGGGTCGCTGGGGGCGGGCAGCTCGCCCGGGCAGTCGACGCCCCGCTCGGAGGCGGGGTCGCTGCCCCGGCCCAGCAGGAGCAGCGCGGTCGCGGTGTTCGAGGGTTCGGTCCAGGTCGACGTCACATCAGCCATCGTCGCACAGCCGGAGCGGGCGATCGCCGTGGCGAATGGCACAGCCGCCGGGCCGCTCAGGGGTGGCGGACGGGGGCTGCCACACTCATCGCGTGCGCGTGCTGATCTGTCCGGACAAGTTCGCCGGAACCCTCTCCGCCCTCGAAGTGACCGAGGCGGTCGTGGCCGGTTGGTCGCGCCCCGACGAGTTGATCCGGCGGCCCCTCTCCGACGGCGGGCCGGGGTTCATCGAGGTGCTGGCCGGGGCGACCGGCGGCCGCCGGATCGCCGTGCCGACGGTCGACCCGCTGGGCCGGCCCGTCGAGGGCGAGATTCTGCTGGTCGGCGCCACGGCGTACGTGGAGAGCGCGCACGCCTGCGGCCTGCACCTGCTGACGCCGGAGGAACGGGATCCGAACTCGGCCAGCTCGTACGGGCTGGGCCTGCTGCTCATGGCGGCGGTCGAGGCGGGCGCGGCCGAGGTCGTGATCGGGCTCGGCGGGTCGGCGGTCAACGACGCCGGAGCGGGCATGCTGGCCGCCCTGGGTGCCCCGCCGGTCGACATCGCCGGCTACGCCCTGCCGTACGGCGGCGCCTACCTGAACGCGGCCGCCTCGCTCGGTGGCGCTCCCCGGTTGCGGCAGGTGAGCCTGATCGCCGCGACGGACGTGGACAACCCGCTCACCGGCCTGCACGGCGCGAGCAACGTCTTCGGCCCGCAGAAGGGCGCCAGCCGGGAGGACGTCTACCGTCTCGACGCCGCCCTGGAACAGTTCGCCGGCGTACTGGAAAAGGCTTTCGGGGTCGAGGGTCTGCAGCAGGCGCCCGGCGGGGGAGCAGCCGGCGGCATCGGCGCGGCGCTGATCGCCCTGGGTGGCCGGGTGGTCTCGGGCATCGGGCTGGTCAGCACGGCGATCGGGCTCGAGCGGGAGCTGGACGCGGCCGACCTGGTGATCACGGGAGAGGGATCCTTCGACCACCAGTCGCTGCGCGGGAAGGTCGTGGCCGGCATCGCCAACGCCGCCCGCGACCGTGGGCTGCCCTGCATCGTGCTGGCCGGGCGCAACGAGACGGGCTACCGGGAAGCCGCCGCGGCCGGTGTGACCGAGACGTATTCCCTGACCGAACATTTCGGCAGCACCGAAATGGCGCTGACCGAGCCCGCCCGAGGGCTGCGTGAGCTGGCCGGACGTCTTTCGGAGCAGTGGAGCCGCCGGTAACCCCCGTTGATCTTTGGTTTGATCAGGCCCAGCGGTGAAACAAGCCACCCGGATTGGGAATCATGGGGATTCGGGCTAGCGTTGGCCAGTACGGCAGCATGTCCGAGCCTTCCGGCAGCGGAAACCCGGGCAACACCTAGTTCGACCTGGCAGGGAGATACCTAGTGACCACTGAAGCGCACACCGAGTCGGTCGAGGCGACCGCCCCGTCCGGCGTCATCCTGACCGACATCGCCGCGGTCAAGGTCAAGGCCCTGATCGAGCAGGAAGGGCGCGACGACCTGCGCCTGCGCATCGCCGTTCAGCCCGGTGGCTGCTCCGGCCTCCGTTACCAGCTCTTCTTCGACGAGCGCTCGCTCGACGGTGACGTCGTCAGCGACTTCGGCGGTGTCGAGGTCGTCGTCGACCGGATGAGCTCGCCCTACCTGGCCGGTGCCACGATCGACTTCGCCGACCGGATCGACGCTCAGGGCTTCACGATCGACAACCCCAACGCGCAGAACTCCTGCGCCTGTGGTGACTCGTTCCACTGACAAATACGGTGTAAAGGGATAACCCGCCCACGACCCTCCAGCGGATAGCCTTCAGTCCGCTTTATGGGTGGTGGGCGGGGCGGTTGTAGGGAGGCCGCCTCGTTAACGGGGCGGCCTGCTGTCGTTCACGAGCCGGTAGGCTGCGTACGTAAGCCCCCCGTAACCAAAGACCCCGAGGGCCCACATGAAGATCGCCGTCACCGGCTCGATCGCCACCGACCACCTGATGCACTTTCCCGGGCGGTTCACCGACCAGCTCATCGCGGACCAGCTGCACAAGGTCTCACTCTCGTTTCTCGTCGACGACCTGGTGGTCCGGCGCGGCGGCGTGGCGCCCAACATCGCGTTCGGCATGGGCAAGCTCGGCCTGCGCCCGATCCTCGTCGGCGCGGTCGGCGCCGACTTCGCCGACTACCGCTCGTGGCTCGAGCGGCACGGCGTCGACTGCGACTCGGTGCACATCAGTGAGGTGGCCCACACCGCCCGGTTCGTCTGCACCACCGACGACGACCTCAACCAGATCGCCTCGTTCTACGCCGGCGCCATGGCCGAGGCCCGTAACATCGAGTTGAGCCCGGTGAGCGAGCGTGCCGGCGGCCTCGACCTGGTGCTGATCGCCGCCAACGACCCGGCGGCCATGGTGCGCCACTCCCAGGAGTGCCGGGCCCGCGGCTACAAGTTCGCGGCCGACCCGTCGCAGCAGCTCGCCCGCATGGACGGCAGCGACGTGCTGACGCTGATCAGCGGGGCCGAATACCTGTTCACCAACGACTACGAGCGCTCGCTGCTCGAGACCAAGGCCGGGCTCACCGGGGACGAGGTGCTCGAGCAGGTGCGGATCCGGGTCACCACGCTCGGCAAGGACGGCGTCGAGATCACCGGACGCGACATCGAGCGCATCCACGTGCCGGTCGCGCGCGACGTCATCCCGCAGGACCCGACCGGCGTCGGCGACGGCTTCCGGGGCGGCTTCTTCGCGGCGATCTCGTGGGGTCTCGGCCTGGAGCGGGCGGCCCAGGTCGGCTCGCTGCTGGCCGCGCTGGTGCTCGAATCGGCCGGCGGCCAGGAGTACGAGGTGCGCGGCGAGGACTTCGCCAAGCGCTTCGCCGACTCGTACGGCGACGCCGCGGCGGCCGAGATCAAGCAGTTCCTGCCTTCCGGTAACTGAGTCTGCCTGCATAGTTTCGGGGGGATCCATGGTGCTGGCCGTCTTCGCCGGGTTGCCCGGCGTCGGGAAGAGCACACTCGCGGCGCGGGTGGCCAGAGAGCTGCCCGCGTGCGTGCTCGCGGTCGACACCGTCGACTTCGCGCTCCAGCGCTACGAGGTCGTCGAGCCGAGACCCGGCTTCGCGGCGTACGGCGCGGTGGCCGCGCTGGCCGAGGTCCAGCTCGGCATCGGCCAGCACGTGATCATCGACGCGGTCAGCCCGGTCAAGGCGGCCCGCCAGCTCTGGGTCGAGGTGGCCGAGCGGGCCGGCGTGCCGCTGCGGGTGATCGAGGTGGTGGTCGGCGACGACGCCGAGCACCGCCGCCGGGTCGAGAAGCGCTACCAGAACCGTGACCACGAAGGCGTGCCCGACTGGGTGCGCGTGCTGGAGCGGCAGGCCGAGTACGAGCCCTACCTGGGCCCGCGCCTGGTCGTCGACACGTTCCTGGCCCGCGACCCGGTCGGCCCGGTGCTCGAATACCTGAGCCTTTAGACGACTTCAGGGGTGGCGGTCGAGACGGTCGGACGGTTGAGTGTTCAGCTGGCGGCCTTCAGCTGAGGCGCCGCACTTCGAAGGCGTTCCCGGCGGGGGAACCCAGGTACTCCTGGTGCTTCATCCGGCACCACGCCGGGATGTCGTTCGCGGCGGCCGGGTCGTCGGCGAGCACGCGCACCACGTCGCCGACCTCGACCTTCCCGATGTGCTGGGCCAGCTTGATCACCGGCAGCGGGCACTTCTGACCCAAGCAGTCCAGCTCGATCACATGCCCGCCTCTCGCCGGATGCCCGCGACGAGGCCGGGCAGCACGGCCAGGAACCGATCGACGTCGGCCTCGGTCGTGTCGCGGTGCAGCGAGACCCGGACGTTGCCGTGGCTGAGCACGCCCATCGCCTCCAGCACGTGGCTGGGCCGCAGCGTCGACGCCGTGCACGACGAGCCCGACGACACCGCGAAGCCGGCCCGGTCGAGCGCGTGCAGCAGCGCCTCCCCGTCGACGTAGAGGCACGAGAAGGTCACCAGGTGAGGCAGCCGCAGCTCCGGATCGCCGACCACCTCGACGTCGGGAACGGTCGCCGGCACACGCTCCCGGATGCGCTCGACCAGGGCACTCAGCCGTACAGCCTCGCTTTGGGCCGCCGTACGCACCGCTCGCAGGCTCGCCGCGGCCGCGACCAGAGCCGGCAGGTTGGCGCTGCCGGGTGCCCCCGGACGATAAAGATCATCTTGCGGGTACGGTGAGATCCAGCGCACACCCTTGCGGACCACCAGGACACCGACGCCCGGCGGGCCGCCCCACTTGTGCGCGCTCGCGCTCAGCAGCGACCAGCCCGGCGGCACGTCGGCCCGGCCCACCGACTGGGCGGCGTCGACGAAGAGCGGCACACCCGCCTCGTCGCAGTAGCCGGCCGCGGCCGCCACCGGCTGCACCGTGCCGACCTCGTGGCTAGCGCTGATCAGCGAGGCCATCGCCACCCCGGGCGCTGCGACCGCCCGCTCCCAGGCTTCGAGGTCGAGCCGGCCGAGGCGGTCGACGCCCACCTCGACCGCCTTGCCGCGCGCGGCCGCGTGCAGCACCGCCGAGTGCTCGATCGCCGAATGCACCAGCGTGTCGCCCCGCCGGGCACGTCCGGCGAGCGCGCCGAGCACCGCGGCCTGGGCGGCGGCTGTGCCCGACGGCCAGAAGGACACCTCGTCGTCGCGTACGCCCAGGACCTCCGCGAACGCGGCCCGGGCCGCCTCGGAGAGCTGCTGGGCCCGCCGGCCCGCGGAATAGAGCCGCGCCGGGTCGGCCCAGCCGTCGGCGAGCGCCGCCAGCAGTGCTTCCCGCGCCACTGGATGCAGGGGAACAGCTGTCGCCGCATCGAGGTATGCCGGACCGGCGGGAACGCCCGTGTATTCCACCCCGGGAACGGTATCGTCCGATTGTCGGCGGGTATACGCGCACCACTGAAGATCGGACCCCGCAACGGTGGGGGAGGGCCTGGTCGAGTAATGTGCGACCGTCGGTAACGCCTGGCCACTCGTGTCCTTTTCGGGCGGGAGGCGGCGCTGCTAAGGAGGCAAGAGCAGGTGAGCGCAAAAGGTTCGGCCGCACGGCCGCGAGCGGCAGTCCGGGGCGCCGGGCTCGGTCTCGGCGGGTCGTTGCTGCTGCTGGTGCTCTCGGGGTGTTCCGTCGACGGTGTCGGCGAGGCCTTCGGCCACTTCGGATGGCCCGGCAAGGGCATCACCTTGCAGGCCCACAAGATGTACGACTTGTGGATCGCCTCGACGATCGCCGCGCTGATCGTCGGCGTCTTCGTGTGGGGCCTGATCTTCTGGTGCATCATCCGGTACCGCAAGCGCGGTGACGAGCTGCCCGTGCAGACGCGGTTCAACATGCCGATGGAGGTGCTCTACACGGTCACCCCGGTGCTGATCGTGGCGGTGCTCTTCTACTACACGGCCATCGTGCAGACCGACGTGGACAAGCTGTCGAAGAACCCCGACCAGGTCGTCGAGGTCGTCGCTTTCAAGTGGAACTGGCAGTTCAACTACCGCGACGGCATCGGTGAAGAGGCCAACACGGTCGCCTCGACGGTCGGCTCCTCCGACGTCATCCCGATCCTGGTGCTGCCGACCGGCAAGAAGATCCGGTTCGAGGAGACGAGCAGGGACGTCATCCACTCGTTCTGGGTGCCCGAGATCCTGTTCAAGCGGGACGTCTTCCCGGGCAACGTGCGCAACACCTTCGAGATCACTCTCGACAAGGAGGGCCGCTACGTCGGCCGCTGCGCCGAGCTCTGCGGCACGTACCACGCGTTCATGAACTTCGAGCTGGTGTCGGTCTCGCCCGAGCGGTTCGACCAGTTCCTCGCCGCGAAGAGGGACGGCGCCAACACGCAAGAGGCGATGGCGGCGATCGGCTTCACCGGCGACAAGGCGTACGCCACGACGACCGAGCCGTTCAACACGCGGCGCCAGAAGAACAGCTGGAACCAGCAGGACGCGGTGTCCGCCGGCACCGGCGCGGCTGTGACGGCCGGGAAGTAGGGACAGCGTGCGCACCGAATACAAGATCTTCGCCGGCGTCGCCGTCTTCCTCTTCGGAGCGGCCGTCGTCTACGGCATCTACACGCACGAAGCCCTCGGCCAGCTGGAATGGATCGGCACGATCGCGCTGATCCTGTCCGGCCTGCTCTGCTCGATGTGCGGCGGCTTCTTCTGGTTCGTCGCCCGCCGCATCGACCTGCGCCCCGAAGACCGCGAGGACGGCGAGATCGCCGAGGGCGCCGGCGAGATCGGCTTCTTCAGCCCCGGCAGCTACTGGCCGTTCGGCATCGCCCTGTCGGCCACAATCGCCGGCCTCGGCCTGGTCTTCTGGATGTGGTGGCTGGTGGTGTTCGGCATGATCCTGGTGATCGTGTCCTCCAGCGCCATGATCTTCGAGTACTACACGGGCACCCGGCACCCGGCAGAGCACTGAGCTTGCTTCACGGCTGAGCTTGCTGGCTCCGCTTCGCTCCGCGTGGGGCGACCGCCCCTGCAGCTCACTGACTACGTGCGCACGGCAATTTGGCTCGCGGCGCGGTGGCCCTTCCCCGGCGGCGACGGGCCCCGGGCGGCTGACTGGTTACGTGCGCACGGCATTTGGCTCGCGTGCAGTGTGAGCAACCCAAAAACACTTCTCTCCCGTGCGCCCGTTTCCAGTGAGCTGCCGGGGCGGTCGCCGTCAATGAGCAGGCACCCGGTTTCCTGACGCCGCGGGGTTTGCGGCGGCAGGAAACCGGGTGCCTGCTCATTGACCTAAAAGGCGATCGCCCCACGCGCAGCGAAGCGGAGCCAGCAAGCTCAGCAGCCGTACCCACCCAGCTCAGCCAAGGTCAGTTACGCAGCCGCCCGCCTCTGCTGGGGCGCTATGCGGCGGGGCGGGGTGGGGTGGCTAAGCCACAGGTGGGCGACGATAGGGGCGACGACCTCGGCGGCGCCGCAGCGGGTGCAAACGAGCTCCTCCGCCGGGACCTCGAACATCATGTCGCCGTCGCAGATGACACAGCGTGGTTCTCGATCGGACACGGGTGGCTCCTCTCTTCGCCGGAAGGTGGATTACCCGAAACTGATTCCGACGCTGCCACGTGTTTGGGGCATTTGGGAGTATTGGGCCCGGCGTGTCCGCTGTGACTTTGCCCAACCTCGGAGCCGGGGCCGGCAGCTCATCGAAGCCGCCGCCAGGTCTGGCCTATTCGGCGGCTTTGGCCTGCCGGGCCGCGTCCACCCAGCGGGCCAGCAGAGCCGTCGCGGCCCCGGAATCGATCGTCTCCTGGGCTCGGACTATTCCGGCCCGCAGCGTGTCTCTCAGGTCGCCGGGGAAGCCACTCTGAGCGGCGAGGGCGGCCGCCACGTTGAGCACGACGGCATCGCGTACCGCGCCGGGCTCGCCGGCGAACGTGCGGTGGGCCACGTCGGCATTGAACGCGGCGTCGCCACCGCGCAGGGCGGCCGGCTCGCTGCGGGGCAGGCCCAGTTCAACGGCGTCGATCAGGTGCTCCTCGACCTTGCCGTCGCCGGCCTGCCAGACCCGTGTCGGCGCGCCCGTGGTGAACTCGTCGAGCCCGTCCTCGCCCCGCATGACCAGCGCCGAGTCGCCGCGGGCGGCGAACACCGCCGCCATCACGGGCGCCATCCGCTGGTCGAAGCAGCCGACCGCGGCCGCGGTCGGCCGGGCCGGGTTGGTCAGCGGGCCCAGGACGTTGAAGAACGTGGGCACGCCGAGCTCACGACGCGTGACCGCGGCGTGCCGCATGCCGGGGTGGTAGCGGGCGGCGAAGCAGAAGCCGATGCCGGCGCCGGTCACCGTGCTCACCACGCCCTCGGGGCCGAGGTCGAGCGGGATGCCGAAGTGCTCGAGCAGATCGGCGGTGCCGGTCGTCGAGGAGGCCGACCTGTTGCCGTGTTTGACCACTGTCACACCCGAGGCGGCTGTGATGATCGCCGCCATCGTGGAGATGTTCACGGTGTTGGCCCGGTCGCCGCCCGTGCCGACGACGTCGACCGCGCGGGTGCGGACCTCTTCGGGCAGTTCGACGCGGGCGGCGTTGGCCAGCATGGCCTCGACCAGGCCGGCCAGCTCGTCCGGCGTCTCGCCCTTGGCCCGCAGCGCGATCGCGAAACCGGCGATCTGGGCCGGGGTGGCGTTGCCCGTCATGATCTCGCCCATGGCCCAGGCGGTGTCGGCTGTCCCGAGTTCCTCGCCGCGCAGCAGGGCGCTCGTCAGATTCGGCCAGGTGCGTGCGCCCATGGCGGGGCCCCTTCGGGGATGCGGGTCAGTGGGTGCGGGTCAGGGGATCTGGCCGAGCGTGCCCAGCGGGATGGCGCCGTTGCGGCGGGCCCGGAGCATCGCGGCCACCGTCTGCCCGGTGGTGACCGGGTCGAGCGGCATGACCAGGGTCTGGTCGACCTGGGCGTAGGCGGCCAGCCAGCGGTCGGCGGCGCGCGCCAGGACCACGCACACCGGCGGGGGAGTGGCGTACTCGTCCTTGGTCTGCCGGGCGATGCCCAGGCCGCCGGCCGGGGACGCCTCGCCGTCGAGCACCATCAGGTCGATCTCGTACTTGTCGAGCAGGTCGCGGCAGTCCTCCCAGGTGGAGGCGTCGGTGAACTCGACCCGGAGGTCGGCGGCCGGACGCACGCCGATGGCCTGCCGGATGCGGTCACGTACAGCGGCGTCGTCGCTGTAGAGGAGGACCGTGTACTGAGTGACCTGCGCATCGCTCATTTGTTGTGCCTCGGCTCACGTTGTCCATGGAGAATTTTATGGCTGCTCGGGCGGGTACGCGCCCGCCGATCGTAACGGAACCCACTACGCCGTGTCGGAACCCGGTGCGCGGGTGTCGGCGGGTGCTCCGTTTGTGATCTTGGCAGCATCTTCGCGGGCCCGCCCGGCGGCCTCCTCGGCCTCCTGCCGGTCCAGGGCGCGGTCGATCCGGCGGGCCTCGCGTTCGGACTGGCGCACCCACTGCAGGATCAGGATGCCGAGCATCGTGACGCTGACGATCTCGCCCCCGGCCCACAGGATGCCGCCCGCCGTGACCTGGTCGGCCTTGGGGTCGGTCCAGCTCAGGCCGAGGCTGTTGTAGTAGTCGCCGGCCAGCAGCGTCGGGCTCTGCATGATCGTCAGGCCGAGCACCGTGTGGAACGGCACCGACAGCACCATGAGCAGCGCGCGGCCGGGGTAGGGCCAGCGGTTGGGCAGCGGGTCGAGCCCCAGCAGCGGCCAGAAGAACAGGCAGCCGGTGACGATGAAGTGGATGTGGATGAACTCGTGCAGCCACGAGTGCAGCAGCGTCTGCCGGTAGAGGTCGGTGAAGTACAGGACGAACGGGTTGGCCACGAAGATGCCGAACGCGACCAGCGGGAAGGTCAGGACGCGGGCGACCCGGCTGTGCAGCACCGCGAGCACCTGGCGGCGGGCGGGGACGGGCAGCGTACGCAGGGCCAGCGTGACCGGGGCGCCGAGCGCGAGGAAGATCGGGCCCACCATGGACAGCACCATGTGCTGGACCATGTGCACCGAGAGCAGCGTGGTGTCGTACGCCTCGATCCCGGTGACCGTCACCGACGCGATCGAGCCCAGTCCACCGACGACGAACGCCACCGTCCGGCCCACCGGCCAGACGTCGCCCCGCTGCCGCAGCCGGTAGACGCCGTAGCCGTAGAGCGCGGCCGCCACCAGCAGGAACAAGGCGACCAGGCTGCCCAGGTGGATCTCGGTGAAGATCGCGCCCGGGCTGAACGGCGGAAGAACAGTATCCCCGCTCGCGGCGGCGAGTGTGGGCATTTCGGCTAGGTGCACCACCCGAGGCTAGGCCCATCCGGTGGCGGCCAGTAATTCCGGGCTGCAACTCGTGCCTGAATTCGACCCCCCGCAGCACGTTGCACTGATCGCGGGGCAATAATGAGCCTCGTGACAGCGGCCTCAGCCATCGACAAGAGCCGGATCCACTCGCTGACGCGACCGAACATGGTCAGCGTCGGGACGATCGTGTGGCTCTCCAGCGAGCTCATGTTCTTCGCGGCACTGTTCGCGATGTACTTCTCGATCCGCGCGGCGGCGCCCGAGCAGTGGGAGGAGCACACCCAGCATCTCGAGATCCCGTACGCGACGACCTTCACGGTGATCCTGGTGCTCTCCTCGGTCACGTGCCAGCTCGGCGTGTTCGCGGCGGAGAAGGGTGATGTGTTCGCGCTGCGGCGCTGGTTCACCATCACCTTCGTGATGGGCCTGATCTTCGTGCTCGGGCAGGCGAACGAGTACCGCAACCTCGTCCACGAGGGCATCAAGCTCAACGGCGACGGTTACGGCTCGATGTTCTACCTGACGACGGGCTTCCACGGCCTGCACGTCACCGGCGGTCTGATCGCCTTCATCGTCTACATGATCCGTACGACCATGGGTAGGTTCACCCCGGCGCAGGCCACCTCGGCGATCGTCGTGTCGTACTACTGGCACTTCGTGGACATCGTGTGGATCGCGCTGTTCGCCATGATCTATTGGCTGCAGTAGACCCCGCCTTCGTCCATGAGCAACAGGTCTCAACGCAGAGGGATACAACCCATGACTTCTGACACCCCCGCCCGCCGGCGCCTCCGGGTGTTCTCCCGGCGGCGCGGCGTGCCGAGCCGGGCGCGCCGGCGTCTTGGCGCGGCGGTGCGCATGCTCGCCGCCCTGGCGCTTGCCGGCGGCGTCTACACCGCCTTCGCTCCGGGCGCGTTCGCCGACGAGCCGAAGCAGCTCTCCGCCACCGCGCAAGAGGGCAAGCAGCTGTACGACAACAGCTGCATCTCCTGCCACGGCCGCGACGGCCAGGGTGTCGACGACCGCGGTCCCAGCCTGATCGGCGTGGGCTCGGCGTCGGTCGAGTTCCAGGTGGGCACCGGCCGCATGCCGATGACCCGCCAGGAGGCGCAGGCCGAGAAGAAGAAGCCGCAGTTCGACAAGAACCAGGTCAAGCAGCTCGGCCAGTACATCCAGGAGCTGGGTGGAGGCCCCCAGCTGCCCGAGGGTGAGCTGGTCGAGAACCTCGAGGACAACCCCGAGGCGATCGCCCGCGGCGGCGAGCTGTTCCGGGTCAACTGCACCTCGTGCCACGGCTTCGGCGGTGGCGGCGGCGCGCTGTCCTCGGGCAAGTTCGCTCCGGCCCTGCACGCCGCCACGCCCGAAGAGATGTACGCGGCGATGCTGAGCGGCCCGCAGAACATGCCGGTCTTCGGTGACAACCAGCTCACGCCGGAAGAGAAGCGCGAGATCATCACCTACATCACCCTGCAGCTGCAGGAGGACAAGGACCCGGGCGGTCTGTTCAACCTGGGCCGCTACGGTCCGTCGACCGAGGGCGTCGCGATCTTCCTCGTCGGCATCACGCTGCTGGTCTTCACGTCGCTGTGGATTGCGGGGAAGTCATGACCACGCTGCATCACGACGCACCCGACGCTCCCGAGCCGGTGGACGTCGACGACCCGAGGCTCAGCCGCTTCGACATCGTGAAGGAGGGACTGCGCCGCGACGAGATCGAGGTGATCACGTACGAGTCGCAGTTCCACGGCACGAACTCGAAGGCCGAGAAGCGCGTCGTCCGCAACATCGCGCTCCTGTTCATCATCGCGGGCCTGGCCGCGTTCGCCTTCCTCGGCTTCTACATCTTCTGGCCGTGGCGGTTCGAGCTCGGGCACACGATGGGCGACTACTACACCCCGCTGCTCGGCATCACGCTCGGCATCTCGCTGTTCGCGGTGGGCTTCGCGATCCTGGCCTGGGCCAAGAAGCTGCTGCCGCACGAGGTGTCGATCCAGGCCCGGCACGACGGCGCGTCGCCGACCGACGAGCAGAAGATCACCGGCCAGACCATGCTCTTCGTCGGTGACGAGCTCAACCAGGGCGTTCAGCGTCGGCCGCTGCTCAAGGGCGCGATCGGCTTCGGTTTGGCGCCGATCGGCCTGGTCGCCGCGGCCCCGCTGATCGGCGGCCTGATCGAGAACCCGCACAAGGCGGATCAGCCCGACCTGTTCACGACCGGCTTCAGCCCGGTCAAGAACGGCGGCAACCTGGTGCGGCTCACGCGTGACGACGGCACTCCGATCCGGCCCGAGGACGTGAGCACCGGCGGCCAGATGACGGTCTTCCCCGGCGTCCCGCACGGCGCGACCAACGAGTACGCCGACTCGCCGACCCTGCTGATCCACCTGCGGCCCGACGACGCGGAGGAGACGCGGAACAACGCCGCTGCCGACCGCCGCAACGCCGGGTCGATGTGGGGCAACTACGTCGCGTACTCCAAGATCTGCACCCACGCCGGTTGCCCGGCTAGCCTTTACGAACAGCAGACCAACCGCCTGCTGTGCCCCTGCCACCAGTCGCAGTTCCT
Organism: Paractinoplanes hotanensis; assembly: GCF_023717965.1. Taxonomy (NCBI): domain Bacteria; kingdom Bacillati; phylum Actinomycetota; class Actinomycetes; order Micromonosporales; family Micromonosporaceae; genus Paractinoplanes; species Paractinoplanes hotanensis. The sequence continues at coordinate 151,662 of NZ_JAMQOL010000041.1, read as the reverse complement.
GATCACCCGGAACGCGCAGCCGATCTTCGGTCCCGCCACCCGGCGGCTGCCGATGCTGCCGCTCGGGGTGGACGAGGAGGGCTACTTCGTGGCAACGTCCGACTTCAAGGACACCGTCGGACCTGACTTCTGGGAGCGGCCGTGAAGCGCCGAACAGGCAAAGCCGATCTTCAACAGGCGCCGGTCACCTTCGCCAAGGGCGTAGACGAGCGGTTCCAGGCCTCCACGCCCCTGCGTGCCCTGCTCAACAAGGTCTTCCCCGACCACTGGTCCTTCCTGCTCGGTGAGATCGCGCTCTTCTCGTTCATCATCCTGCTGCTCACGGGCGTCTTCCTGACCCTGTTCTTCGACCCGTCGATGACAGAGACCGCCTATCAGGGCGCCTACCCGGCGCTGCGCGGCACGGAGATGTCCCAGGCGTACGCGTCGTCGCTGCACCTCTCGTTCGAGGTGCGCGGCGGTCTGTTCATGCGCCAGATGCACCACTGGGCGGCGCTGCTGTTCATGGCGGCGATCGTCGTGCACATGGCGCGCATCTTCTTCACCGGCGCCTACCGCAAGCCGCGCGAGATCAACTGGGTCATCGGCATGGCCCTGTTCCTGCTGGGCTTCCTGGCCGGGTTCACCGGCTACTCGCTTCCCGACGACGGCCTGTCCGGCACCGGTCTGCGCATCGCCTCCGCGATCATGCTGTCGATCCCGGTGGTCGGCACGTGGGTCTCGGCCTCGATCTTCGGCGGCGAGTTCCCGGGCCACCTGATCATCGGCCGGTTCTACATCGCGCACGTGCTGCTCATCCCGGGTGGTCTGCTCGCCCTGATCAGCGTCCACCTGGGCCTGGTCTTCAAGCAGAAGCACACCCAGTGGCCCGGCCCGATGCGCACGAACACCAACGTGGTCGGCGAGCGCATGTTCCCGCGTTACGCGCTCAAGCAGGGCGGCTTCTTCATGGCCGTCTTCGGCACGGTGGCGCTGCTGGCCGGCCTGTTCCAGATCAACCCGATCTGGCTGTTCGGTCCGTACCGCGCCGCCGAGGTCTCCTCGGCGTCGCAGCCCGACTGGTACGTCATGTTCATGGACGGCCTGGTCCGGCTCATGCCGAACTGGCAGATCTACATCGGCGACTACAGCATCCCGCCGCTGTTCTGGCCGGCAGTCGTGGGCCTGGGCTTCTTCACCACCGCGCCGATGGCGTGGCCGTGGCTCGAGGCCCGCAAGACCGGCGACAAGCGCATCCACAACCTGCTGGAGCGCCCGCGCGACAACCCGGAGCGCACCGGCATCGGCGCCATGGCGTTCACGTTCTTCATCGTGGCCACCCTATCCGGCGCCAACGACGTCATCGCCGACAAGTTCCACATCAGCCTCAACGCGATGACCTGGGGCGGCCGGATCGGGCTGATCGTTCTGCCCGCCCTGGCCTACTACCTCTCGGTACGCATCTGCCTGGGTCTCCAGCAGCACGACCGCGAGGTTCTGGCCCACGGCGTCGAGACGGGCATCATCCGGCGCCTGCCCAACGGGCAGTTCGTCGAGGTCCACCAGCCGCTCGGCCCGGTCGACGACCACGGCCACCCGCTCCCGGTCGAGTACGGCGGCTGGGTCGTTCCCAAGAAGATGAACCGGGTCGGTGCCCTGGCGCCGGCGGTCAAGGGCTTCTTCTACCCGGTCGAGAAGCCGTCCGAGGCTCCAGTCTCGCCCGGTATGCCGCCGATCAGCGGCGACACCCGCGAAGAGATCACTTCCGGCCGGAAGTAACACCACAGCACGACGAAGGGGCCCGCTTCGGCGGGCCCCTTTTCGTTCACCGGCGCGGCCCGGCGGATAGCATGGTCGCGACCACTGAGCCCGCACAGCCGAGGAGCCCGCAGGTGAACACCGCGATCGTGCACATCGACTGCGCCACCGACTCGATCCCCGAGGTGGCCGAGGCACTGGCGGCCCTCGACGGCGTCAGCGAGGTCTACTCGGTCGCCGGCAACGTCGACCTGATCGCGGTCGTCCGTGTCGCCCGGTTCGACGACATCGCCGAGGTCATCGCGGGCAAGATCTCCAAGACGCCGGGCGTGCTCAACACGGAGTCGCACATCGCGTTCCGCGCCTACTCGAAGCACGACCTCGAGGACGCCTTCGCGATCGGCCTCCCCGACGCCGACTGAACGTCCGTTGCACCGGTCACACCTCCGCTGCCGCCGTCGTAGAAGCGGGTGGCCCGGTCCCTAACCCTCGCCCGTGATCGGGAACGAGTGGTGCTCGTGGGTCACGAGCCACCGGCCGTCCTGCCTGCGCAGGCCCAGGGTGAGCCGCAGGCGGCGGTCGGGGTACGCGGCCAACTCGGCGGGCTCGCCACAGCGTAGGAGGGCGTGAGCGAAGGCCACGTCGGTGCTCGCAGTGACCTCCAGTCGCACGATCTCGAACACGGCCCCCGACTCGATCCACCGGAAGAACGGCGGCCAGGTCTCCCGGTACGCGTCGATGCCGCGCACTCCGTCCTGCGGCGGCGGCACGTCGAACATCACGATGTCGTCGGCGTGCCCGGCCACGACGCCGGGCAGGTCCCCGGCCCGGATGGCGGCCGCCCACCCCTCGATCAGATCGCCGATGAGCTTCTCGTCGTCTCGTTGCTGCACAACCATGGTTGTCGTCTCCCTTCACCCGGTAAGACCGCCCACGCTCGCCGAACTCATCGCCGTCGCCGGGCCGACCCGCCGGAGACGTTCATTCCCGGGATTTGCTTCGCCGGGTGAGCGGCTGGTCTGCGCGCCGGGTGAGCGGCTGGTCTGCGCGCCAAGTGAGCGGCCGGTCTGCGCGCTGGTTGGGCGGCTGGTCCGTGCGCCGGTTGGGCGGCCGGTCTGCGCGTCAGTCTGCGCGGCGGTTGGGTGGCTGGTCTGCGCGCCCGGTGGGTGGCTGGTCCGCGGGCTGGCTGGACGGCTGCAGCGCTTCCCGCGGCACTGGTCCGCGCGCCGGGTGGGCGGCGGGGTGGCGGACCGGGGTGCGGGATCGGTGGCCGGAAGCCGGCAGCGGCTCGTCCGGGCGCGGGGGTCACACGTGGACGGTGAGGTTTCCGGGGGCGCGCACGGTGTTCGTGAGGGACTCGGTGGCGTCGACCCTGGCACCGGGCCAGATGACGCAGCGGGTGACGTTGCCGGCCACCTGGGCTCGGGCGCCGACCACCGAGTTGGTGACGGCGCCGGTGACCTCGGCGGTGCGGTCCACGAGGGATCCGCCCTGGGTGGCCTGCAGGTTGGCCAGGAGGTAGTCGGCCGGGGTGCCGGTGTCGATGTAGACGCCCTCGTAGTTGACCAACTCGAGCGTGCCCTCGGCCTCGGCCGGGCGCCAGACTGTGCGTACGAGATCGCTCTGTTCCGTGGAGAGGTCGCGGATGTAGCGCCAAGGCAGCAGCGAGAAGCCGGTGAAACGGCGGCCGTTGAAGCCGCCCGTGGTGCCGGGCAGTGTGGGCTTGGTGAGCATGCGGACGGTCTCGCCGTCCCAGCCGTCGAGCAGCGCGGCGATGTCCTTGCCGGGCTCGCGGGTGGGATCGGCCAGGTAGGCGTCGGCGTTGCCGACGAGCGCGCCGCGGCCGTCGATCCAGGACTTCAAGCGCCCCACGCCGCCCGAGGTGCCGACCGGGCCGTCGGGCTCGACCGAGAGGTGGGCGCGGTCGCCGACGTGCCGCACGACCTGGTCGGCCAGGTAGGCGGCGTTGACCGCCACCGAGTCGGGCCCGGTGAGGCCCAGACCGGCCAGCCGGGCCAGCGCCCGGTCGAGCAGGGCGACGTTGCCGACCGGGCAGAGGGCCTTCGGTAACAGCTCGGTCAGCGGCCGCAACCGCTGCCCCTCGCCGGCTGCCAGCACCACCCCGGCGACGGTCGTCACGGCCGATCCCCGTCATCCCTCGTGCCGGTTTCCGGCCCAGCGGTGGGCTCAGCTGCGGGCTGAGGAGTGGCGGGCTCGGGGGCCAGGTCGTAGCACGCGAGGAGCTTGATCGTGTTGGCGGTCAGGCGGGGGAGGTCGTCGACGGGGAACCAGCCCACGTCGACGATCTCGCCGCCGTCGATGTCGAGGGGGGCCTGGGTGGCGGCGACCGTGCCGAAGAAGACGGTGTCGACCACGCCGACGGGGTGGACGATCGCGTTGGGTACGCCGGGGGTCAGGTCGTCGGGGGCGATGCGGACGCCCGTCTCCTCGAACAGTTCGCGGGCGGCGCCGACGGCCGGCTCCTCGTGGCGTTTCAGCAGGCCCGCGGGCAGGCTCCAGCCGGCTTTGGACGGCTGGCGCAGCAGCAGCAGGTTGCCGGACTCGGAGTCGCGGATCACGGCGACGGCGCCGACCAGGTATTTCGGGGCGACCAGGATCACGACCGCTCGGCGCAGCGAACTTGGCATGCGATAAAACGCCTGATATGCGTACGCGCGCACTCGCCGAGGAAAACTCACGTGAGCAAGGCTAGCGGGGCGCCGCAGCCGCCTCCGAAGTGGCGTACGTCTGTGCGGCTGACCGCGCGGGGCCGCGGCGCGATCGATCAGTCGGGGTGGTCGACGAGGGCGATGAGCTGTTCGACCACCGTGTCCGGCTCGAGGGTGCGTTCACACACCGCGACCAGCATGGTTTCGAGATCGGGATAGCCCAGTTCCTCGGCCAGGCGGCGCAGCGGCACCTCGCTGGCCAGGCCCCGGTCGTGCTTGCGCAGGGTCAGCCCGATCGTGGCGCGGCCCAGGCGCACCTTGTCGGCGATGCTGATGCCGGGCTCGTTCTTCTCGTCGAAGTACTTGTTGATCTGGAGCTGGGCCTGGCTCGATTTCACGAAGCCGAGCCACTCCCGGCGGGGGCCGCGCGGAGCGTTCGTCTCCACCTCGATATGGCCGTCTGTCTCGGAGAAGATCTCGACCACGTCGCCGTCGCGGAGCTGCGAGCTGAGCGGGGCCAGCCGGCCGTTGATCGTCGCGGCCAGACACTGGTCGCCCTTCTGCGGGCTGAGCTCGTAGGCCAGGTCGACCGGGGTGGAGCCGCTGGGCAGCTCGCACGCGTGCCCGTGGGCGAAGACCGTGATCTGGCCCTCGGAGAGGTCGCAGCGCAGCGAGGCGAGGAACTGGGCGGCGTCGGTCGTGTCCTGCTGCCAGTCGAGCACCCGCTTCAACCAGGTCAGCTGGTCGGCGCCCGAGGCCTCGGCGGTTTCCGCGTACTTGGGATATCGGTAGGTCGTGGCGACGCCGTATTCCGAGTAGCGGTGCATCGCCCGGGTGCGGATCAGCACCTCGACCAGGCGGCCGTCGGGGCCGGTGACGGTGGTGTGCAGGGAGCGGTAGAGGTTGTTCTTGGGGGAGGCGATGAAGTCCTTGAACCGGCCCGCCACGGGGCGCCACTGGCCGTGGATCGCGCCGAGCGCGGCGTAACAGTCGGTCTCGGGGCCGTCGACCACGACCGCGATGCGGGGCAGGTCGAACGGGACGGCGTGGCCGCCGGCGACCGTGTCTTTCCAGATCGAGTAGTAGTGCCGCGGCCGGGGCGTGACCTCGGCTGCCACCCGCTGGCGGCGCAGCGCGGTGCGGGCCCGGGAAGTGACCTCGCCGAGATAGTCGTCCCAGCCGGGGCGGTTCTTCACGTGCTCGTCGATGCGCGCGTAGGAGTCGGGCTCGAGGTGGAAGAGCACCACGTCGTCGAGGTCGCGCTTGAGGGCCTGGATGCCGAGCCGGTCGCACAGCGGGACCAGCACGTCGAGCGTGGCGGTGGCGATGCGGGCGCGGGAGGCGGGGGAGCGGGCGTCCAGCGTGCGCATGTTGTGCAGCCGGTCGGCCAGCTTGATGACCAGGACGCGGACGTCCTTGCCGGCGGCCACGATCATCTTGCGGATCGTCTCGGCCTCGGCCGCCTTGCCGTAGAACGCCTTGTCGAACTTGGTCACCCCGTCGACGAGGTGGGTCACCTCGGGGCCGAAGTCGCCGTGCAGCGCCTCGAGCGTGTAGCTGGTGTCTTCCACCGTGTCGTGGAGCAGGGCGGCGACCAGGGTGGTCGTGTCCATGCCGAGCTCGGCGCAGATCTGAGCCACGGCCAGCGGGTGGGTGATGTAGGGCTCGCCCGACTTGCGCATCTGGCCGCGGTGCATGTTCTCGGCGATCGCGTAGCTGCGTCGCAGGACGCCCGCGTCTGCCGACGGATGCACGGTGCGGTGGGCGCGCGTCAGCGTCGTCACTGGATCGTCATCGTTGCCGGGCAGGCTGAGGAAGGAGCGGAGACGCTGTGTGAGCGACATCTCGCGCTCGGGGGTCGGCAGGGCACGTCCAAGGGCGGCGCCGTGGCCGGCGTCGACGTCCACTGGACACCCCCTCACCACTGGGCCAGCGGCGCTCGCGCGGGGGACCGCGGGAACCGGTGGCCAAAACGTCGTGAAGCCCCGCGAACCAGACCCGGGATTCCACTTGCCTTACAGCCTAAGCGAGCGAGCGTCATCCGAACGGTCAGTTACCGATGAGCGAACGGACGAGTCTTTACCCGAAGCGGCCGCCTCGGCCCGGTTGAGCAGGGAAGTGAACCGCGCCGCGCCACGAACCGGTGACACCCAGTCGCCGGATGTTTCCACCAGCCGGGTGTCGGCGAGTTCGAGCCAGGCCAGGATCCGCTCCGTCTCCTCGGCGGAGGCGGCCGGGACCGGGCCTCGTCCGGGAAGGACTGTCTCGGCCGTCAGGCGCACCGCCTCGAGAGTCGGCCGGGGATGCTCGCGGGGCGGCGAGGTGGCCGCGGCGGCGAGCCGGCCGTGCCGGACGACGACGATCTCCCATCCGCCGATGCCGTCGCGCCGGGCCGCGACGATTTCGGCCAGCCTGGTCATGGCGGTCAGCCGCTGCATGCGCACAGTGGCCCGGAGCAGGGCGATCAGGCGGGACCGCAGCACGGCCGCCTCTTCGTAGCGGCATTTGCCGGAGAGCGTGTCGATGCGGTCCATCAGGGCGTCGACCACCTGGGACGGATCGCCGTCGAGAGCGGAACGGAACGGCAGCGCGGCCGTCGCCTCGTACGCCTCGGGGGTGATCTTGTGTTCGCAGGGGGCGGGGCAGCGGCCCAGCTCGGCGAGAGCGCACGCGGGCGTGGGGGTGCGCACCGAGAGCTTGTGGCTGCACTGGCGCAGGGGAACGGCGTCGTAGACCCCCGCGGCGGCCAGTTCGGCCGTCTTGCGCGACGAGAACGGCCCCAGATAGGCCGCGCCGTCGTCGGCCAATGTGCGGACCACCGACAGCCGGGGATAGGCCTCGGCGGTGAGCTTGAGCCAGACGACACGCTCGGGATACTTGGACCGGCGGTTGTAGGGCGGGGAGTGGGCCGCGATCAGCCGCAGCTCGCGCACCTCGGCCTCGAGCGGGTGGGCGCACTCGAGCGCCTCGACCCGGGTGGCGGCGCCGAGCATCTCGGAGATGCGCGCCCGCTTCTCGCTGGCGGTGAAGTAGCTGCGTACGCGGGTGGCGATGTCTTTCGACTTGCCCACGTAGAGCGCGCGCCCGTCGCCCGCCCGGAACACGTAGACCCCGGGGACGTGGGGCAGGCCGTCGGCGAGGTGGCGCTGGCGGCGCTGGGTGGGGGTGACCGCCTTGGCGAACTCGATCGCGTCGCCCACCGTGTGGACCCGGAAGCTGCCCAGCCGCTCGATCAGGCCGTGCAGCACGTCGACCGTGGCCCGGGCGTCGTCGAGCGCGCGGTGGGTGGGCTGGACGGTGGCGTGGAAGAACTGGGCGAGCGTGCCGAGCTTGCGGTTGGGCACCTCGTCACGGGTCAGCGCGCGGCGGGCGACCGCAGCCGTGTCGAGCACGCGGGGGTTGGGCCAGGTGTAGCCGTGCCGGGCGCAGGCGGCCTTGAGGAAGCCGACGTCGTAGGGCGCGTTGTGAGCCACCAGCACCGAGCCGCGCAGGAACTCGAGCAGGCTGGGCAGCACCGTCTCGATCGGCGGGGCGGGGGCCAGCATCGCCTCGGTGATGCCGGTCAGGACGGTGATGAAGGGCGGCAGCCGCTCACCCGGGTTGACCAGGGTCGCGAAGACACCGAGCTCCTCACCGCCGCGCACCTTGACCGCCCCGATCTCGGTGATGCCGGCGCCGTCGGCCGCACCGCCGGTCGTCTCGAGGTCGAGCACCACGAAAGTGGTGTCGGCGAGGGAGAGCGCCGCCGGGTCGACGGACCCGTCAGCGCTGAGGAGCGTGTCCAGAGTGCCCTGGACATATGCCGGTTGTGCCACGGCGGGGAGATTAGAGCGGGGGTACGACAAGAACGCGCGCGGCGCCGGAAAAGATCACTTGCTTCGACAAGCATTTCTCCGGCCCACGGTGGGAGAATGGGGAGATGTCCGAGCTCCTGCCACCCGGCGACCGCCCCGATCAGGAGGCGGCCGTTTCGGATGGGGAGTTCGCACCCGAACCGGTGCTGCCCGAACCGGTCCGCCAGCGGATCACCGCGCTGGCCGCCGCCGCGCTGCCCGGCCTGCCGGCCGATGAGATGCCGGCGCAGATGCGCAAGGTCGCCCGTTTCGCCCCCAATCGCAGGGCCCGGCTCGGCGGGCGTGAGATCGCCGCCCAGTTGGCCGCCGACCCGCTGTTCCGCCAGCGCATCAGCGGCCGGGTCGTGACCGACACGGGTGACCTGGGCGCCGCGGTGGCCTCCGGCATGGCCCCGGCCGCGGCCGACCCGGTCGAGGTGGCCGCCCTGGCCTACCTGGCCCGGCCCGACGGCTGGCGCGAGCTGGTCGACGCGGCGGGCCACGCTGTGCTGGCCGAGGCCGACAGCGCCGCCAGCGCCGCCCAGCTGCGTGACGCCGAGCAGCGGGCCGCCCGTGCCGAGCACGACCGGGCCGTGGCCAAGGTCGAGGCCGACAAGCTGCGTGACGAACTGGCCCGTGTCCGCGAAGAGCTCGGCCAGCTGCGGGAGGAGTCGCGCGCCACCGCCAAGGCCCTGCGCGAGGCGCAGGCCGCCCAAAAACGCGCGAGCGACCTGCTGGCCACGGAGAAGGGGCGCGCGTCGCGTATCGCGGCCGACCACGATGCCGAGGTGCGCCGCTTGAAGACCCGCCTCGCCGAGGCCGAGGCGCTGGCGGCCACGGGCAAGGCGGCGGCCAAGGACGCCCGCGCCGCCGACGACGCCCGGTTGTGGCTGCTGATCGAGACGATCGGCCAGGCCGCGTCCGGGCTGCGCCGCGAGCTGGCGCTCAACCCGGCCGACAAGATGCCGGCCGACTACGTGGCCGACGCCTCGGCCGACCGTCCCGGCACGCCCGAGCGCTCGCAGGCCCGCGCGCAGGACACGGACGACCCCGGCCGGCTCGACCAGCTGCTCGCCCTGCCCCGGGCGCACCTGATCGTCGACGGCTACAACGTCACCAAGCGCGGCTTCGCCGAGATGTCGCTCGAGCAGCAGCGCAAGCGCCTCGTGACCGGTCTCGGCGGCATCGCGGCCCAGACCGGTGACGAGGTGACCGTGGTCTTCGACGGCGCCGAGCGGGTGCACGGCCTGCCGCCGGCGCCGCGCGGGGTCCGGGTGCTGTTCTCGCGCAAGGGCGACACCGCCGACGAGCTGATCCGCCAGCTGGTGCGGGGCGAGCCGGCGGGGCGCCCGATCGTGGTCATCTCGTCCGACCGCGAGGTCGCCGACGGCGTCCGCCGCCACGGTGCGTACCCGATGGGCGCCGATTCGCTCCTGCGCCGCCTATCACGGTCCTGAGCTGCGGTTTCCCGTTTTTGTCATACCCCACCCCTAGCGTGCTGGTTACCGATGGTGGTCGGCCCGCGACTTCTGACGTCGCGCCGCCACCCGGGGAGGAGGAGTGATGATCATCGACTGCGGTCGCTGCGACCAGAGGTCTGCCGAATGCAAGGGCTGCCTGGTCGGCGCGCTGATGAACACCCCCGACGGCATCGCCGACCTGACCCCAGGCGAGTTGCGCGCGATCGAGGTGTTCGAGCTGGCCGGCTTCGAGGTCGAGCTGCTCGAGACGCCCGACCCGCCCGTGGTGGTCCCCATGTACCCGCGAGGGCGTCACGTGGCGTGATCACGAGTCTCTAGGATGGGCGGTCACGGTGCGTTGGGGAGGTGGGCATGAATCGACTCTGGGCGGCCGGCACGCTGGCGGTCCTGCTGGTCGCGCTGGCCGTGGTGGCCTACCTGATGATCCCGTGGCACCGTCCGCCCGCCCCGCGCCCCGACCAGATCGACGCCCTGCGCCAGCTCCCGGCCGACAAGGTGGCCCGCGCCCGCGATTTCCGCTCCGAACTGCGCCCCGGCAGCTACGCGTCGATGATTCTGGGGCTCGTCATCGCCCTGGTCATCGGGCTCACTCCGGTCGGCGCGTGGCTGGTCACCCAGGCCGGTCGCCCGTTCGGCGGACACTGGCTGGCCCAGGCCGTTCTCGGCGGCTTCGCGGTGGTCCTGGTGGCCGAGGTGGTCACGCTGCCGCTCGCCGCCTGGCGGCACACGATCGTCGTCCGCTACGGCATCTCCACCCAGTCCTGGGGCGCGTGGTCGGTCGACCTGCTGAAGTCGTTCGCGGTCAGCGCCGTGATCGGCGGTTTGGCGCTCGCCGGCTTCTACACGGTCACGCACTTCGCGCCGCGCTGGTGGTGGGCGTTCGGCGCGGCCGGGGCGGCCGGGCTGGTGGTGCTGCTCTCGTTCGTGCTGCCGGTGCTGGTCGAGCCGGTCTTCAACAAGTTCACCCCCATGGCCGACGGTCCCTTGCGTACGGAATTGGTCGAGCTGGCGGCCCGTGACGGCGTCCCGGTGAAAGACGTGCTGGTGGCCGACGCGTCCCGGCGCACCAAGGCCGTCAACGCGTACGTCTCCGGTCTCGGTCCGACCCGGCGCATCGTCGTCTACGACACGATGCTCACCGAGGCCGAGCCGGCCGAGGTCGTCTCGGTGGCCGCCCACGAGCTCGGCCACGCCAAGGACGGCGACGTCTGGACCGGCACGATCCTCGGCGCCCTGGGCACGGCGGCCGCGGTGATCGCGCTCTTCCTGCTCGGATCCTGGGGCTGGCTGCTCGACCGGGCCGGGGTCGGTTCCATCGGCGAGCCGAGAGCCATCGGCCTGCTCATCGCCCTGGTCACGCTGGCCGGCCTGGCCGCCGGCCCGGCCCAGGCCTTCGTGTCCCGGCGCATCGAGGCCCGGGCCGACGAGCACGCGCTCGTCCTCACCAGTGACCCGGCGACGTTCGAGGCCATGCAGCGCCGCCTCGGTACGGTGAACCTCTCCGACCCCGATCCGCCCGCCTGGGAGCACGCGTTGTTCGCCTCACACCCGTCCACGGTGGAACGCATGGCCGCCGCTCGCGCCTTCGCCCGGGGCGCCCGCTGATGGGCCGCACCCTGCTGGTCACCAACGACTTCCCGCCCCGCCCCGGCGGCATCCAGCAGTTCGTCCACAACCTGGCCCTGCGGCAGCCGGCCGGGTCGCTCGTCGTCTACGCCTCCACCTGGCGCGGCGCCCCGGCCTTCGACGCCGACCAGGCCTTCGAAGTGGTCCGCGAGCAGACCGGCGCCCTGCTGCCGACGCCGGCGGTCGCCCGCCGGGCCGCCGAGGTCGCGCGCGCCCACGGGTGCGACCGGGTCTGGTTCGGGGCCGCGGCGCCGCTGGGCCTGCTGGCCGAGGGTCTGCGCCGGCGGGCCGGCGTCGAGCGGGCCGTGTCGCTCACCCACGGCCACGAGATCGGCTGGGCCGCGCTGCCCGGCGCCCGCACGCTGCTGCGCCGCATCGCCCGCGGCAACGACGTGATCACCTACCTGGGCGAATACCAGCGCAGCCGGCTCGACCGGGCCCTGCACGGCCTGACCTCGCTCGAACGCCTGGCCCCCGGCGTCGACGTCGACGCGTTCCACCCCGGCGTCGACGGCAGTGAGGTCCGCGCCCGCCACGGCCTGACCGGCCGCCCGGTGGTCGTCTGCGTCTCCCGGCTGGTGCCCCGCAAGGGCCAGGACATGCTGATCCGCGCCCTGCCCACGATCCGCCGCCGCGTCCCCGACGCCGCGCTGCTGCTGGTGAGCGGCGGCCCCTACCGCGAGAAGCTGGCCCGCCTGGCCCGCGAGAGCGGCGTGGAACGCGACGTCGTCTTCACCGGCTCGGTCCCGTGGCCCGAGCTCCCGGCCCACTACGCGGCCGGCGACGTCTATGCCATGCCGTGCCGCACGCGGGCCGCCGGTCTGGACGTCGAAGGCCTCGGCATCGTCTACCTCGAGGCGTCGGCCACCGGCCTGCCGGTCGTCGGCGGCGATTCCGGCGGCGCCCCCGACGCCGTCCGCGAGGGCGAGACGGGCTACGTGGTCGGCGGCACCGACGTCGAGGCGATCGCCGCCCGCATCACCGACCTGCTGACCGACCAGGCCAAGGCCAAGGCGATGGGTGCGGCCGGCCGGGCGTGGGTCGAACAGGAGTGGCGCTGGGAGAACCAGGCCACCCGCCTGGCCAAGCTCCTCGCCACCCCCTGAGGACAGACCGTGTAACACGTTGTAGCGCCTTGTAGCACGACGTAAGCTCTTTCCATGGCCAAGCCGGCACATCGTGAGATCACTCAGCGGGAGTTGCGCAACGACTCCGGCGCGATCATGCGTGGGGTTGAGCGAGGCGAGTCATTCACCATTACGCGAAACGGAACCCCGATCGGGCGGCTGATCCCGCTGAGAAGGCGCATCTACGTGCCGCGTGAGCACGTGCGGGCGGCGTTTGCCACAGCCGCCATGATCGACGCCGATCGGTTCCGCGCCGATCTTGACGCCGACATCGACCAGGATCCGTTCGATCGTGATTGGTGAGCCGACTGTCCGTGGCTTGATCGATACCAATATCGTCATCCACCTGGCCGCGCTCGACTTCTCGCTGCTTCCTGACGAGATGGTCATCAGTTCGGTGACTCTGGCCGAGCTGTCTGCCGGTCCGCACCTTACGGACGATCCAGCTGAACGCGCTCGGCGGATCAGCGTCTTGCAGCACACCGAAGCGACATTCGATCCGCTTCCGTTCGATGCCGAGGCGGCTCGGGCCTATGGCGTGATCTGTGCCGCTGTCAGGGCGGCAGGCCGGACGCCCCGTCGGCGGATCGCCGACCTCATGACCGCGGCGAACGCATTCCGTTGTTTACGACCAATCCCGATGACTTCGTCGGGCTGGACCGTTTGGTGACAGTGGTAGCGATTCCGCGGCCCGCGGTGGCCGGCTGACCGGCGATCCGTGACCGTCGCGAGACTCGGGGCTCAGCTGACACGGTGGTGGCGTGTCACAGTGGGCCGGTGGATTCGGTGGGTCTTGGATCGGAGTTCCGGTGCGGCCGGAGCGGACGGATCTGCGTGAGGAGCCGGGTGTGATCGAGGATGGCGGCGACCCGAGCGCTGCCGGTCAGCGGCTCGATGCCGGTCTGTTGCGCGAGCTCGGTGTCGGCGCGGCGAAGGCCACGCTCCTGCAGTTCTCGTCTGCTTTCTGTGCGCCCTGCCGGGCCGTGCGGCGGGTCAGCTCCGAGGTGGCCGCGCTGGTGCCGGGGGTGCAGCACGTCGAGGTGGACGCTGAGAGCCACCTCGACGCAGTGCGGGCGCTCGGGATCTGGCGCACGCCGACGCTGCTGGTCCTGGACGCCGAGGGCCGTGTCGCCAAGCGGGCCACCGGCGTTCCCGGTAAGCCCCAACTCATCGCGGCCCTCGGCGACGTTCTCTGACGGTCGCGCGCCGGCGAAGGGCGGCGGCGTCAGGCGCCGGTGGTCTCGATCAGCTCGGGTGGGCGACCGGGGACGGCCGGGTCCGTGGCGGCGGTGCGGGTCAGAGCGCGGGTGCCGGGGACGAGGAACTGGGCGGCGGCCGAGAGGAACAGGACGGCGGCGCAGGCGGTGAGGACCCTGGAGGTTCCGTACGCGGCGGCCAGCGGGCCGGCCAGGACGTTGCCGACCGGCATGGCCAGGAACGACGTCAGGTAGTCCCAGGAGGAGACCCGGCCCAGCATGCGCTGGGGGACGTTGTCCTGGATGGCGGTCTCCCAGGCCACGTCGAAGAAGATCAGGCCGGCGTACCCGATGATCGCGCCCGCGATGACGGCGATCAGTTCGGCCGGCCAGACGTAGGCCAGGGCCCACAGCGGCATCAGCAGCAGGGTCAGCCAGCCCGCGCGCAGCAGGCGGCAGGGCTTGAAGCGCAGGGCGACCGCGGCGCCGATGAGGCCGCCCAGGCCCTCGGCGGCGGCGATGAAGCCGGCGGCGGACGCGCCGCCCAGCCGTTCGATGGCGACCACCTGCACCAGCACGAGGATCACGCCGTTGGCGATGTGGTAGACCGTGGCGCCGAACAGGCCGAACATCAGCCAGTCGCGCCGGGCGATCTCGCGCCAGCCCGCGGCCAGTTCGCTGAGCATCGAGGAGCGTTCGCCACGCTGGGCCCGGACGCGGAGCAGCAGGGCCGCCACCATCGAGGCCAGGAAGCTGAACGCGTTGACGGTGAAGCCGGCCGAGGCGCCGAACGCGGCCACGGTGACGCCGCCCAGCGCGGGGCCGGCGATCTGGCTGCCGGTCTGCAGCATGCTCAGGGTGGCGTTGGCCGACTGGCGCTTCTCGGGCGGGACGAGCAGCGGGCGCAGCGAGCTGAAGGCGGGATCGAAGAAGCTCGCGGCGCCGGTTGAGATCGCGGCCAGGGCGCAGAGCAGCACGAGGTGGTAGGCGCCGCCGAAGAACATCAGCGCCATGCCGCCCGCGGCGAGCAGGCGTACGAGGTCGGACGCGACCATGACGTGCTGCGGCTGCAGACGGTCGGCCCACACGCCACCGAAGAGCGTGCAGACCAGCCGCGCGACGATCGACGAGGCCATCACGAGGCCCAGGTCGCCGGGGCCGCCGCCGGCCAGGACGACGGCGACGGCCAGCGCCACGGTCTGGAAGCCGTTGCCGACCCAGGACAGGGTCTGCCCGGTGGCGAGCAGCCGGAAATCGGATATCCGCATGGACGAGAAATTAGTTCACCGTCTAACTATTAGCAATCTAAAAATCAGACGGTGGCATGATGGCGTCATGGCCCGGGATGACGATCAGGAGCAGGACAGCGTCGACCAGCACGTGGCGAGGTGGTCGGCGTTCTGGAAGAACGAGCCCGCCTTCGCCCCCGAGGTCGAGGGCGCCCTGGTGCGCATGAACTTCATCCAGCGGGAGGCCCGCCGCGCCGACGCGGCCGCCTTCGCCGAGTCCCGGGAGCTCACGTCCGAGGACTACAAGACCCTGCACGTCCTGATGATCCAGCCGTGGCCGGTCGAGGCCACCCCGGCCCAGCTGGCCGAGGCGGCGAAGGTGACCCGGGCCGCCATGACGAGCCGGCTCGACCGGCTGGTCGCCGCCGAACTGGTGACCCGCGAGAACGACGAGACCGACCGGCGACGCGTGCTGATCCGGCCGACCGCGGCCGGGCGGGCGATGTGGAGCAAATACATCTTCGAGGGCATGGCTCGCGACCAGCGCCTGCTGCGTGCCCTCTCGCACGAGGAGCTGATCCAGCTCAACGGTCTGCTGCGCAAGGTGCTGCTCGACCTGGAAAGTTGACCGCGGGGGCCGTACGCGTACGTCTATCGCGCTCTGCTGCTGCCGGGGCTGGGCCGCCGGTCGACCGCGAGCCCGTTCCGCCCGTACGATTTGCGCGGTTGATCGGTTTTAGCTTCTTGGCTGTCGCGAGTGTCGGCTACCTCGCCGGAGTGACCACGCTCGGCGTCGTCTTCACCGCGTCCGGGCTGCTCACGGCGTTCCTCAACGCAGCCTTCGGCCTGTGCCCGGACTTGCGGGGCCTGCCTGGCCATCAAACGGTTGAGCCGCCCGACAAAGGTCTGGAAACGACGACACGCCCGGTGGGGGGACCGGGCGCTGACGTCGTGGTGGAGCGGGGAAAGCTCAGAACTTGGGTGCGTCGGGCGCCTCGAGCAGACCGAGTCGCAGCGCCGTCATCAGCGCCTGGGCCCGGTTGGCGGCGCCCAGCTTCTCGTACAGCTTGGAGATGTGGGTCTTGGCCGTGGACTCCGACACGAACAGCTGCTTGGCGATGCCGGCCACGCTCATGCCGTCGGCCAGCAGGCGCAGCACCTGACCCTCGCGCGGCGAGAGCTGCGGGCCCGAGGGGGCCAGCCGGCGCTTCATGGCCTCGGCCAGGTCGGCCGCGGTGAACGCGCTGGGCGCGGACGCCGCGTGCCGAGCCGCCGCGACGACCTCGTCGGCCGGGGCGGTCTTGGGCACGAACGCGCTGGCGCCGGCCTCGAGCGCGCCGAACAGCTGGTCATCGCCCGCATACATGGTCAGGACCACGATGCCCATGTTGGCGTTGTTCTTGCGGAGGGCCTTGGTCGCCTCGAGACCGCTGCCGTCGGGCAGCCGCAGGTCCATGATCACGACGTCCGGCTGCAGGGCGCCGGCCTGGCGGACAGCCTCGGCGGCCGTGGCCGCCTCGCCGACGACCTCGAACTGGCGGTCGCGCTCGAATGCGTGTCGCAGCCCCTTACGAATCAAGTCATGATCGTCAACAAGGAGGACCTTGGTGCGCGTCGTCGGCGCCGGACTGGTCGACATGCTCGGGTTACTCCCCTTCTGGAGCGGAAACGCTATTCCGCACGCTATCGCGCCTAGCGGAAGATCCCAGCACTACGGCAACGGTTGTCCCGCTGGGGTGTCGCGGCGTGATCTTCAAACGGCCCCGGATCCGTTCGGCCCGCTCGGCCATGATGGTCAGACCGTACCGGCCGTCCGGGCGGTCGTCAGCAAAGCCCCGGCCGTCGTCCGAGACCTCGATCTCGGCGTACGGCGGGTCGACGGTGCAGGTAACCCACAGATTAGAGGCTCCGGCGTGCTTACGCGCGTTGGTGATCGCCTCCTGGGCGATGCGCAGCAGCTCGGCCTCGGTGGCCGCGGGCAGGCGGGCCGTCGATTCGTCAAAAGTGAAGTGCACCCGCAGGCCGGCCGAGGTGCCCAGGGTGCGGGCGTACTCGGCGATCGCGGCGGCCAGGCCACCGTTGCGATCCACCTCGGAACGCAGCTCGAACAGGCTCAGCCGCAGCTCGGTGATCACACGGGTCACCTCGGCGCGCAGGGAGCGCAGCTCCTCGGCCGTCTCCTCGGCGCCCTCGGGCAGGGTCGCCTGCGCGTTGTCGATGCCGTAACCCACCATCACCAGCTCCTGCGCGACCCCGTCGTGGATCTCGCGGGCGAGCCGCTGACGTTCCTCATTGGTGGCCAGCGAGCGGACGTCGTCGAAGAGCAGGGCGGCTTCCAGCCGCAGGGCGGCGGCGTCGGTCACCCAGGTGACCTCGTTGACGGTCTCCTTCGGGTACGCGTTGGTGACGTCACTTTCCAGAACGACGAGCCCGATCGTGCGGACACCGGCGACCAGCGGCACGACCAGCGACGAGACATCGCCGCGGCGGCTCGACCGGGCCTGCGAGCGGCTGGCCGTCTGCGGCTGCTGGCTGGCCCAGGCGTCGGCGATCGCGGAGTCGGCGTCGAGCGTGACCTCCCAGTCGACGCGCTCGGCGCCGGTCTGAGCGAGCACGACGAGCCGGCCGCCGCCGCTGGCCGACAGCACGGCAGCCCGGTCGGACGGCTTGACGAGGCGCAACTCCTCGAGCAGGTGCTCCGAGATGCCGCCCGGGTCGAGGGTGGCGCCCGGCAGCGAGCGGGCCACACTGCGCAGCTGGGTGAGAAGGCGAGTGGCTTCCGCGTACGGCTGGGGGGTCGGTTCCGTCGGCTGCATGAACTGGCGCATGGTGTCGGCCGCGAACGTGATGATCGCGCCCAGCACCAGCCACTGACCGCTGGCCGCGAGGAAGCCGGGCTGCGTGATCGGACTGACCTCGCCGACCAGGGTGCCCCCGACGACCAGCGCGACCGCCGCGACACCGAGCAGGGCGGTGCCCTCGGTGGGGCGCCGGCGCAGCGCCGCGGTGAGCAGCGGCACGGCCAGATAGGGCAGGATCGCCTCGGCGCCGAAGCCCGCGTCCAATGTGTTGTTGAGGTCGCTGGCGACGGCGATCGATCCGGCCGCGAGGCCCGTGATCACCACCTCGGCGAAGCGGCCCAGCGGGGCGAAGAGGTGATGATCGGGGGCGATGACCGCGGGTAGCGCGGCGACCGCGAGAAGGGCGATCCAGCCCAGCTGCGCGGGATCGCCGGTGGCGATCAGCGTGAGCGCCGCGACCAGCGCGAGCATGACGATGCGCGCGGCCACCGCGAGCGGTTGGACGCGCGCGTTGACGTTGGCAAGGAGCGGCACCTGACGGATGGTAGCCGCCTGCCGACCATCTGGCTTCTCCGCCCGGCCCGGCCGCCGGGATTGTGGGTCGTGGGAGGTAGCCTCCGTGCATGGCGGATACCTCGACGCAGTCGATCCAGGTCCATGCGCCCCTCGACCGTGTGGCCGCGGTGATCAGCGACTTCGCGCGCTATCCCGAGTGGGCCGAGGCGATGAAGCGGGTGGAGGTCCTCGAGGAGTACGAGGACGGCTACGCCTACCGCGTGCGCTTCGTGATCGACGCCGGGGTCATGGCCGACGACTACACGCTCGAGTACGCGTATGCCGACGACCTCTCCCGCATCGAGTGGCACCTGGTCGAGCCCTCGAAGACGCAGAAGTCGCAGCGCGGCTCGTACGACCTGGCCGAGGGCCCGGGTGGGGTGACCACGGTGACCTACACGCTCGAGGTCGAGCTCTCGATCGGCATGCTGGGCATGTTCCGCCGGAAGGCCGAAAAGATGATCATGGACACGGCGCTGAAGCAGCTCAAGCGCCGGGTCGAGAGCCTTCCGGCCCAGTGAGCTGACAGGCGGGGAGGATTCGATGGCCGGATCAGCGCGTGAAGAGGCCGAGCGGCTCGTCGCATCGGTGCTGGCGCGGGCCGTGACGGGTCAAGTGTTCGGGGAGCGGTGGGCCACCGGCGAGCCGGAGTGCTGCGTGTGCCCGGTGTGCAAGGCCATCGCGGCCGTGCGCGATCCGAAACCCGAGACGGCGGCGCGGCTGGCCGGCAGCGCGGGCGACCTCGCGGGGTCGGTCGCAGGCCTGCTGCGCTCCGTCTCGGCCGTCGTGGGCGAGCGGCCCCGGCCGGCGACGCCGCCACCGCCTCCGCCGGCGCCCAACGCCGACCAGGCGTGGTCCGTGGCCACCCGCGCGGCCCGACCGGGCGTCGACCCCGGCGGAACAGGCAGCGGCGGCCGGGGCGAATCCGGTGACGTCGACGACGGCGAGCTCGACCAGACGGGTGGGGCCGGCCTCAACAACGCCGACGGCGCGTGGGCGGCGGCCACCAATGGCGGCGGGGCCGGGGTCCGGAGCGACGACCCGTGGGGGGCCGCGACCACGGCCAGCGCCGCGAGCGTGGCTGCCGACTATGCGGCCGAGCTGGCCGAGCGGCGGGCGGCGGCGCTGCGGGCGGCCGCGGAGGCCGAGCGCCGGGTGGCCGAGGCCGCAGCCCAGGCCAAGGCTCGACGCGAGGCGGCCGCCGCGGCCCACGAGACGGGCGACACGTCCTGGCCGGTGGCGCCGGGCGCCCGCGGCGCACGAAGGTTGGATGTGTGGGCGGCGGCGACCGCCGATGCGGGTGTTGACGCCGTGGCTTCGGCCGGGACGATGGATCATGATGTGGCGGGCGACGAGCCGGCCGGTGAGAGCGGCGCCACGCGCACCAGCGTGGGCGACGCGGCTGCCGGCGACACGGGTGGCGCGACGCCGGGTGGAGACAGTGGTGAGGCGGCGGCCGGGGACACGGGCGCCGAGGGTGCCGGCGGGGCGGGCGACGAAGCCCGTGGCGACGGCGCGGCATAGCGAGCTTATGAGGGGACGGGCAGCGTGACGCTGACCATCGGAGTCGACGTCGGCGGCACCAAGGTGGCCGGTGGGGTGGTGGACGAGCACGGCACGGTGCTGGCTTCGAACCGCCGCGACACCCCTGCCGAGGACCCGGCCGGCACCCGCGACACGATCGTCGAGGTGGCGGCCGAGCTGGCGCGGGACTTCCCGCAGGCCACCGCGATCGGCATCGGCGCGGCGGCCTGGATCGACGCGGCCGGCTCCACCGTGTTGTTCGCCCCCAACCTGGCCTGGCGGGACGAGCCGCTGCGCGACTACGTGGCCAAGGCCGTCGGCCTGCCCACGGTGCTCGAGAACGACGCCAACGTCGCGGCCTGGGCCGAGTTCCGGTTCGGGGTCGCCCGGCACGCCGACTCCATGGTGATGATCACCGTCGGCACCGGCATCGGCGGTGGCATCGTGCTCGACGGCAAGCTGTGGCGCGGCGCCAACGGCATCGCGGCCGAACTCGGCCACATCCAGTCGGTCCCCGACGGCCACCCCTGCGGGTGTGGCCGGCTCGGCTGCCTCGAGCAGTACGCGAGCGGCAACGCCCTGGTCCGCTTCGCCCGGGCGGGCGCGCGGCAGGAACCGGAACGCGCCGCCAAGCTGCTGGAACTGGCCGGCGGCGACCCGCTGGCGATCACCGGCCGGCAGATCACCGAGGCCGCCCACGCCGGCGACGGTGTCGCCCGCGACGCCTTCGCCCAGATCGGCTACTGGCTCGGCGTCGCGATGGCCGACCTGGCGCAGAGCTTCGACCCCGAGATCCTGGTGGTCGGCGGCGGCGTGGTCGACGCCGGCGACCTGCTCATGGTCCCGACCCAGACCACCTATCGCGACCAGCTCAAGCAGCGCGGACGGTTCCCGGTGGCCGACCTCCGGGCGGCCGAGACGGGCAACACGGCCGGCGTGGTGGGGGCGGCCGACCTGGCGCGACGCGGTTGATGTCCGGCGCGCGCCTGCGGGTGGTCAGCTACAACGTCCACGGGTTGAAGGACGACCGGGCCGCCCTGACCGGGGTGATCCGGGAGCTGGCGCCCGACGTGCTGGTCGTGCAGGAGGCGCCGCGCCGGTTCCGCTGGCGGCACAAGTGCGCCGCCCTCGCCGACGACGTGGGCATGGTGGTGGCCGCCGGCGGGCTTCCCTCGCTGGGCAACCTGCTGCTGGTGAGCCTGCGGGTGGCCGTGCACGAGACCTGGTGCATGCGCTACCCGCTCACCCCCGGCCGGCACCTGCGCGGGGCCGCGTTCGCCCGGGGCTCGGTACGCGGCGGCCAGTTCACCGTCTCGGGCTCGCACCTGGCCACCGATCCGGCTGAGCGGCCGGTCCAGGCGGCGCTCTGGAAGCAGGAGCTGAGCCGGGCCGAGGGGCCGGTCATCGCCGCCGCCGACCTCAACGAGGGGCCCGGCGGCGGGGCGTGGCGCACGGTCGAGGACGGGTTCGTCTCGTTCCCGGAGGCGCCGCCGACCTTCCCGGCCACGCTGCCCAACCGCCGCATCGACGGGATCTTCCTGACCCCCGACATCACGATCGAGAAGTACGAAGTCGTCGAGTCCGAGCAGGCCCGCCGCGCGAGTGATCATCTTCCCGTCGTCGCCGACGTCCAGCTCCCTTCCACCTGAGCGGCCGGTCTGACAATATCGCCGGGTGCCCGACACTCCCGACATAGCCGATCGTCGAGACGCCGTGTGCGTCATCGGGGCCGGCGCCAGCGGTCTCGCCGCAATCAAGAACCTGCGTGAGGCCGGTTTCGAGGTCGACTGCTACGAGCGGGAGACGTCGGTCGGCGGCGCGTGGAACTGGCGCCACGACCGCAGCCCGGTCTACGCCGGCACCCATGTGATCACCTCGCGGCCGCTGACCGAGTTCCCCGACTTCCCGATGCCGGACACCTGGCCGGACTACCCCGACCATCGGAAGGTGCTGTCCTACCTGGAGCGTTATTCGGCGCATTTCGGGCTGGAGACGAGTGTCTGGTTCGGCACCGAGGTGGTGTCGGTCGCGCCGGCCGGTGACGGCCGCTGGGACGTCACGACGCAGAGCACCGGCGGCGGCTCGTCGCGGGTGCAGCGGTACGCCGGGGTGGTCGTGGCCAACGGGCACAACTGGTCCCCGGCCCGGCCCGAGATCCCCGGTGACTTCCGCGGCCAGGTGATCCACTCGGCCCAGTACAAGGACCCGGCCCAGCTGCGTGGCCGCAAGGTTCTCGTGATCGGCGGCGGCAACACCGGCTGCGACATCGCGGTCGAGGCCGCCCAGCAGGCGGGCACGGTGTGGCATTCGACGCGGCGCGGCTACTGGTACGCGCCGAAATACCTCATCGGCCGCCCGGCCGACCAGGTCAACGACCGGATGCTGAAGCTGCGCCTCCCGCTGCGCCTGCGGCAGTGGCTCTATCGCCGGGCCGTCGCGCTGACCACCGGCGACCTGACCCGCTACGGCCTGCCGGCGCCGGACCACCAGCCGTACGAGAGCCACCCGATCGTCAACAGCCAGCTCCCGTACTACCTGGGCCACGGCCGAATCACGCCGGTGCCCGACGTGACCGCCTTCGACGGCGGCTCGGCCGTGTTGGCCGACGGCCGCCGCGTGGAGCCCGACCTGGTGATCACCGCGACCGGCTATCGTCCGCGCTTCGAGTTCCTCGCGCCCGAACTGCTCGACACCGCCGAGGACGGGCGCCCCGACCTGCATCTGCACGCGTTCGCCCGCAAGCACCCGACACTGGCCGTGGTCGGGCTGGTGCAGGCCGACTTCGGGCTGTTCCCGTTGGCCCACTGGCAGAGCGTGGCGGTGGCGCGGTGGCTGCGGCTGCGCGTGACCGATCCGCAGCGCGCGGCCGCCGTGCAGCAGAAGGAGTCGGTCCGTCCGGTCGCGAGCTGGTCGCGGCGCCGGGTGGTGCCCACCGCCCGCCACTGGTTCGAGGTCGACCACACCGACTACCTGCGGGCCGTCGAGGGCCTGCTGCGCGAGATGGAGCCGGTTTCGTGAGGTCGGGGTTGCTGCGCTTCGAGGACTGGACCGACCCGGTGCCGCCGGTCGAGCGTGAGGTCGTCTCGCTCACCGCGGACGCCCGGGCCGACCTGCCGCCGATGCTGTTCGTGCCCGGGCTCGGCCACGGCGCGTGGGCGTTCGCCGAGCACTGGTTGCCGCAGGCCGCGTCGCGGGGCTACGCGGCCCATGCGGTCACCCCGCGGCCGGGCGGTGACCTGCGGGCCCAGGTGCACGACGTGGTGCAGGTGGCGGCGTCCCTGCCGCGGCAGGCCGTGCTGGTCGGCCAGGGCGCCGGTGCGCTCGTGGTCGCGTACGCGATGGGCCGTTATCCGGTCCGGGCGGCGGTGCTCGCCGCGCCGGTGATGGACGGCTGGCCGACGCTGGGGGCGGCGTTGCGGACCAATCCGTTCGGCACGCTGCCGGCGCTGTTCGGCGGCCGCCTGAGGTTGAGCCGCAAACAGCTCTTCGGCCCCGAGATGCCCGCCGAGGACGCCCAGCGGCACCTCGACCGCATCGTCGCGCGGCCCCGGCGCGAACTGGTCACGCACGACCCCGCACCGCGCCCGGTCGGCGATCCGCCGGTGCTGGTGATAGGCAGCCCGGACGACCGCGTCGTGCCGCGGACGTCGCTCGACCGCACCGCCACCCGCTACGGCGGCGCGCCGCTGCTCTTCCCCGGCATGGGCCACGACCTGATGCTCGACGTCGCGCGGGCCGAGCCGATCGAGGCGATCCTCGACTGGCTCGACAAGACCCTAGGAGACCAGGGGACGAGCTAGGTCGAGCTCGGTGAGGTACGCGCGGGCCCAGGCGTGGATGTCGTTGGCGGTGATGTAGGCGCGCATCGCCTTCATGCGGGCGGCCAGGTCGGCCGGGTCCGCCGCCAGGGCGTGCAGCAGCGTCTCTTTCAGGCCGTCGACGTCGTGCGGGTTGACCAGGAAGGCGTCCTCCAACTCGGCCGCGGCGCCGGCGAATTCGCTGAGCACCAGCGCGCCGGTGTCGTTGCGCCGGGCCGCCACGAACTCCTTGGCGACCAGGTTCATGCCGTCGCGCAGCGGGGTCACCACCATGACGTCGGCCGTCTGGTAGAGAGCGGCCAGGTCGGCCCGGTCGAACGGCTGGTTGAGGTAGTGGATGGCCGGTTCGCCGACCCGCCCGTACTCGCCGTTGATGCGGCCCACCTCGCGCTCGATGCGGTCGCGCAGGCCGCGGTAGTTCTCGACACGCTCGCGGCTGGGCACGGCCACCTGCACCATCACCACGTCGCGCACCTTGACCAGGCCGTCGCGCAGCAGCTCCGAGTACGCCGTGAGCCGGTGCTCGATGCCCTTGGTGTAGTCGAGGCGGTCGACGCTGAGCAGCACCCGCTTGTGCGAGCCGAGGTCGCGCTGCAGGCGGCGGGCCTGATTCACCACGTACGGCCGGGCGTTGAGCGACCGCATCTCGGCCACGTCGATCGAGACGGGAAACGCGCCTGTGCGCACGATACGTTGGCCTTCAGTCCGGTTATGGGTGGCGGGCGGGGCGGTTGGACTGGCATCCATCGTGATCGCGTCGTCGGCGCCGTGGGCGCCGAGCAGCTTCGCGGCCAGCTGGGCGACGTTGTGGGCCGCCTGGGGCCGCTGGAATCCGACCAGGTCGGCCCCGAGCATGCCGCGCAGCAGCTCGAGCCGGCGGGGGAGCTGCATGAACAGCTCGGGCGGCGGGAACGGCACGTGCAGGAAGAACCCGATCACCACGTCGGGCCGCATCTCGCGCAGGAGCTGCGGCACGAGCTGAAGGTGGTAATCCTGCACCCAGACCGTGGCGCCCGGCTCGGCCACCTCGGCCGCGGCCTCGGCGAAGCGCCGGTTGACCGAGCGGTACGTCTCCCACCAGCCCCGGTCGAAGACGGGCTGCTCGACCGCGTCGTGATACAGCGGCCACAGTGTCGAGTTGGCGAAACCCTCGTAGTAGCCGCGCAGTTCGTCCTCGCTGATCGACATCGGACGCAGCCGCAGCGTGCCGATGTCGGGCAGGCGGGGGGCTTCGCCGATGGCGCCGCTCCAGCCGACCCAGGTGGCCGGGGTCTGTTCGAGGATCGCGTGCAGCGCGCCGGCCAGACCGCCGGGACTTCGGCGCCATTCGCACGCGCCGTCCGGCGCAACGTTGTCATCGAGCGGGAGACGGTTGGCCACGACGACCAGCGAGCTCTGACGCATCACCGAAGGTTATCGGATGGCTACTCGCAATGAGAGCGACGGCCATCGATTAAACATGGTTTTAATTTTCGGCCAATGTGTCAGACGACCGCGCCATCGTCGTAGTCGTCCTCGTCGTCGCCCGACCGCAGCCGCCAGACCAGCATGACCGCGCCCGAGACGATCGCCGCGAAGCCGAGCAGCGTCACGTAGTCGCGGTCGATCGGCAGCATCGTCGGGAACAGGAAGAGCAGGAAGCCGACCACCACGGAGAGGACGCCGATGATCGCGTACTTGGAGAAACGCGGAAGCGGCGGCGGGGGCGGCGGGACGTAGCGCTCGTCCTCGCCCTCGTCGTCCTCGTCGTCGGGCAGTCCGGCCCCGAACGTGTCGAGGCCGTCGAGCAGCGACGGATCCTGCTCGCCGGGGGCGGGGCGGTCGGTGCGGCGGCGGTTGAGCGAGACGCCGGAGAAGTCGGACGCGTTCGACAGGCCGCCGGCACGGGGCGGCTCCTTGGGCGCTTCGATGGCCTCGGAGGCCGGCCACGGCGCGGCGGTGGGGTCGACCGAGTTGTGGAAACCGGCAACAATCTTGGCCCATTCGGCCTCGATGTCGGGCTCGGTGGCCGGGGCGGCCGTCGGGTCGGCCGGGGGAGCGGGCGGCGTGGGCGGTTCACCGTCGGTCGCCCTGTGCAGATGCTCGCGCGCGACCTCGAGATGGGCCCGGTCTACATAAAGGCGGTCGATCGGCCGCGCGGGCAGAGTGGTGGCGCGCAAGATGGGATTGAGATCGGCCGTGGGCTGCAGATACGCGGCGATGCCGCCCGCTGCCAGCACATCGAGGAGGTGCTCGCCGACGCGTGGATCCACGTCACCCGCGACCGCGTAATCGGCCGCGTCGAGCCCGTTGTCCCGCCGCCCGCGGCGGGCACCACCCGCTGTCACCCCTGCACACTCCCTCGCCGACCGTGCCTTGAATGGTGACACGACATGGACAGGTTGCGGGAGTGCGTTGTGGCGCGCCGCCCCGCTTCGTACGCTTCCAAGACGCCCGGCCGTCCAGGAAAGGACACCGTGTTCTACTGGTTGCTCAAGTATGTGGTTCTCGGACCGGTGCTGAAGCTCCTCTTCCGCCCCGATGTTCGCGGCCTGCCCCACCTGCCCCGTAGCGGGCCGGTGATTCTGGCCTGCAACCACCTTTCCTTCTCCGACTCGATCTTCACACCCCTGGTCGTCGGCCGCAGGGTGACGTTCGTCGCCAAAGCGGAGTACTTCACCGGTAAAGGCATCAAAGGCTGGCTCATGCGCCAGTTCTTCAGCGGAACCGGGACGATTCCCGTTGACCGTTCGGGTGGCCGGGCGGCCCAGGCCGCTCTGAACACGCTGTTGCGGGTGCTGCGCGAGGGCGGTGTCGCGGGCATCTACCCCGAGGGCACCCGCTCGCCCGACGGGCGCCTCTACCGCGGCAAGACCGGCGTGGCCCGCCTGGTGCTCGAGAGCGGCGCGCTGGTGGTGCCGGTGGCGCTGCTCAACACCGACGAGATCCAGCCCACCGGCACGCTGATCCCCAAGGTCAAGCGGGTCCGGATGAGGTTCGGCGAGCCGCTCGACTTCTCGCGCTACGCCCAGGCCAAGGGCGACCGCTTCGTCGAGCGCGCGATCACCGACGAGATCATGTTCGAGCTCATGGCCATGTCCGGCCGCGAGTACGTCGATGTGTACGCCTCAAAGCTGAAGACGTCTGTCGAGTCTCCCGGCAGCCGCGACCAAAGTCGCACTCCGCCCGTCGTTGTCGAGGGCGCCGAAAAAGGCTAGGCGAAGGCCGAGGCCTTTTCGGTGGCCTTGACAACGACCTCTCGGGGCGCAGTGCCCGGCCGAGCGGAGCGAGGCCGTCAGGCTCAGCCCACACTCATCCCGGCGCGACGGCGGAGAGCCTGCAGGTCGGTGACGACGATGCGGCGGCCCTCGGTGCGCAGCCAGCCGCGGCTGGCGAACGAGCCGATGGCCTGATTCACGCTCTGCCGGGAGCCGCCCGCCATCTCGGCCAGCTGGCTCTGGTTGAGCTCGATGGTGATCATCGGAGCCTGGCTCTCGCCGGCCAGCCGTACGAGCGTCTTGGCCACCCGGCCCGGCAGGTCGAGGAAGACGTGGTCGGTGTTCTGTTCCGTCAGGCGGCGGATCAGGGCGCCGACCGAGCGCATCACGGCGTCGAGGATCCGTGGGTTGGCGTGCACCAGGTCGATGAAGGCCGACCGCGAGAGGCTCAGCGCCTGGCAGTCCTCGATCGCCTCGGCCGACGCGCTGCGGGCCGACGCGTCCAGAAGGGACACCTCACCCAGCACGTCCGGCGGGCGGACGACGGTGAGCACCGCGCGCTCGCCGGTCGGCGCGGTGCGGAAGATGGCAACCGCGCCGCGCTTGAGAATGATCAAGGATTCGCCGGGGTCGTGCTCGACAAAGATGATCTGGCCCTTGCGGTACGTGCGTGGGACCGCGGTGGCGATCACCCGCTGGCGGACCTCAGGCTCGAGACCGGCAAACATCTCAACCCCGGTCAGCGCGTCGCCATTGTCCGGCATGCGATGGTCCACGGCGTCATCCCTCCCCCGGTGGGAGCCGTAGCGACGAGTGGCCGCGCCGGCCCCACGACGCGAACGATCACTCTTAGCACACAGCAACCCGCCAGCGCCATTTCTGCGCACCTGCACCGCGAGCGCCTCATAGGATCATTCCGCTCCTGTTGCTATCTGTAAACCTCTGGATGCCAAGAGTGATCGCCCGCCCGAGGTCACCCCCGTTGTCCGTCAGATTTACGTCATCTGCCCTGACAATCCCGCGGTGCCGGATGCCGAACTGCTTCGAACGACGCTGCGGGACGAGTGGCATCTCGTCCCGAGCGACATCACTGCCCTCGACGACGTGCTGCTGTCACACGGATGGGAGGTGACCGTCGCGGGTGACCAGTACGTCGTCCGGCTGAGTGAACCCGGCGCCCGTCTCCCGGTGGAGGCCGGCCTGGTCGCCGCCGAACATCTGCGGGGCCGGGACATCCCGGCCGGTGAACCGGTGCGCACTCTGGCCGGCGGGCTCACCGCCCAGACCGAGGCCGGCGCGTTCGCCGTGCTGCGCCGGGTGCCCGGCCGCCGGCTCGACGGCGCCGACCCGGTCGACCAGCAGTGGTGGGGCGACCGGCTCGGCGCCGTGCACCGCGCGTTGCAGGGCTTCCATCACCCCGGCTTGCGCGCCTGGCAGCCGATCGACCCCGACGCCGGTCACCTCGACGCCGAGCCGTGGCTGCGTGCGGCCGTCACCGACGCGTCCGCCGCCGCCAAGCGCCTCACGGTCACCGACCGGCTGACGTACGGGGTGCTGCACGGCGACCCGGCGCCCGGCGGCTTCGTCGTCGACCCGGGCACGGGCCGGGCCGGGCTGCTCGACTGCGGGGCGAGCGGGGTCGGGCCGCTGGTCTACGACGTGGCCGCGGCGGTGGTCTACGCCGGCGGGCCCGCGCACTCGAGCGAGTTGATCGACGGTTACCTCGCGGCCGGGCCGGTGGAGGCCGACGAACTACACGCCGTGCTCCCGGTGCTGCTGCGACTGCGCTGGGCTGTGCAGGCCGAACGGGCGGCCCGCTACGGATGCGTGGAGGCGCTGCGACGGGCCCGGACGGCCCTGGAACAATAGGAGAAGATGATCAGTCTTCAGTCGGGTCAGGGGCGGTGGAGGGGAGGTCGGATGGGGCCGTACAGATATTTTTACGACTGCGAGTTCATCGAGGACGGGCGCCTGGTCGACCTGGTCTCGATCGGCGTGGTCGACGAGTTCGGCCGCGAGTTCTACGCGGTCAGCACCGAGTTCGACGACAGCCGCGCGATCCCCTGGGTGCGCCGCAACGTGCTCGACAAGCTGCCGTCGCCCTCCGACAAGGCGTGGCGCTCGCGCGAGCGGATCCGCGACGACCTGTACGCGTTCCTGAAGGAGCCGGTGGCCGGGCGCGACGAGCAGATCGAGCTGTGGGCCTGGTTCGCCGCGTACGACCACGTGGCGCTGGCCCAGCTGTGGGGCGCGATGCCGGCCCTGCCCCGCGACATCCCGCGCTTCACCAAGGATCTGCGCCAGCTCTGGGACGACCGCGGCCGCCCGGCGCTGCCCACCATGTCGGGCCGGCACGACGCGCTGGTCGACGCCCGCCACAACCTGGCCCGCTGGCGCGCCATGGGCGGGTGAGAGCTGAGCCTGCCCGCGGCGGAACCCCGGACGAACCCCGACGCCGCACCGTTTGACCGGTCGATTCACGGGCAGTGGACTGGCATGACCGACAACGAGCAGGAACGCCGCGACAAGGTCAAGGAGATGGTCGAGGATGCCCGCATCGGCATGCTGACCACCATGACGACGGACGGAAAGCACGTGAGCCGGCCGATGGCCCTGCAGGACGTCGAGTTCGACGGCGACCTGTGGTTCTTCACGTACTCCGACTCCGACCTGGTCGAGCAGATCGCCGTGCACCCCGAGGTGAACGTGTCGTTCAGCGACCGGAAGCAGAACAACTGGATCTCCATCGCCGGCCGCGCCGTGCGCACGGACGATCCGGCCAAGGCCAAGGAGCTGTGGAACCCGTTCCTCAAGGCGTGGTTCCCGGAGGGCCTCGAGACGCCCAACCTGACCCTGGTCAAGGTGCACGCCGACACGGCCGAGTACTGGGAGGCCGCGCACAGCTCGAAGGTGATCACGCTGCTGGGTGCGGCCAAAGCGGCCGTTACCGGAAAGACGCCCGACGTGGGCGAGAACGAAACTGTGCGGCTTTAGCGGGGCGGCTGCATCCAGGCGGCGGGCGGCGACTAAAGTTCGGGTCGCAAGCCCGCCCCAAGGCCCGGCAACGGGAAATTTCGGCAGCGCTGCCGACTCACTTCTCCCTGGGGCTCGACGGGCTCGAACAGCTTCTCGCAAACCCCGTTACAGGGAGGACGAGCAACATGCGTATCGGCGTGCTCACCGGCGGCGGCGACTGCCCCGGTCTCAACGCGGTGATCCGGGCGGTGGTCCGCAAGGGCGTCGCCGCGTACGGTCACGAGTTCGTCGGCTTCCGCGACGGCTGGAAGGGCCCGCTCGAGGGTCTGACGAAGCCGCTCGGCATCGCCGAGGTCCGCGGCATCCTGCCCCGGGGTGGAACCATCCTGGGCTCCTCGCGAACCAACCCGTTCAAGATCGAGGGTGGCGTCGAGAAGATCAAGGCCAACCTGGCCGAGCAGGGCGTGGACGCGCTCGTGGCGATCGGCGGCGAGGACACCCTCGGCGTCGCCACCAAGCTGAACGACCTGGGCGTCAACGTGGTCGGCGTGCCCAAGACGATCGACAACGACCTGAACGCCACCGACTACACCTTCGGCTTCGACACCGCGGTCAACATCGCGATGGAGGCGATCGACCGGCTGCACACCACGGCCGAGTCGCACCACCGCACGCTGGTCGTCGAGGTCATGGGCCGCCACGCGGGCTGGATCGCCCTGCACGCCGGCCTGGCCGGTGGCGCCAACGTGATCCTGCTGCCCGAGCGCCCGTTCGACGTCGAGCAGGTCGCGACGTACGTGACCAAGCGCTTCCAGGTCGAGTACGCGCCGATCGTCGTCGTCTCCGAGGGCGCCCAGCCGCTCGACGGCCAGATGTCGCTGCAGAGCAAGGAGCTCGACTCCTTCGGTCACGTCCGCCTGGGCGGCATCGGCCAGTGGCTGGCCGAGCAGCTGGAGGAGAAGACCGGCAAGGAGGCCCGCACGGTCGTCCTCGGTCACATCCAGCGCGGTGGCACGCCGACCGCGTTCGACCGGGTGCTCGCGACCCGCTTCGGCCTGCAGGCCATCGACGCTGTCCACGAGGGCGACTTCGGTAAGATGATGGCGCTGCGGGGCACCGACATCGTGCGCGTGCCGCTGATCGACGGCACCGGCGAGCTCAAGACCGTTCCGCTGTCGCGCTACGAAGAGGCCGAAGTCTTCTTCGGCAGCTGATCTTGTCATTGCAGTAAGGGGCGGCCGCCATGGTCGCCCCTTGCTTGTCGAAGGGGGCGGGCATGAGCGTCGCGGTGATGGGCACGGGCAAGCTGGGCGAACTGGTCCTCGCCGGACTGCTGCGCTCGGGACGGCCGGTCGACCAGGTGCTCGCCACCGCGCGGCGCCCCGAGCGGGCGGCCGAGCTGGCCGAGCGCTACGGCATCCGCCCGTTGTCCAACGAGGCCGCCGTGGCCCGGGCCGATGTGCTCGTCGTCGGCGTGAAGCCGCAGGACGCGGGCAAGCTGCTGGACGAGGTCGGCGGCAAGGTGACGGCGGACAAGCTGGTCGTGTCGCTCTGTGCCGGCCTGCCCACGAGCTTCTTCGCCGAGCGGCTGCCCGACGGCGTCCCCGTCGTCCGCGTCATGACAAACACGCCGGCCCTGGTCGACCAGGCGATGTCGGTGCTGTCGCCGGGCGCGCACGCCACCGAGGAGCACCTGGCGACCGCCGAAGAGATCTTCAAGCCGATCGGCCGCACCCTGCGCGTCCCGGAATACCAGCAGGACGCGGTCACCGCCCTCTCCGGCTCCGGCCCGGCGTACCTCTATCTCGTGGTCGAGTCGATGATCGAGGCCGGCGTGCTGCTCGGACTGCCGCGCACTGTCGCCCACGAGCTGGCCGTGCAGACCGCGGTCGGCTCGGCCGTCATGCTCCGCGACTCGGGGGAGCACCCGGCCAAGCTGCGCGAGTCGGTGACCTCCCCGGCCGGCACCACCGCCGCGGCTCTGCGCGAACTCGAGGTCGGCGGCGTGCGCGCGGCCTTTCTCGGCGCTCTCGAGGCGGCCCGCGACCGGGCCCGTCAGATCGCGAGCGACATGGCGGGCCCGGGCCGGTAGGACGCGACAGCCGTCTCAGTACCAGATAGCGATCTTGCTGCCGTTGTTCTCCTCCGGCGGGCTGGGGTGGCTCAGGGCCGCCCCGGTGGCCATGCGGTGGGCCGACCAGGCGACGGCGGCCGCGTCCAGGATGTCGTCCGGCGGCGCCTGGCCGGCCGGGCCGATCTGGTCGGGCAGCACGATGCCGTTGCGGGCCAGTAGCTCGCGGCGCCGGGCCTGACCGGTCCACGTCTTCTTCGCGTACTGCAGGGGCTCGCCCGCCATCGTGCGGAACGAGACCTCGGGGTGCGCCTCGAAGAGCAGGCCGGGATGCCGTTCCCAGATCGCGTTGGCCTCGAGCAGCTTGGGCCGCAACGCCCAGGACTGCCGGCTCAGCCCGGCGCCGGTCAGCTCGCGGCAGAGCCGGTTGGCCGTGGTGAACTCGGCCTCCTGCCAGACCGCGCGTGGGGGCACCCGGAAGACACTGCCGCGGCGCGGGCCCAGTTGGTCGGCGGCCAGGGTGTCGGCGGCGCGCCAGCGGTCGGGCAGCATGCCGAGTGGGATGTCCACGCCGATGACCGAGGCGCCCGAGCTGCCGGCGACGATCTCATAGAGCGTGGAGGCCAGGACAGCTCGGCCGAACGCGCCGTCGCGCAGCTCGACACCGACCCAGCCGAGGGCGTACGCATCGACTCCGATCACACGAATGCTCATCGGCGGCGTGTGGCCTCAGTGACTACAGCGTCGGAGATGGTCATGCTCGCAGACTACGCGCTGTGTCCGTAAGTGTGCACCCCGTAGCGGCGGTGGTCGCAAAGTCAAGCGTTGGGGCAATCCCGCCGGGACATCTTGACGAGTGTGAATTCCTATGACTACGGTCACTCCCAACGAACTTTTTGGAAAGTTTCCTAACTGTTCCATGAGGAGACCCAGTGCAGAAATCCCTCCGCCGCGCCACCTGGGCGTCGGCGATCGTGCTGGTGGCTGCCACCGCCGCGATCCCGGCGACCCAGGCTTCGGCTGCTGCGGCCTGTGCCCCCGCGTGGTCCTCGAGTGCTGTGTACGTCAAGGACAACGTCGCCTCCCAGAACGGCCACAACTACACCGCCAAGTGGTGGACTCAGAACGAGTCTCCGGCCACGAACAGCAGTCAGTGGGCCGTCTGGATCGACAACGGTGTCTGCGGCGGCACGACGCCCCCCACCACACCCCCCACCACCCCGCCGACGACACCCCCGACGACCCCGCCCACCACGCCGCCGACGACGACACCGCCCGGCACCAGTGGCAAGAACGTGGTCGGCTACTTCGCCGAGTGGGGCGTCTACGGCCGCCAGTACTTCGTGAAGAACCTGGTCACGTCGGGCTCCGCGGCCAAGCTGACCCACATCCTGTACGCCTTCGGCAACACCACCGGCGGCCAGTGCTCGATCGGTGACGCCTACGCCGACTACGACCAGGCCTACACCGCGGCCAACAGTGTGGACGGCGTGGCCGACACCTGGGACGCCGGCGCGCTGCGCGGCTCGTTCAACCAGCTGCGCAAGCTCAAGAAGCAGTACCCGAACCTGAAGGTGATCTGGTCGTTCGGCGGCTGGACCTGGTCCGGTGGCTTCACGCAGGCCGCGGCCAACCCGACCGCGTTCGCCAACTCCTGCTACAACCTGATCAAGGACCCGCGCTGGTCGGACGTCTTCGACGGCATCGACCTCGACTGGGAGTACCCGAACGCCTGTGGCCTGACCTGTGACGCCAGCGGTCCCGCGTCGTACAACAACGTGATCACCGCGGTGCGGAACAAGTTCGGCAACAACTTCCTGGTCACCTCGGCCATCTCGGCCGACGGCTCCAACGGCGGCAAGCTGGACGTGGCCGACTACGCGGCCGGCATCTCGAAGCTGAACCTGGTCTTCCCGATGACGTACGACTACTTCGGCGCCTTCGCCCCGCAGGGTCCGACCGCACCGCACTCGCCGCTCAACTCGTACGCCGGCATCCCGCAGCAGGGCTTCTGGTCCGACGCGGCGATCCAGAAGTTGAAGAGCAAGGGCGTTCCGGCCAGCAAGATGCTCCTCGGCATCGGCTTCTACGGCCGCGGCTGGACGGGCGTCAGCCAGGCCGCCCCGGGTGGTTCGGCGTCCGGCGCGGCGCCGGGCACTTACGAGGCCGGCATCGAGGACTACAAGGTGCTCAAGAACAGCTGCCCGGCCACGGGCACGGTCGGCGGCACCGCGTACGCCAAGTGCGGCAGCAACTGGTGGAGCTACGACACCCCGTCGACCATCGCCGGGAAGATGTCGTACGTGAAGCAGCAGGGCCTCGGCGGAGCCTTCTTCTGGGAGTTCTCCGGCGACACCAGCAACGGCGAACTGATCAGCGCCATCAAGAACAACCTGTAGCCCTTCCAACCACCCCGACCTCCGCCCCTGAAGCGGACTGAAGACCATATTCCTCCTCAGTAAGGAAGCGGGGCACCGGCCGCAAGGCTGGTGCCCCGCTTCCGTACGCTTGGGATATGCAGCGAGAGTGGCATCAGCTCAGCTACCCGGGGGTGGGCAACTCGGCCGTCCAGACCTCCCGCCCGTCCACCGACTCGGCCGAGGACGAGGCGCTCGGCCTCGACCGCTGGCGCACCCTGCCGCGGGTGCAGATGCCGCCGTGGGCCGACCCGGACGAGGTCGCCTCCGTCTGCCAGGTCCTCGACAACGTGCCGTCGATCGTCGCGCCCTACGAGGTCGACCAGCTGCGGGCCAAACTGGCCGACGTCTGCGAGGGGCGGGCGTTCCTGCTCCAGGGCGGCGACTGCGCCGAGACGTTCGACAACAACACCGAGAGCCACCTGCTGGCCAACGCGCGCACGCTGCTGCAGATGGCGGTCGTGCTGACGTACGGGGCCTCGATGCCCGTCGTCAAGGTGGCGCGCGTGGCCGGGCAGTACACCAAGCCCCGCTCCGCCCCGACCGACTCGCTCGGCCTGCCCGCCTACCGGGGCGACCTGATCAACTCGCTCGAGCCCGCCGAGGCGGCGCGCGTGGCCGACCCGCAGCGCATGATCCGGGCCTACGCGAACTCGGCGGCAGCGATGAACATGCTGCGGGCCTACCTGGCCGGCGGCCTCGCCGACCTGCACGGTCTGCACGACTGGAACAAGGACTTCGTCCGGGCCTCGCCGGCCGGTGAGCGGTACGACGCCATCGCCCGCGAGATCGACCGCGCCCTCGACTTCATCCGGGCCTGCGGCATGACCGACAGCGAGGCCCTGCGGACGGTCAGCCTCTACTGCTCCCACGAGGCGCTCGCGCTCGAGTACGACCGCGCGCTCACCCGGGTCAGCGACGGCAAGGCGTACGGCCTGAGCGGGCACTTCCTGTGGATCGGGGAACGCACCCGCCAGCTCGACCACGCCCACATCGACTTCATCAGCCGGATCGCCAACCCGATCGGCGTGAAGCTCGGCCCCGGCACGTCCCCCGAGACGGCGATCGAGCTCTGCGAGAAGCTGAACCCGCAGAACATCCCGGGCCGGCTCACGCTGATCAGCCGGATGGGCAACGGCAAGGTCCGCGACGCGCTGCCGCCGATCGTCGAGAAGGTGACCGCGGCCGGCGCCAAGGTCGTGTGGCAGTGCGACCCGATGCACGGCAACACCCACGAGTCGTCCAACGGCTACAAGACCCGCCACTTCGACCGGATCGTCGACGAGGTGCTGGGCTACTTCGAGGTGCACCGCGGCCTCGGCACCCACCCGGGCGGCATCCACATCGAGCTGACCGGCGAGGACGTCACCGAGTGCCTCGGCGGCGCGCAGGGCATCGAGGACCTCGATCTGCCCGGCCGCTACGAGACGGCCTGTGACCCTCGGCTGAACACCCAGCAGAGCCTGGAGCTCGCGTTCCTGGTGGCGGAGATGCTTCGTGGTTGATCTTCGGTCCGACACGGTCACCCGGCCCACCCCGGCGATGCGTGAGGCCATGGCGTACGCCGAGGTGGGCGACGACGTCTTCGGCGACGACCCGACGGTCCTGCGGCTGGAAGCGCGCGCGGCCGAGATGTTCGGGCACGAGGCGGCGCTGTTCGCGCCCTCGGGCACGATGGCCAACCAGATCGCGCTGCAACTGCACGTGCCGGCCGGGGGTGAGCTGCTGGCCGGCGGGGACGCGCACGTCGTGACGTA
The DNA here is from genome assembly GCF_023717965.1 of Paractinoplanes hotanensis. NCBI lineage: Bacteria > Bacillati > Actinomycetota > Actinomycetes > Micromonosporales > Micromonosporaceae > Paractinoplanes > Paractinoplanes hotanensis. The sequence goes on along the minus strand of NZ_JAMQOL010000041.1, from coordinate 115,648 downwards.
CGAGCTCGGCGCAGCGGCGGCTCTGGGCGGCATCAGCACCCGCACCTGGCCGTCGGTCGGCGCCGAGCTGGACGTCGAGCAGATCGCCACGATGATCCGGCCGCTGGGCTATCCGTCGGTGCCGACCCGGGCGATCGCCGTCGAGCAGACCCACAACCTGGGCGGCGGCACAGTGGTGCCGCTGTCGGTGCTGCGAGATCTGCGCGGCCTGTCGGACAGAACCGGCGTCGGGCTGCACTGCGACGGCGCACGGATCTGGCATGCGGCCGTGGCCGACGATGTTTCTCTCGCCGACTACGGCTCCTTGTTCGACACGCTGTCGGTGTGCCTGTCGAAGGGACTGGGCGCGCCGGTCGGCTCGCTGGTCATCGGCAGCCGCGACAAGATGACGCAGGCCCGGGTGATCCGCAAGCGGCTGGGCGGCGGCATGCGGCAGGTCGGCATCCTGGCCGCGGCCGGGCTGCACGCGCTGGAACACCACATCGACCGGCTCGCCGACGACCACGCCCGCGCCCGCCGGCTGGCCGAGGCCCTGGCGCCGCACGGCGTGGTCGACCCGGCCGCCGTGCGCACCAACATCGTGCTGCTCGACCTGTCCAAGAGCACGCTCGACGCGCCCGCCCTGACCGCGCTGGCCGCCGAGCAGGGCGTGCTGATCTCCCCGATGCTGCCCTCGATCGCCCGGGTGATCACCCACCTCGACATCGACGACGCCGGGCTCGACCGGACGATCGACGTGCTCAGCGGGCTGCTCCGCTCGGCGTGAGGCTGCGTCATTCCGTACGCGGGCTGGTCGTCGACCCGGACGACCGGCTGTTGCTCTATGCCACGCCGCTGGGTGACGCCACGCTGTGGGTGCCACCCGGCGGCGGCATAGAGCAGGGGGAGACGCTGCTCGAGGCGCTGCGGCGGGAACTGTCCGAAGAGGCGGGCCTGGTCCTGACCGGCATGCCCCCGCACGTCTGGCACCGCGAGTCGATCGGGGTGTCGCACTACCTCCCCGGCTTCGACGGCGCGATCAACGACTACTACCTGGTCCGGTTGCCCGCCTTCACCGCGCAAGGCACCCTGACCCCCGACCAGCTGGCCGCCGAGAACGTCGGCGAGTTCCGCTGGTGGCGGCTGCCCGAGATCGCCGAGTCGGCCGACATCTTCTCGCCGCGTGAACTGCTCACGCTGCTTCCGCCCCTGCTGGCCGGCGATCTGCCGGCGTCACCGACCCGGCTCGCCGGCCACTGACGAGCCGGCCGCTGAGCTGCGGCATCGCGGGCACGACGAAGGTGTCGAGAGCCTTCCGGCCCCGACGGGGCGGGTCGCGAGTAGTCACAGCCGGGAGGGTACGGGGACGAACGAGATCACTTCATCCGGGTTTGTGCGACCTCGGTCAGGCCACCAGGCTGATGACCGGGGCGGGGGAGTACGGCTGGCCGGCGCGGTGGTGGCGGCGGCACAGGACGACGTAGCTGATGTCGGCGTCGGCGTCGGTGTCGGTGTTGCCCACGACGACGGTGTCGCCGTCGCGGACCATCACGCCGCCGGTGACGCGGGCGTTCATCCGGGCCGGCTGGCCGCACCAGCACATCGGATAGACCTGCAACGCCTCGACAACGTCGGCCAGGACGACCAGGCGGGCCGAGCCGGGGAACTGCTCGCCCCGGAAGTCCGACAGCAGGCCGAAGGTGAAGACGTCGAGGTGCTGGTCGTCAACGAGCCAGGCCAGCTGGTCGACCTGTTCGGACGAGAGGAACTGCGCCTCGTCGACGATGAGGTGGTCGACGCGGGCGCCGGGATGGACCATGACGAGGTGGGCCAGGTCGGTGGCCGCGCCGAACTCGATGGCGTCCGCGCTGATGCCGATGCGTGACGACACTATTCCCTCGCCGGCCCGGTCGAGGCGGGTCATCAGCAGCCCGTTGCGGCCGCAGGCGGCGTACGTGTGCCGGTATTGCAGCACCATCGTGCTTTTGCCGCTGTTCATCGCCGCGTACCGGAAATGCAGTTGAGCCACCGTGCCTTCGCCTCCCCAGACCGGGGAGGAACAATACCTGGCCCCGATCATCGTGCTGGTGGTGCCGCGGCGTTTCCGAAGGCGGCCGTGACTGGTGGCTCGGCTTGCACGGCTGGGGCGGGCGCGCGGCGCAGGGCGAAGATGACGATCAGCAGGGCGGCGAGGACGAAGCCGGCCGCCACCAGGAAAGCCTGGCTGTAGCCCACGTGCAGGGCCACCACCTCGGGGACGCCTGCTTCCGAGGCGGCGGTGCGGGTGGCGGCGACGATGGCCAGGACGGAGAGGCCCAGGGCGCCGCCGGCCTGCTGGGCGGTGTTGCTGAAGCCGGAGACCATGCCGGTGTCGGCCGGGGCGGCACCGGCCATGGCCAGCATGATGATCGACGGGACCGTGACGCCGACGGCGAGACCCATGATGATCAGCGGGGGGAACATGTCGGCCCAGTAGGACGGGGCGGCGGGCATGCGGTGGAGCAGCAGCACGCCGGCGAACAGCAGCGCCAGGCCGCCGAGCAGCACCGGGCGCGGGCCGAAGCGGCCGGTCAGGCGGGGCGCCACGAAGAGTGAGACGAGGCCGATCACGATCGGTGTGGGCAGGAAGGCGAGGCCGGTGCCGAACGCGTCGTAGCCCATCACTCGCTGTACGAACAGGGCGTTCATGAACTGGAAGCCCATGCCGGTGGCGAAGACCAGCACGACGGCGGCGTTGGCGATCAGCAGCCAGGGACGGGCGAGCACGCGCAGCGCGATCAGCGGGCGCCGGGCCAGACGCTGGCGCAGCACGAACCCGGCCAGGAACAGCACGGCGGCGGTGGCGGCGACGGGGGCGGTGTTGACGATCGCGTACACACCGGACGAGAGACCCGCCGTGATCAGCAGAGCTCCCGGCAGGTCGAGACCCCGGCCCACACCCGGGCCGGCCTCGCGGGGGAGCAGGCGGCGGCCGGCCAGCCACACGGCCAGGCCGATGGGCACGTTGATCAGGAAGATGACGGGCCAGCCGAGCGCGTCGGTCAGCACACCGCCGAGCACGAAGCCGGTCGCGGCGCCGCCGGCCTGGGTGAAGCTGTAGACGCCCATGGCCCGGGCCTGCTCCTCGGGGCCGGGGAAGAGCCGCACGATCATGCCGAGCACGACGGCCGCGGCCAGCGCGCCGCCCGCTCCTTGCAGGAAGCGCCCGGCGATCAACGTTCCGGCGGTGGGGGCGAACCCGCACAGCAGGCTGGCGACGGTGAAGACGCCGAGGCCCGCGAGGAAGACCCGCCAGGCCCCGACGAGGTCGCCGAGGCGCCCCGCGAACAGCAGCAGCCCGGCGAAGGCGACCAGATAGCCGTTCACCACCCAGGCGACGCCGGCGTCGGAGAAGCCGAGGTCGCGCTGGATGTCCGGCACCGCCACGGCCACGATTGTGCTGTCCAGAACGATCATCAAGGACATGGCGCACAGCACGGCCAGGGCTCCCGCGCGCGCTTTCGGAGAAGCACTCATGGGCCGACCGTAACAGATAATCTGTTACGGGACTATATGCTGGCGAACCTTCAGCGGTTCCGGGCCCGGCGGACCGGCTGGGGGCCCGGGTCGCGCGTCGTGTCGGCCAGCTGGCGCAGCGCTTCGACGAAGGCGGCCCGGGCGGCGTCGGGCAGGCTGCTCAGGGCGTCGGCGTGGACGCGGTCGACGATGCGCTGGCCCTCCTCGGCGGCGAGGCGGCCCTTCTCGGTGACGGCGATGACCCGGGCCCGCCGGTCGGTCGCCGAGGGCCTGCGCTCGGCGTAGCCGCGGCGTTCCAGGTCGTCGACCGTGCTGACCATGGTGGTCTTGTCGAGGTCGGCCAGGGCGGCCAGCTGGATCTGGGTGCGTTCCTCTTCGAGGGCGTGTGCCAGCACGCACTGCATGCGCGGCGTCAGGTCGACGTCGGCCAGCGCTGCCGCGAGGCGGTTCGAGAGTGCGTGGCCGGCCATGTTCAGCAGGCCGGTGACGTCGCGTTCGGTGCGTTCGGGGGCGGACACCGATCCAGCCTAGCGCCGTATCATCCGTAAGCGGACGATACGGGGCCGGGACGGTCGGCGGACCTGCCCCCGTGTCGGCCCGCCGCCCGGCCCGGCGGCTCCGATGTGGACAACCGTACGGTGTGTGGTCTGCCCCTTACAACCGATTAACGATCACCGCAGGGCGCGGCGGATGGCGAGCAGCAGCTGGAGGCCGGCGACCGCGGCCAGGGCCAGCCAGACGGCGGTGGCCGCGGTGATCAGCGGGGCGTAGGCGAACGCGGCCAGCAGGCCGAAGATGGTCACCAGGACCCGGGTCGGGCGTTCGGCGACGGTGACCACGCCAATCTCGGACATGCCGGCCGCGGTGGCCCGGGCCCGGGCGTACTCCTGCAGCCAGCTCGCGGCGCCGGCGGTGACGACCAGCCAGCCCGGCGCGCCGGCCAGCCAGAACGCGGCCAGCCAGGCCAGCTCGCCCAGCCGGTCGGCCACCGAGTCGTAGACGTAGCCGAGGCGGGTGGTCCGGCCGGTGAGGACGGCGACGGCGCCGTCCAGGCCGTCGGCCAGGGCGGCCGCCAGCACCAGAACCGCGGCCAGGAATACGCCGGGGCGGTCCAGCAGCAGCACCGACGCGGGCACCAGGAAGCAGATCAGCAGGCCCGCGGTGGTCACGGCCATCGGGCCGACGCGGTGGCGGCCGAGCCAGGAGCCGACGGCGTACGCGATCCGCACCCAGCCCCGTACGAGAAAATTGGCCTGACGAGGGTCGAAGCCGCCGTGCAGCCGGGACCACGCCCCGGCGTAGTCGTCCCAGAGCACGGGGGTCAGGCGGCCGCGGCCACGTCCGAGGGGGCCAGCAGCTGCCACACCTCGCGCGTCGCCGTCGACCGGTTGAGCGTGATGAAGTGGATCCCGGGGATGCCCTCGTCGAGCAGGCGGGCGCACATCTCGGCGCACACCTCGACGCCGAGCGCGCGCACCGCGGCCTCGTCGTGGGCCACCTTTTCGAAGCGGGCCAGCAGCGCGGGCGGGAACGGGGCGCCGGAGAGCTGCGACGAGCGCTCGATCGTGGCCATCCGGGTCACCGGCATCACGCCGGGCACGATCGGGGTGTCGCAGCCGGCTGCCGCCACCCGGTCGCGCAGTCGCAGGTAGTCGTCGGCCTCGAAGAACATCTGGGTGATGGCGAAGTCGGCGCCGGCCCGGCATTTGCGTACGAAATGAGCCGTGTCCGTCTCGATGTCGGCCGAGCGCGGGTGTTTGTAGGGGAACGCGGCCACCCCGACGCTGAAATCGCCCGACTGCTTGACCAGGCGCACCAGGTCTTCGGCGTAGTGCACGCCCTGGGGGTGCCGGACCCACTCGCCCATCGGGTCGCCGGGCGGGTCGCCCCGCACCGCGAGCACGTTGCGGATGCCCGCCCCGGCCAGACGGCCGATCACGTTGCGCAGCTCGGCCACCGAGTGGTTGACCGCCGTCAGGTGGGCCATCGGCAGCAGCGTCGTCTCGGTGGCGACGCGCTCGGTCACCGCGACCGTGGTGTCGCGCGTCGTGCCGCCCGCGCCGTAGGTGATCGAGACGAAGCTGGGCCGTAGCGGCTCGAGCTCGCGGATCGCACGCCACAGCAGGCGCTCGCCCTCGGGCGTCTTGGGCGGGAAGAACTCGAACGAGAACGTCGGGACGCCCCCGCGGATGAGCTCGCCGATGGCCGGCGTGCCGGGAAGACGGGAAGGAAGTCCGAGAGCCACAGGGAGACTCTACCGGCGGCTTGGGCTAGCGTCGTCCCGTGACCTCCCCCCTGGAAGCCGCTGACCTGCGCGCCCGCGTGGACAAGGCGCTCGCCGCGTTCCTCGCCGAGCAGCGTTCCCGCCTCACCGGCATCGATCCCGCGCTGGCCGCGGTGGCCGAGGCGCTGGAGGATTTCGTGCTGGGCGGCGGCAAGCGGCTGCGGCCGGCGTTCGCCTACTGGGGGTTCCGGGGCGCCCACGGGCCCGACTCGGACCAGATCGTCACCGCTGTCGCCGCGCTCGAGCTCGTGCAGGCCAGCGCGCTGATCCACGACGACCTGATGGACCGCTCGGACACCCGCCGCGGCGAGCCCTCGGTGCACCGCCGATTCGAGGCGCGGCACACGGCGGCCGGCTGGCGGGGCGGGGCGGCGGCGTTCGGCGACAGCGCCGCTGTGCTGCTGGGCGACCTGGCTTTGGTGTGGTCGGACGAGCTGCTGCACACCTCGGGCGTCGTCCCGTCCGACCTGGCCCGGGCACGCCCGGTCTTCGACGAGATGCGCACCGAGGTCACCGTCGGGCAGTACCTGGACGTGCTGACCCAGGCCACGGCCGACACGTCGCTCGACCGGGCCGGCAAGGTGGCCCGGTTCAAGTCGGCCAAGTACACCGTCGAGCGGCCGCTCCTGCTGGGCGCGGCGCTGGCCGGGGCGCCGGCCGAGGTGCACGAGGCGTACTCGGCGTTCGGGCTGCCGCTGGGCGAGGCCTTCCAGCTGCGGGACGACGTGCTCGGAGTCTTCGGCGACCCGGCGCAGACCGGCAAGCCGGCGGGCGACGACCTGCGGGAGGGCAAGCGCACCTATCTGGTGGCAGCGGCCTTCGCGGGGCTCGATGATTCCGGCCGTACGGAGCTGGACGCCGGACTGGGCGACCAGGGGCTCGACTTCGACGGCGTGACCCGTCTGCGCGCGCTGATCCGCGAGAGCGGCGCGCTGGCCGCCACCGAGCGGCGCATCGACGAGCTTATGGCAGCGTCGCTGGCCGCCCTCGACAAGGCGCGGATCGACGAGGAGGCGCGGGAGGTCCTGCACCGCCTCGCCGACGCCGCCACCCGGCGTACGGTCTGACGCCGGTCTAGAACCCCAGCGCCTGAGCGCGTCTTTTCACCTCGCGGGCGCGGTCGCCGCCGAGGCCCTTGGCGGCGTTCCCATCGAGTGTGTCGTCCGGCTGGTACAGCCACCGGAGGGCCTCTTCGTCGTTGTACCCGGCGTCGCGCAGCAAGTTCAGCACGCCGGGGAGGTGCTTCAGCACTGTGCTGTTGGCCACCAGGTCGGCGGGGACCACGCGGATGCCGTCACGGCGCACCGCGAGCAGGTGCCCGTCGCGGATCATCTGGTGGACCTTGCTGATCGACAGATCGAGCTTCGTGGACACGTCGGGCAGGGTGACCCACTCGGCCGGTCCGGCGGTTACGGAATCGCTCACACCTACAGCGTACGAGAGCGGAGAAGGAACCCGATGAGCGTGCTGCGCAGGACCCGCACGGAGGTGGCCGGCGCGTGGCGTTCGCTGCGCTACGACCTGGGCCGGGACCCGGTCCAGCCGCCCGCCGACGGACCCGACGTCACGTCGACCGGGATGGGCACCTGGGGCCTGGACGGCCTCGTCGAGCAGGCCGGACCCGAACCGGCGCCGCCCGCCCGCCGGCCGCGCCGGGCCGTGGCGATGACCGCGTTCGGGACGCTGACCGTGGTCGGGGCGGCCGGGGCGTACCTGGCCGTGGTGAACGGGCTCGGCTCGTTGACGGCCGAGAAGCCGGCCGCGGCCGACACGTTCCCGCCGCGGGCCGCGGTGACCGCCGGCGTCGGAACGGGACCCTCGTCCCGGCCCGTCACCACCACCAGGACGCGGGCCACCGTGGTCACCCCGCGCCGGACCGTGGCCGTCGTCCCGCCCCCGGCCCCGCCCTCGCCCGCGGACCGGGCACTGCCCGTTGCCGCGCCGCCGCCTGCCGCGCCGGCGGCGAAGGGTCCGACCCGGACGGTGAAGCCGGCAAATCCGGAATGTCACTGCCAACCGCCCGTGCCGACGCCGACCGCGCCTTCGTCGCCGTCGCCCACGCCGTCACCGACCCCCTCCGCATCGGTGCCGCCGAGCTCCAGCCCTTCGCCGAGCGAGTCCGCGGACGGCTCGGCAGTGCCGTCGCCGAGCCGTTCCTGGGACGGTAGACGCCATCGGCGGAACCACTAAATCCTCATTTGCCGGGGCGGTTCGGGCGGAGGTGACGCATGCCTCCGTACCCGTTTGGACTCAGCTGTGACATCCTGGACCGCCCTCACGCGAAAGACACATACACTTCACGCCGATGGACACCACAGTCGCCGACACGTTGATCGGCACGACGATTGACGGCCGCTACCGGATCACCGGTCGCGTGGCCCGTGGTGGCATGGCAACCGTCTACACAGCCACCGATGAACGACTCGAGCGCACCGTCGCCCTGAAGATCATTCACCCGTCGCAGGCAGCCAACGTCCACTTCGTGGACAGGTTCACCGACGAGGCCAAGACGATCGCCCGGCTCACCCACCCCAACGTCGTCGCCGTGTACGACCAGGGCCGCCACCAGGGCCTGCCCTATCTGGTCATGGAGTACGTGCAGGGCCGCACCCTGCGCGACCTGCTCACCCAGCGCCGCCGGCTCAGTCCGGTCGAGGCGCTGGCGATCCTCGAGCAGATGCTCGCCGCGATCGCCGCCGCCCACCGGGCCGGCCTCGTCCACCGGGATGTCAAGCCCGAGAACGTGCTGGTCGCCGAGGCGCCCAGCGGTGGCCTGGCCAACCTGGTCGACGCCGTGGTCAAGGTGGCCGACTTCGGGCTCGCGCGCGCCGTCGAGGCGAGCAGCGCCGACGATTCCGGTCAGCTCATGGCCACGGTGGCCTACGTGGCGCCGGAACTCGTCACCGACGGCCACGCCGACGCGCGCACCGACGTCTACTCGGCCGGCATCGTGCTGTTCGAGATGCTGACCGGCCGGGTGCCGTTCGACGGCGACGACCCGGTGGCGGTCGCCTGGCAGCACGTCGACAACGACGTTCCGGCCCCGTCGAGCGTGGTCAAGGGCCTGCCCAAGGTGCTCGACGACCTCACCGCGCGGGCCACCCGCCGCGACCCGGGGGCCCGGCCGACCGACGCCGGCGCGCTGCTGGCCGAGGTGCAGACCGTGCGCGACGACCTCGGCGCCGCCAACGTCGAGACGGCGCTGCTACGGCAGGTGCCGCCCTCCCGGGGCGCGATGGTCGACGCCACCGCGGTGGTTCCCGCCGTCGGCGCCGGCGACCGGCCCTCGTGGGCGCGGCTGCCCAACCAGGCCGCCCCGCGCGGTCAGGAATACACCGCGGGCCGGCTCCCGCGATCGGCCAAGCGGGGCAGCGACGGCCCCGACCGTCGGCGCATCCTGCTGTCGGCCGCGATCGCGGTGATGGTGCTGGTCGTCGTCGGCAGCACGTGGTGGGTCACGCTGGGCCGCTACACCGACGCGCCCTCGCTGATCAACCAGACCAAGGCGCAGGTCGAGCTGAGCGCACAGCAGCAGGGCTTCGAGATCCTGTACGGCGATGGCGCGTACAGCGAGTCGGCCCCCAAGGACACGGTGGTGTCGCAGGACCCGGCGCCGGACGGCAAGGTCGTCAAGGGTGGCGTCATCACGGTGACGCTGTCGCTGGGCCCGGAGCGTTTCGCGGTGCCCGACCTGGCCGGGGCCGAGCTGGCCGCCGCCCGGGGCGAGCTCGAACAGCTCAGCCTCAAGGTGAAAGAGGGCGTGAGCCAGTACAGCGACACGGTGCCCGAGGGGGCGGTCATCTCGTCCGACCCCAAGACGGGCACGCAGCTCAAGCGCGGGGCGACGGTCACGGTCGTGGTCAGCAAGGGCCGCGCCCCGATCCGGGTGCCCGACCTCACCGGCAAGAACATCAACGACGCCCGCAACGAGCTGGCCCAGCTGGGGCTGACCGCGGCCGAGCGCTACAAGGACAGCGACCAGCCGAAGGACGCGGTCATCGGGCAGAACCCCAAGGCGGGCACCGGCGCCAACAAGGACGACGAGGTCACCCTCGACGTCAGCAAGGGCCCGCCGCTGGTCACCGTGCCCGACCTGACCAACCAGCCGTGCCAGCAGGCCAAGGCCGCCCTCGAACAACTGGGTCTGCGCGTCCGCATCGACTTCAATGCCAATGCTTTCGTACGCAGCCAGCAGCCGGGCGGCAATACCCAGGTCGAGCCGCAGACCGAGGTGGCTCTGCAGTGCTTCTGATCGAGGAATCTTTCGGTTTTCCGCCGCGGTCAGACTCAGCCCACCGCCGGATCGGGTCGCACACCAAGACGTCGGGCGGGTTGGCCAAGGCCGCCCTCCCGTACGTCGACGCCGCGGGGTCCGAGACGCTGCAGGTGTACGTGTCGAACTCGCGCGGCTGGGCGCTGCCGCCGGGCGACCCGAAGCAGGACGTGCTGTTCCGCGACGGCATCGGCGAGCGCGAGGTTCCGGCCTACATCCATGCCTCGCTGCTGGTGAACCTGGGCTCACCTACCGGGCTGACCGTCGAGAAGTCCATCGCCGTCCTGGCCCACGCGCTGGAGCGGGGCAAGGCGATCGGCGCCACCGCCGTGGTGTTCCACGCGGGCAGCTCGGTCGACGAGGCGCACGACGACAAGGCGTTCCACCAGCTGCGTGAGGCTCTGCTGCCGCTGCTCGACCGCGACGGCCTGCCGCAGCTGCTGGTCGAGCCGAGCGCCGGTGGCGGGCGCAGCCTGGCCTCCAAGGTGCAGGATCTCTCGCGGTATCTGGACGCCGTCGACAACCATCCGCGCCTGGGCGTCTGCTTCGACACCTGCCACGCCTGGGCGGCCGGGCACGACCTGGCCACGCCCGGCGGCATGACGGCCACGCTGGACGCCCTGGTCGCGTCCGTGGGTCCCGGCCGGCTCCAGCTGATCCACGCCAACGACTCCAAGGACGAGTGCGGGTCCACCCGTGACCGGCACGAGACCATCGGTCAGGGACGCATCGGGGCGGCGCCCTTCGCCGAGCTGCTGGCCCATCCCGCGACGGCCGGCATCCCGGTGATCGTGGAGACGCCGACCGTCGAGCACGAGGGCCACGCCGCCGACATCGCCCTGCTGAAGTCTCTGCGCCCGACAGCCTGATTCTTGCGGCCTGCTCCGGACGGCCTTTTCCGCTGGACGCCGCCTCCTCCTGCCGGTTGGCGAATCCCGGGCCATCACAGCCCGCCGGACCCGTGCTGTACGCGCTGGGTATGTCAATTACGTGTTGACATTGCTAGGGTGGCGGCGTGGCTGATCTGACTGACTTGCGGGGTATTCCGGCCGCACGGGCGCGGCTCGAGGCTCGCGAGCTCGACCTCATCGACCAGGCCCGGCGCGCGGGCGCCACCTGGGGCGAGATCGCGGACGCGCTCGGCCTGGGCAGCCGGCAGGCGGCCGAGCAGCGGCGGTTGCGTCTTGTCGCTGCTGTCCGCGCCGCGCCGTCCGAGCCCGACGAGTACGGCGAAAAGATCGCTGAGCTGCGTAAATCGGCACTCGACCTGCACCGGCGGGTGGGCGCCGACCGGCGCTGGGACCGCCGCTTCACCCGCGCCGTGCTCGTGCGCGAGACACTGGCGGCCGTGCCCGGCGCGACCGGCGGCGCCCTGTTCGCCCTGGTCGAGGCGGTGACCACCGACCTCGACGCCGCAGCCGCCTCGGCGGAACGCCCGCTGCCGGCCACCACCCGTGCCGCCGTCGACCGTCTGCGGCAAGCATTGGCCGCAGCGTCACCAAAACATTGACAGTTTGCCGCTCAACTCTGCAGGATATGAGTCCGCGCCACTCAATCCTCCGGAGGCGGCATGCGGCGCAACGCGCTTCTGTTCGTGCTGATCTCGCTGCTGTCCGGCTTCGGCAGCACGACCATGACGCTGGCCGCCGGCATCTGGGTCTACGACCTCACCGGCTCGGTCAGCCTGGCCGCGCTGACCGCCGTCTGCGTCTACGCGCCCACGTTCGCCGCGCCCTGGCTGGGCGGGCTGGCCGACCGCCTGCCCCGGCGCCCGCTGCTCATCGTGGTCGACCTGGCCCTGGGTGGCATCATGCTGGCGTTGCTGGCCGTCCGGTCCGCCGGGGCGGCCTGGCTGATCTTCGCGGTGCTGCTGGTCCGGGGCGTCGGCTACGTGCTGATCGACGCCGGCGAGACCGCGATCCTGCCGTCGGCCCTGTCCCGGAAGATCCTGGCCGACGTGAACGGCTGGCGTTCCAGCGCCCAGGAAGGCATGAAACTGGTGGCGCCCCTGGCCGGCGCGAGCCTGTACGCCTGGCAGGGGCCGACGGCCGTCATCATCCTCAGCGCCGCCATGCCGCTGCTCACGGCTGCTTGCTACACCGCGGTTCGCCTGAACGCGCCGGCCGCCGTCAACCAGGGACGGGCGGCCGAGGACGCGGCGGGGGCGGTCATCGGCGCGGGAGGGGCGGCTGAGGGTGTGGCGGGGGCGGTCGTCGGCGCGGCGGGAGTGGGAGAGGCGGGCCGGCCCGACGAAGGGCGCGGGTTCCGGGCCGGGCTGCGGGCGTTGTTCGGGGTGGCTGCCGTACGGGGGCCGGTGCTGCTGGCGGCAGTCGCCATCGGGGCGTCGGGGTTGAAGGACGCGGCGGTGCTGGCCCACCTCGTGCACGATCTGCATCTGCCGGCGACGCGCCTGGGGTATCTCGGCACGGCGCAGGGGGCGGGGTCGATCGTCTCGGGGCTCGTGGTCGGGCGGTTGCTCGCTCGGACGGCGCCGCTCACGGTGGTGGGGGTAGGGGCTGTCCTGTTCGCGGCCGGCTGCCTGGCCCAGGCGCTGCCGTGGTGGCCGGCGATGATCGTGGGCAGCGTGGTGATCGGCGTCGGGTTGCCCTGGACCCTGATCGCGGCCGTGACCGCCGTGCAGACCCTGACGCCGGACCACCTGCTCGGACGGGTCGCCGCTACCTCCACCACGGTGATGTTCGCTCCGGTGGCCGTCGGCATCCCGTTGGGGGCCGCCCTCGTTCATCTGGGCGCCGTCCTGCCGCTGATCGCCGCCGCCGTCCTCGGCGTCGCGGCCGGAGTGATCGCGCTGCGAGGGGCGAGCAGACGGCGGAATGCGGCGGCCGCTCTGGAAACGGCGCGCGGTTGAAACGGCCCGCGCTCAAAGACGACGGGTGCGGTTCACAGGGCGCGTGCGCTTCAGACAGCGCGCGCTTCAAATGGCACGTGCATTTCAAACGTGGCGTGCGCTTCAAACGGCGCGCGCTTGAGAACGGGCCCGAGGTGCGGACCGGCCGGCGGTGGGCGCGGCGCCGCGGATAAGGGAAAGGCCGGGCACAACGCTGTGCCCGGCCTTTCGTCAGGTAGTGCTCAGATCTTCTTGCGGACGGCCTTGCGGTAGTCCGCGTTCAGCCGGCCGATCAGGGTCAGCGGGATGCCCTTGGGGCAGACCTGGCTGCACTCGCCCATGTTGGTGCAGCCGCCGAAGCCGGCGTCGTCCTGCGCCTGCAGCATGTCGATGACGCGGGTGTCGCGCTCGGGCTGGCCCTGCGGCATCAGGCCCAGGTGGGCGACCTTGGCCGCGGTGAAGAGCATGGCCGAGCCGTTCGGGCAGGCTGCCACGCAGGCGCCGCAGCCGATGCAGGTGGCTGCCTCGAACGCCAGGTCGGCGTCCGCCTTGGGCACCGGGGTGGCGTGCGCCTCGGGAGCGGCGCCGGTGGGGGCGGTGATGTAGCCGCCGGACGCGATGATGTGGTCGAAGGCGCTGCGGTCGACGACCAGGTCCTTGATCACCGGGAAGGCGGCGGCGCGCCACGGCTCCACGTCGATGACGTCGCCGTCGGAGAAGTGGCGCATGTGCAGCTGGCAGGTCGTGGTGGCCTTCTCGGGGCCGTGGGCCACGCCGTCGATCACCATGCTGCACGCGCCACAGATGCCCTCGCGGCAGTCGTGGTCGAACGCGATCGGGTCGTCACCGTCGAGGATCAGCGACTCGTTCAGCACGTCCAGCATCTCGAGGAAGCTGGCGTCGGGCGAGATGTCCTTGACGCCGTAGGTGACCATCTTCCCGGCGGTGTCCGGGTCGGTCTGCCGCCAGACCCGTACCTTGATGTCCATTACTTGTAGCTCCGGGTGCTCGGGTGGACGTACTCGAATTCGAGCTGTTCCTTGTGCAGGGTGGGCTTGCCGCTGTCGCCGGTGGCGTACTCCCAGGCCGCGACGTAGCTGAACTCGTCGTCGTGACGCAGGGCCTCGCCGTCGGGGGTCTGCGACTCACCGCGGAAGTGACCGCCGCAGGACTCCCGGCGGTGCAGCGCGTCGATGCACATGAGCTCGGCGAGCTCGAAGAAGTCGGCGACGCGGCCGGCCTTCTCGAGGTTCTGGTTGAGCTGCTCGCCGGTGCCGGGCACCTTGACCCGCAGCCAGAACTCGTCGCGCAGGCTGCGGATGAGCCCGATGGCCTTGGTCAGGCCCTCCTCGGTGCGCTCCATGCCGCAGTACTCCCACATGATGTGGCCGAGCTCGCGGTGGAAGCTGTCGACCGTACGGTCGCCGTCGATCTCCAGGAGGCGCTTGATGCGGTTCTCGACCTCGGCGCGGGCCGCGACGACCTCCTCGTGATCCTCGGAGATCTTCTCGTAGGGGCCGTTGGCCAGGTAGTTGCCGAGCGTCGTGGGCAGCACGAAGTAGCCGTCGCCCAGGCCCTGCATCAGCGCGGACGCGCCGAGACGGTTGGCGCCGTGGTCGGAGAAGTTGGCCTCGCCCACGACGAACAGGCCGGGGATGGTCGACTGCAGGTCGTAGTCGACCCAGAGGCCGCCCATCGTGTAGTGCACCGCCGGGTAGATCCGCATCGGGACCTCGTACGGGTCCTCGCCGGTGATCCGCTGGTACATCTCGAAGAGGTTGCCGTACTTGGCCTCGACCGCCTTCTTGCCCAGCCGCTTGATCGCGTCCGCGAAGTCGAGGTAGACACCGAGCCCGCCGGGACCGACGCCGCGGCCCTCGTCGCAGACGTTCTTGGCCGCGCGCGACGCGATGTCGCGGGGGACCAGGTTGCCGAACGACGGGTAGATCCGCTCCAGGTAGTAGTCGCGGTCGGCCTCGGGAATTTCCGCCGCCGGCTTCTGCGAGTCCGAGGAGGACTTCGGCACCCACACCCGGCCGTCGTTGCGCAGCGACTCGCTCATCAGCGTGAGCTTGCTCTGGTGCGTGCCCGACTCGGGGATGCAGGTCGGGTGGATCTGCGTGTAGCACGGGTTCGCGAACAGCGCGCCCTTGCGGTGAGCCCGCCACGACGCGGTGACGTTGCAGCCCTTGGCGTTGGTCGAGAGGAAGAAGACGTTGCCGTAGCCGCCCGAGGCGAGCACGACCGCGTCGGCCATCTCGGTGGTGATCTCGCCGGTGACCATGTCGCGCACGACGATGCCGCGGGCCTTGCCGTCGACGACGATCAGCTCGAGCATCTCGTGCCGGGCGTTCATCTCGATGTTGCCCAGGCCGATCTGGCGCTCCATGGCCTGGTACGCGCCGAGCAGCAGCTGCTGGCCGGTCTGACCCCGGGCATAGAACGTGCGGGAGACCTGCGTGCCGCCGAACGAGCGGTTGTCGAGCAGGCCGCCGTACTCGCGGGCGAACGGCACGCCCTGGGCCACGCACTGGTCGATGATGTTCACCGACACCGTCGCGAGGCGGTAGACGTTCGACTCGCGGGCGCGGAAGTCGCCGCCCTTGACGGTGTCGTAGAACAGCCGGTAGATCGAGTCGCCGTCGTTGCGGTAGTTCTTCGCGGCGTTAATGCCACCCTGAGCGGCGATCGAGTGGGCCCGCCGCGGGCTGTCCTGGTAGCAGTACGACTTGACCTGATAGCCGGCCTCGGCCAGCGTCGCCGCCGCGGAGCCGCCGGCCAGGCCGGTGCCGACCACGATGACCGTCAGCTTGCGCCGGTTGGCCGGGTTGACCAGCTTGGCGCTGAACTGACGGCGCTCCCAGCGGGTCTCGATCGGGCCCTCGGGGGCGGCGGTGTCGGCGATCGGGTCGCCGTCGTTCCAGAAGTCACCCATGTGTTCAGTCCACCAATCCGACGAGAACCGCGAACGGCACCGAGAGGTAGCCGACGACCAGCACCAGCGACAGCACCAGGGCCGTCGCGCGGGCGTAGAGCTCGCCGCGCGGGCTCTGCAGGCCGAAGGTGCGCACCGCGCTCCAGAGGCCGTGCCGCAGGTGGAAGCCGACCGCGACGATCGACAGCGTGTAGAAGAGCGTCACGTACCAGCGGCCGGGCGCGAAGTCCTCGGCCACGTTGCGGTACACCTCGCCGCTGACCCCGTGCGGGTTCAGTGTGAGCGTGGTCAGGTCGAGGATGTGGTAGATCACGAAGAGCAGGACGATCACGCCGCCCCAGCGCATCGTGCGGGCGGCGTAGCTGCCCTGCACCTTGGGCCGGTGCGCGTACTTGACCGGGCGCGCCAGCCGGGCCCGGCGGGCCAGGATCGTCGCCGCCACGATGTGCCCGACCACTGCCACGGTCAGCACGGCGCGCTGGATGTAGAGGTACCAGGCCTCGGGGAGCAACGGCGTGCCGATGGTCCGCAGCCAATGCGCGTAGTGGTCGAAGGTCTCGGCGCCGAAGAAGATCTTCAGGTTGCCGATCATGTGCACGTACAGGAAGGCGACCAGCAGCAGGCCGGTCACCGCCATGAAGAGCTTGAGGGCGACCGAGGACCGGCGCCGCGCCGTTTTGCCCGGAGCGGGCGCTGGCGCCGCCGACTTCCGGGTCGAAGTATCTACCGCCACACACTGGACGGTAGGGAGCGGGTGACGATTCGTCTAATGCATGATCGACGCAGTGATCATAGAGATAAACTATCGAGGTGCAGCTCCAGCAGCTTCGGTACTTTCTCGCAGTCGAACAAACCCGTCACTTCACCCAAGCAGCGGACATTTTGGGCGTCTCTCAGCCGACTCTCAGTAAGCAAGTTCACACGCTGGAAGCGAACCTCGGGGCACCCCTTTTCGAGCGGATTCGTGGTGGTGTGACCCTGACAGCGGCCGGGCAGACGCTGCTGCCGCTGGCTCAGCGGATGGTCGCCGACGCCGACGCGGCCCAGGAGGCGGTCGCCGACATCGTCGGCCTGCGTCGCGGCGAGGTGCGCCTGGGCGCCACCCCGAGCCTGTGCTCGTCGCTCGTGCCCGAGGTGCTTCGCACGTTCCGGGCCCAGCATCCCGAGATCCAGCTGTACGTCAACGAGGGCGGCTCGCAGGACCTGATCGAGAACTTGCTGGCCCACACGCTCGACCTGGCCCTGATCGTCCAGCCCGAGGAGGGCGTCGACGATTCGCTGAGCGCCGCTCCCGTGCTGCGCGAGAGCCTCGTCGTGGCGTCGGTGGCCGACGGGCCGCCGCCCACCGCGAATCCGCAGATCGCGCTGGCCGAACTCGAGCACACGCCGCTGGTCATGTTCCGCGCCGGCTACGACATTCGCGGCGTCACCCTCGAGGCCTGCCAGAAGGCGGGCTTCACCCCGAAGTTCGCCGTCGAGGGCGGCGAGATGGATGCCGTGCTGGCCTTCGTCGAGGCCGGGCTGGGTGTGGCCCTGGTGCCGAGCATGGTGCTGGCCAACCGGCCGCTGCTGCGGGCGACCCCGCTGGCTCCGCCCGGCATGCGCCGTACGATCGCGCTGGCCCATCGCAAGCGCTCGGTTCTGCCGCATGCCGCCGAGGCGCTGCGGGCGACCCTGCTGCATCACATCGCGACCGAGGAACTCCCGCTCGGCGTCCGTCCTCTCTGAGAAGCGGATTTCGTACGCGCCATCGAGCGCAAGCCTCCTGCGGCGCTCAGAACCGCGAGCCCTCCTGCCACCGTTCCCACAGAGCGGCGTCCCCGTCGGCCCGGGGCGCGGGCAGGCGCCGGTTGAGAATCAGCAACAGCTCCCGCACCGGGGCGGTCAGCGTCACGTCGGCCCCGTGGTCGCCGTCGTTCCACGTGATGCCGCTGCTGGTGAGCGTGACGTGCCAACTTCGCGGGATGTCGGTGGCGCTGAACTGAAGGGTCTCACCGTGACCGCGCAGCGCCTCGAACATCTCGAAGCAGAGCAGCAGGTCGGACACCCCGTCGGCGGCCAGGTCGGGGGCCACGTCGCCGGTCGGGTCGGCGTCGAAGTGGTGGATGACCTGGTCGTGGACCATGCGCCGCAGCCAGAACCCGGCTGTCTGGCACCTCGGGTGCCAGCTCCACACCTCGCTGCCGAAGCCCCGGTCGGCCACGGCGGCGTTCAGCCGTTGCGCGCCGTCGAGCAGCCACGGCGTCCAGATGTCCGGATCGGACGGTGCCCCGACGCGCTCGTATGCCACCGGGCCGCCGGCCGCGAGGACGTCCGTGGCGTAGTGGTGGCCCGAGCCGACGTGCGTGACCAGTTCGTGGACCGTCCACTCGGGGCAGGTGGGCACGATCGTCGCGATCGGCAGCCGCGCCGCCGCCGCGCCCAGCCGCCCCGCCTCCGCCTCGAGCTCGGCCGCGTAGCGCTCGGGGGCCAGCCATTCCATGGGATCGACCCTAGTGTCTGGGCGGTGTGCCGTGGGGAATTCGGAAGACCGTGGGGGCCGAGGCGCTTCCGATGACGAGTCACCAGGCGCAGTTACTCGCCAGTGACGAGCAGTGGCTGTTGACCTTGCGGGTGTTGCGCCGCGGGCGGGCTGGTTGATCTTCACTGCCGCGATCCGAAGGCCCGCGCGTGGTCGTCCGGGAATCCCGTCGGCTCACGTCGGCCCGCCGGTGGGAGCGTCAACGCATGGATGAATGTAGATTTAGTGGCCGAAGCTGCGGTCTCGGCAACTCGGCACTATGTATTTACTCACAGTGACGAACTCATGAGCTCCGCCACGCTGCGTTTTCGGTCGGGGAACGCGTTGAGGGCCGCCGACGAAGCGGTGGGCTTCGATGTGGACACGGTCCGTGGCGGGTCGGCCCACAACCCTGTTGATACTGGTGAGGACGGAGAATTGATCGCAGTTGCGATGGAGCGGCCGCAGGGTAGGTGGTGTAACACTTTCTGTCTATCGGCAACGTGCCAATAGGGGCCGACCGTCGTCAGTCGCCGATATGTGATTACTATTCGCTCACGTCGGACCAGCCTGCTCGATGGAGAGATCTCGATCGGTGCGGGCGGAACAGAGGGAGAGGTGGGTGCGATGTCGGAGCTGCCGAGGGGCGATCAGGGGCCGGTCGATCAGCCGATCACTCACCACGGGCCGCCCGGTGGCGGCGCCGGCCGGGTGCTGCTCGCGGCCGCGATCGTGCTGCTGCTGGTCGCCGTGGCCGGCGGCACGACCTGGTGGATGTACACCCGCGATCCCGCCCCGACCTCCAACTCCGCCGTCCCGGCGCGCTCGCCGTCGGCCTCCACCTGCCCCGGCGTGAAGCTGCGGGTCGTCGCCGCCCCCGAAATCGCGCCGGTGGTGAGCGCCGCGGCCAAGACGCTCGACGACGACCCGGCCAAGCCGTGCGACCCCATCGAGGTCGTCGCCGAGGAGCCGGGCCTCACCGTGGCCAACGCGGCCAAGCCCGACGTCTGGATCCCGTCCAGCAGCGTCTGGCTGGGCATCGCCAACGCGGGCGGCGCCGCCTTCACCGCCGAGGGCAAGCCGCTGGCCCACTCGCCGATCATGCTGGCCGCCCCGGTCGCGGTGACCACGTCGATCGCCAAGGGCGACCAGACCTCGTGGGCCCAGCTCACCGGGGCCCTGGCCGCCGGCCGGCTGCCCGCCGTGACCATGCCCGACGCGCAGGCCAGCACGACCGGCCTGCTCTCGGTCTACGGCGTCAACGCGGCCATGGCCCGCACCACGCCCGACGCCGGCATCGCCCAGCTGCGGGCGCTGACCCTGCGCAGCCGGCTCTCCGAGGCCACGGCCGACCCGACCAAGCTGATGTCCCGGATCGCCGAGCAGTGGAACACCAACGGCGTGGTCTACGACGTCGGTGTCTTCCCCACCACCGAGCAGCAGCTGCGCACCTACCAGCAGGGCAAGCACACCGTCCAGCTCAAGGGCGCGTTCCCGGCCGACGGCCAGGTCGAGGCCGACTACCCGTTCGCCGTGGCCAAGAACAATCAGGACATCGAGCTGACCGCCCAGCTGCGCGCGGCGATCACCCGCTCGTCGCTCACCAAGGCCGGTTTCCGCCCGGCGCCGCTGCCCAACACGCTGCCGCTGCCCGCCCAGCCGAAACAACTGCTGGCCATGGCGACGATGTGGAGCGAGTACAAGTCGCTCAGCACCCAGGTGCTGCTGCTCATCGACGCGTCGGGCTCGATGAACAAGAAGATCACGGCGCCCGGTGGCGGCACCACCACGCGGGCCGGACTGTTGCGCGAGTCGGGCCGGTTCGCGGCCGAGCTGTTCGCCGAGGACACCACCGTCGGCATGTGGTATTTCGGCCAGCCGACGCCGACCAGCCCGCCGCACAAAGAGGTCGTGTCCTACGGCCCGATCACCGCGCCGGTCAACGGCAAGACCCGCCGCCAGGCGCTGGCCAAGGCGATGGTCGACTACCGGGCGGCCGACAACTCGGGCACGCCGCTCTACAAGACGGTGCTCGACGGCGTGGCCGAGATGCGGGAGAAGGTCTCGCCCGGCACGGTCACCCTGGTCGTGGTGCTGACCGACGGCGAGGACGGCGAGTCCACGTTCAAGATGACCCAGGCCCAGTTCATGACCAAGCTTGCCGCCGAGCAGGACCCGAGCCGCCCGGTGCCGGTTCTCGCCCTCGGCTACGGCCCCGACGTCGACATGAACGCCCTGACCGCAATGTCCGAGGCCACCGGCGGCAAGGCGTTCCCGGCCACCAACCCGGCCGACCTGTCCTCGGCCATCGCCAAGGCGTTCCTGGCGGCCCACGCCCCGCGCTAGTCCTGGGCGGGGCCGATGCGGTCGGCGACCATCCGCGCCGAGAGCGTGACCATCGGCAGGCCGCCACCCGGGTGCACCGAGCCGCCGACCAGGTGCAGCCCCTCGACCGGGCCGTGGTTGACCGGGCGCATCAGGCCACCCGCCGTGCCGTAGATGGCGCCGCCCGGTGCGGCCGTCGCGGCGGCCAGGTCGGCCGGCGTGCGCGTCTCGCGGAAGAGCAACCGGTCGCGTACGTCGAGACCGCGCCGGGCCAGCACGGCGAGCACATGATCGGCGTAGGCGTCGGCGAGTCCCGGCCGCCGCCAGTCCACCGCCCGCCACGCCGTGCCCTGGCGCGGCGCGTTGATCAGCACGAACCAGGCCTCGCAGCCGGCGGGACTTACCTCGGGGTCGACGGCCCGGGTGACGAAGACCGTGGGATCGCCGGCCGGCCGGGCCCGCCGGGACGCCGATCCGAAGATGTCGTCGAACTCGCTGTCGTAATAGGACGGGAAGAAGACGGTGTGGTGAGCCAGCGACGGTGTCTCGCCCCGCACGCCCAGCAGCAGCACGAAGCCGCCCAGGCTGCGGTCGGTGAGCCCGGCCAGCCGCTTCGGCGCCGGCAGCAGGTCGCGGTAGACGGTCAGCGCGTCCACATTCGACACCACGGCGGTCGCAGGCACGCATTCCCCGCCGGCCAGCCGTACGCCGGTGACCCGCCCGCCCTCGGTCGTGATCCGCCGCACCTCGGCGTTCCGCACGATCCGCACGCCCGCGGCGGAGCAGCGCTCCCGCAGCGCCGTGGCCAGCGTCCCCAGCCCGCCCGGCACGTAGAAGCCGCCGAACGCCAGCTCCGCGTACGGGACGGCGGCGAGCGCGGCCGGCGCCCGTCGCGGGTCGGCGCCGGTGTAGGTCGCGTACCGGTCGAGCATCGTCCGCAGCCGGGGGTCGCGCAGATACTGACGTCCCAGCGCACGCAGCGAGCGGCCGGGCGCGATCGCCGCCAGGTCGCCGACCCGCCACGTCAGCCGGGCCAGCGACGCCGCGGTCACGGGCTTGCGCAGCACCGACCGCCACGACGCGTCCCAGATGCGCCGCGCGCGTTGCCAGAACCGGTCCCAGTCCCGCGCCGCCTCGGGGCCGAGGGCGGCCGCGATGCGATCGAGAAACTCGGCGTGCACCGGCGACGAGTCGAGCACCGTGCCGTCGGCGAAGACGTGCCGCACCACGGGATCGAGCGGCACCAGGTCGGGCTGCGCCTCGGTGAACACCTGCGGCAGCGTGAGCAGGCTGGGTCCGGTGTCGAAGCGGAACCCGTCCCGCTCGTACACGGCCAGCTTGCCCCCGACCTCGCCGGAGCGCTCGAAAACCGTCACCGAGTGTCCCGCACCCGCCAGCCGGGCCGCCGCCGTCAACCCGCCGACCCCCGCCCCGATCACCACGATGTCGCTCATACGGGCCGCCCGCGCCAGGTCAGGCCGCCGCGGGCGCGCAGGCGGAACGAGCGGGCCACCAGGCGGGCGAACAGCACGATCGAGAGGGGATGGGCGAGGGCGTCGGGCCAGGCGCGGCCGCCGGTCGCTCGGGCGGCTACCACGCGGCCAGTCACGCCCAGGAGGTAGGTGGCCAAGGCGATCGCGGCCCATGACGAAGCGCCGGCTGAGGTCAGCACCACAGTGGCGAGCGGCGGGAAAGCGTACAGAAAAAGCAGAATGACCACGACGGCGCCCGCGCCGGACCGCGAGCCGAACGACGCCCAGAGCGACTTGGTGTAGCCCGCGGTGAGTTCGGCCCACGAGTCGTACATGCGGCAGGTCGCCAGCCGCGAGCCGTCGGCCAGCGCGATGCGGCCGCCGGTGCGTTTGACCGCGCGGGCCAGCGCGATGTCCTCGAGGATCTCGGTGCGCACCGCCGCATGACCGCCCGCCCGCCGGTACGCCTCGGCGTCGACGACCAGCCATTGCCCGCCGGCCGCGGCCAGCGACGGGCGCGGCGAGCGTTCCATCGCCCGCAACGGCAGGAACGTCAGCCAGGACCACTGCAACAGCGGTTGCACCAGCCGCCCGGCGCCGGTGATCTTCGGGTACGGCGAGAGCAGCCCCACCCCGGCCCGGCGCAGCTCGGCGACGGCCGCGGCGATCGCCTCCGGTTCCAGCACCACGTCAGCGTCCACAAACGACAGCACGCCGGCGTCCGCCACGGCGTCGGCCAGCTGCTGACACGCGTGCGGCTTGCCCAGCCACCCGTCCGGCAGCGGCGCCCCCGTCAGCAGCCGCACCTTGTCGCCGGCCAGGTCGCCGGCCAGCGACCGTACGACCTCGGCGGTTCCGTCGGTCGAGCCGTCGTCGAGCACGTAGATCGTCAGATCCGGCGTGCCCCGCTGGGCCAGCAACGACTCGAGGCACGCGCCGACCCGTTCCGCCTCGTCACGCACGGGGAGAAGCACGGCGATCCGCTCGCTCGACGCCGCCGCCGGACCGGGCCGGCGCAGCAGCAGGGCGTTCACGGCGGTGTGGGCGGTCAGGGCGGCCCACGGCAGCAACGCCAGCCACCTCACGGCCGTACCCGGCGGAGGTCCGCGCCGGGCCGGGCCGGGATGAGCAGGCGAATGGCCACGGGCAGCACGGCCGCCCCCATCAGCACGCCGCCCCAGGCCGCCGAGGCGGGCAGGCTCAGGAAGACGGCGTGGGCGAGCACGGACGAAGCGTACGTCCAGAACCAGAGACCCAGCATGGGAGCGTCACCGGGCCGCGGCTCGTGCACGCGGGAGAAGTGACTCAGCGCGGTCATCAGCACCACCGCGAAGCCCAGCCAGCCCAGATAGTTGCCGACCGGGATGCCGGGCACGCCGGGCAGCGCCGGCGTCGGGGAGAGCCACCGCCAATAGCCCTCGGCCACCATCTGCGGGTCGAGGAAGAGATCCCAGGCGGCCAGGCCGAACGCGGCTACCCCGACCCGGGCCCAGCGGGCGATCGGCAGGCGCTGCGCGGCCAGCCAGGCCGGCCAGGCCATCCAGGTCCAGGCGAGCGGGATGATGAGCGGGACGCCGAGCAGCTTGGGCCCGAGCTGACCCGAGTAGACGTAGGTGCCGAACGGGAAGCCGGTGGCCACGCCGATCGCCTCGACCGCGAAGCCGCCCAGCGTGGCCGCGCCGACCAGGGCGAGCGCGGCCCGCGGCCCGCGGCTGAGCAGCGCGTGCGTGACCGACAACAGGTAACCGATCACGACGGTGGCCACGGTGAACGCGGCCCGCGTCCCGCCGGAAGTCAGTGGATAGCAGATCTGGGCGAGAACCAGCACCCCGAGCAGCGCCCACGGCCAGTCCGACCGCCCCGCCCGCCGCCCCAAAACGGACTGAAGCATTGCTTTAGATACCGACAATGCCGGGGGCGTCTTCCGCGGGGCGTTCGACGACAGGCAGATCCCGGCCGAGGATGGCGAACGCCCGCTCGTCGCCCGGGAAGTGGAAGTGGCGCAGCACGTCGGCGAAGCCGAACCGGCGGTAGAGCCGCCACGCCCGCGACTTCTGCTCGTCGGCCTCGGGCGTGGAGAGCAGCACCGTCTCCCCGTCGGCCATGGCCAGCAGCGCGCGCAGCTGGCGGGCGCCCACGCCGTGGCCCTGTGCCGCCGGGCGCACGTGCAGTTCGACGACCTCGAAGCAGCTGGTCAGCCAGCGTTGCCGGTCGTCCTCGCCCAGCTGGGAACGCACCTGGTCGTGCCACCACTGGCCGGAGCCCGACGTGTAGCCGTAGCCGAAACCGGCGAGCCGCCCGTCGGTGGTGAGGGTCGCGACGGCCCGGAAGCCGGCCCGGCGCACATGGGCGCCGATGTAGCCGCGCCGGGTCTGCAGCAGCTCCTTGCGGTAGCCCATCGCCTCGCCGTAGACGCTCACCACGTCGTCGAGCCGCCGCAGCAGGTCGTCCGGCTGCCACGCCACGAGCCTCATCGTCGAGTCACGCCCCTCTTACGTTCCAGCCGAGCACGTCGCGGTCGCCCGAGATCTCGTCGACCGCGAATCGGGCGAAAAGCTCCTCGGCGTACCACCCATCGGTCGGCGTCCGTGCGATCACCGCGCGATGCTCCGGCTGACGGTACGCGAATCGGGCCAGGTCCGCCGCATCGCGCCACACGCTGATCGTGCCCTGGAAGCCGATCGGCGCCTCGCCGATGCCGAAGTGCGCGAGCAGGCCCGGCGCTTGATCGACTTCCGGGGCGACCGGGGCGATGGCCTTCCAGAACGCCGCGGCCCGGGTCGGGCGCAACCGGGCCCGGGTGAGCGCCAGCACCATGCCGCCCCGGCTGGGCGATCTATCCGACTCGAAGGGTTTTTGTCGGGACCAGGTGCCCCGGCTGTGCAGGGGCGTCAGGTCTATGCGGGCCGAACTGACCGCCAATCTGTCCCACTTGGGGAGGATGACGGGATCGTCGCTCACGGTCACGGCCGCATATCGGGTCAGATCGGCGTCACCGGGGCGGAAGCCATCGGCCGTACCCAGGAACTTGGCGAACGACGTCCGGTGCGGGCCCGGAAAGGCCAGGCGGAACATGGCGGTCACGACCCGGCGCCGCGGCACCCGCCAGACATGGAGCGTGATCGGCATCGGAGGGTCAGGCCACGTCGGCCGGCGTGCCGGCGGTGACCCGCACCAGCTCGGCGAAGGTGATCGGGAAGACCGCCTGCGGCACCCCGCCCGCCGCCCAGATGTCGCGGTGCTGCTCGAGCGCGGTGTCGACGAGCGTACGGACCGGCTTGGGGTGCCCGAGCGGAGCGACCCCGCCGATGGCCTGCCCGGTGTGCTCGCGGACGAACTCGGGCGTGGCCCGCCGCAGCTTCCCGATCCCCAGGCCGGCGGCGACCTTGGCCGTGTCGACCCGGTGCGCGCCCGAGGTCAGCACGAGCAGCGGTTCCCCGTCGGCGTCGAAGATCAGCGAGTTGGCGATCTGGCCGACCTCGATGCAGAGCGCCTCGGCGGCCGCCGCCGCGGTGTGCGCGGCCGAGTCCAAGATGATGACCATGGACGGGGCGTCGTCGGCGGTGTGCGCGCCCGCGGCATCCAATGCGTCCTGCACGGCGATGACGTTGGGGTGTTCCCTCATCAGCCCATTCTCACCACCCGAACCGTTCCCGGTGCAGGCGGGCCGGGGGTACGCCCACCGCGCGGGCGGCCCGGAACACCGACGCGGCCCAGGCGTCCGGTCCGCAGACGTACACGTCGTGGCCGGCGAGGTCGGGGGCGAGCGACCGCAGCGCCTGGGCGTCGTCGTAGTCGGCGTACTCGGCGGGCAGCCACGACCCGGGCTCGGCGCGCGGGCCGACCAGGGGCACCAGGCGTACGCCGCGGTGCTCGGCCAGCCATTCCAGTTCATTGAGGAATGCCACCTCGTGCGGATGCCGGGTGCGGTAGACGAGGGTGGCCCGGCCATGGGCGTACGGCAGGTCCCAGAGCAGCGCCAGCAGTGGCGTCACCCCGGTGCCGCAGGCCAGCATCGTCACCGGCCCGCCGGCGTAGGCGGCCGCGGTCATCCGCCCGTACGGGCCCTCGATCAGCACCCGCGTGCCCGGCCGCAGCGCCGCGACCCGCGACGTGCCGTCGCCGACCACCTTCACCGTGATTCGCAGGCTGTCGCTGCGCGGCGGCCCGGACAGCGAGAACGGGTGGCCGCGCAGCCCGCCCCGGCCGTCGAGGAAGCGCCAGACGAAGAACTGCCCGGCACGGACCGGCAACCGGTCGAGCCGCCGCCCGCTCAGATAGACCGAGACGAGGCCGGGCGCCTCCGGGTCGACGTGGTCGACGGTCAGCCGATGCCGCAGCGTCCGCCACACCGGCAGCCCGAGGCGGAAGACGACGACCGAGCCCGTGGCGATCGCGTACAGGCTCCACCAGTAGGCGCGGGCCACCGGCGAGCGGAAGTCGCTGCCCAGCAGGAGCATGTGCGGCAGGGCCAGGCCGACGCCCAGATAGGCGTAGAGGTGCAGCAGGTGCCACGACTCGTAGCGCATCCGCCGCCGCACGCGGCGCACCGAGGTGACCACGACCAGGATCAAAGCGGCGAAAGCCACGTAGGCCCACAGCATCCCCGGGTCCGGGGCCCTCGTTCCGTACGCGGTGACGGCGAGCACGACATGGGCCACCAACAGCAGGAACGACGCGAAGCCGGTCCACCGGTGCCGGCGGGCGAGCGTGTCCTGGCCGTACGCCCGCTCGACCCACGGGATGCGGGCCATCAGCACGACCTGGATCAGCAGCAGGTCGGCCGACCACAGCGCGGCCAGCCGCCCCCACGCGGCCGGGCCGGTGGGCGCGTCGTCCAGGCCCACCGTCCACAGTGCCGTGACGATGAGCAGAGTGAGGGCCGCCGTCTTCCGCACGAGGCGTGACCGTACGTTTCCGCAGGCCCCGGCGGCAGGGGCAGGTGAACAAGCCCTCGGTTTCTCAGGTTTCCGTTATTCCCGTACGCCGGTGGCCTCTTCACTGGCGGCCCAGAGCGCGGCTGCGGCGGCCGGGTCGCTCGCGTAGGGCGCGGTCTTGGCGACCTCGTGCCCGACGTAGTAGGCGCCGTTGCGCACGTTGCCGGTGGTGGCCAGCCAGACCAGCAGCGCGCCCGCCTTTTCCGGCGTGACCAGGAACGGCGCGTACTTGTAGAAGAACCGCGTCGCCTTGCCCGCCCCGAAGTTGCTGCGGACGACACCCGGGTGGAACGAAACGCTGGTGATCTCGGGCCAGCGCCGGGCGGCCTCGGCGGCGAACAGGATGTCGGCTGTCTTGGCCGCGCCGTAGGCGGGGAAGGCGCGGTACCGGGCCGGGTCGCCGACGAGATCGCCGGGGTCGGGGGCGGCCCGCATGTGGGCCCGCGAGGCGGTGTTGACCACCCGGCCTCCGGTGAGCCGGTCGCGGAGCAGGTGGGTGAGCAGGAACGGGGCCAGGTGGTTGCCCTGGATGGTGGCTTCGAAGCCGTCCTTCGTACGGCGGTAGTGCTCGACCATGCCGCCGGCGTTGTTGGCCAGGACGTCGATCCTCGGGCAGACGTCTTTGATCTGGGCGGCCAGATCGCGTACCTGATCGAAGTCTTCGAAGTCTGCCCTGAGGATCTTGTCGGCGCTTACGCGCTTTGCGGCCTCGTCGAGGCGTGCTGGTGTGCGGCCGACCAGCACGACCCGGTCGCCCGCGGCCGCGAACTGCTCGGCGGCCGCCAGCCCGACGCCCGAACTGCCTCCGGTCACGACGACGGTCCGGCTCATGGTTCCTCCCAAGGCTTTCTCTGACTAAGGTCAGAGATTGTGGATCAGATCGAACTCGTGCGTGACTTCAACCGGTTCTACACTCAGCGTCTCGGCGTGCTCAACGATCATTACCTGGGGCAGCGGCGTCCGCTCGGCGAGGCGCGGCTGCTCTTCGAGATCGGCGACGGCGCCGGCCTGCGCGAGCTGCGTTCCCGGCTCGGGCTCGACTCCGGTTACCTCAGCCGGCTGCTGCGCTCGCTCAGCGGCGAGGGGCTGGTCACGGTCGGACCGCACCCCACCGACGGCCGGGTGCGGACAGCCGTGCTGACCGAGTCCGGGCAGCGCGAACGGGCCGACCTCGAGGCGCGCTCCCGTGAGAGTGTGGCCGCGCTGCTCGATCCGCTCACTCCGGCGCAGCGGGAGCGGCTGCTCGAGGCTCAGGGGCAGGTGCGGCGCCTGACGCGCCTGGCCACCATCACTATCGAGGCCGAGCCGGATGACGCGCCTCCGGCTCGCGCGTGCCTGCAGGCGTACGCCGTGGAATTGGACCTGCGCTTTCCCGAGGGCTACGACCCGGCCGCGCTGATCGCGCCCGGCGCTCTCACTCTCACCGGGGGCGCGTTCCTGCTGGCCCGCGAGGACGGGCGGCCGGTCGGTTGCGGGCTGTGGCAGGGGAGCGGGCCGGTCGCGGAGATCCGCCATGTGTGGGTCAGCCCGGACGCCCGGGGGCTCGGACTGGGACGGCGGTTGCTGGCCGCGCTCGAACAGGACGCGGCCGGGCACGGCATCACGTCGATCCGGCTCGGCACGCACTCGGTTCTCGCGGAGGCGATCGCGCTCTACCGGGCCGGCGGCTACCGCGAGGTGCCGTCCGACGACTCGTCGCCGTACAACCAGCTCGCCTTCGAGAAACGAGTAGTACTTTAGGCGGGTCCGGTTTCCGGGCTTCCTTCGTACGATCGTGGCGTGCGCGAGACTCTCAGTTCGGCGTGGCGCTCGGTTTGGCTCTCGGTGTGGCTCGAGCCGCGGTCGCCTGGCGTGCCGACCCGCGTCCGGCGCGACTGGGTGCTCCTGGGCCTGGTCGTCGTGGCCACCGTGCTCGAGGGAGTGCTGACCTCGGCCTGGTCCGGCATGATCCTCGGGCTCGTGCTGGCCCCCACCCTGCTGTGGCGCCGCAGTCGGCCGTTCCTGATGGTCGCGATCGCGTTCCTGGTCTGCCTGTTCTGGGGCGATCCCGGCAACGGCACGCTGGCCTATCTGCTGATCCTGCCGTACGCGCTGTTCCGCTGGGGCTCCGGGCGCGAGGCGCTGGCCGGCGCCGCGCTGATCTTCGCCAAGATCTCGGTGGCGGCCGCCCTCGGCCACATCGGCGTCTCCGACATGCTGCTCGGGTTCGTGGCCATGATCGCGGCGTTCGCGCTGGCCACGACGTTCCGCTACCGCGCCCGGCTGCTCGAGCGCCGGCTCGGCGAGGCCAAGCTGCTCGAACGCGAACGGTTGGCCCGCGACCTGCACGACACCGTGGCCCACCACGTCTCGGCCATGGCGATCCGGGCCCAGGCCGGCATCGCGGTGGCCCAGCGGCAGCCCGAGGCGGCGGTCGAGGCGCTGCGGGTCATCGAGGCCGAGGCGACCCGCGCCCTGGCCGAGATGCGCACGATGGTGGGCGCATTGCGCTTCTCTCAGGCCGGCGACCTGTCGCCCAGTCCCGGCCTGGCCGAACTGCGCGGCCTGGCCGGGCCGTCGCCGTCGGGTCTGCCGGTTTCGGTCGAAGTGACCGGCGACCTGGATGACGTGCCCGCCACTGTCGGCACCGCCATCTACCGCCTCGCGCAGGAGTCGGTGACCAACGCGCGGCGGCACGCCCGGCACGCCAGCCGCATCACGGTCCGCGTGGCCGCCGACGGCTCGCTGGTGCGCCTGCACGTCAGCGACGACGGCGAGGCCCCCCGGGCCTCCGCGGCCGGCGGGTTCGGCCTGGCCGGCATGGCCGAGCGGGCCGGTCTGCTCGGCGGCACCTGCGAGGCTGGTCCCGGCCCGGGGCGCGGCTGGACGGTCAGCGCGGCGCTGCCGCGCACCGGGGCGGCAGCCTGAATGTCCGATGACATCCGGGTGGTCGTCGCCGACGATCAAGAGATCGTGCGTACCGGCCTGGTCATGATCCTCAACGCCGAGCCCGGCATCCGCGTCGTCGGCGAGGCCCCCGACGGCCGCCGCGCCGTCGAACTGGCCCAGCGGCTGCGCCCCGACGTGTGCCTGCTCGACATCCGCATGCCCGGCATGGACGGCATCGAGGCCACCCGCCGCCTGGCCGGCCCCGCCGTCACCGATCCGCTGGCCGTCGTCGTCATCACCACGTTCGACCTCGACGACCACGTCTACGCCGCCCTGCGCGCCGGCGCCCGCGGTTTCCTGCTCAAGGACGCCGGCACCGCCCTGCTCAGCCAGGCCGTGCACGCCGCCGCCCGGGGCGACGCCCTGATCGCTCCGAGCATCACCACCCGCCTGCTCAAGGCGTTCGCCGACACCGGCCCGTCCGGTCCGCCCCCGCAACCGGTCGACCCGCTGACCGACCGCGAGGAAGAGGTGCTGGCGCTGGTGGCCCGTGGCCGCACCAACGCCGAGATAGCGTCCGGGCTGCACATCAGCCTGAGCACGGTGAAGACCCACATCACCTCGCTGATGGCCAAGCTCATCGTTCGCAACCGGGTCGAGATCGCCATGTGGGCCTACGAGACGGGCCGCGCCCCCGGCCGTCCTTAGGGCTTATCCGTGGATCACGACCTGGACCTCGCCTCGCTCCCGCGTGATCCACCGGATGAGCTCTAGCACTTTGGGTCGGCGCGGCTCCTTCTTTGTGCCGGGTCTGCTCCGGCCTCCGCTCCGATGAGCCGGCGGCCCGCGATCGGCACGCTGAGCACCATGAAGGCTATCTATCAGAAGAGGTACGGCGTTCCGGTGCTCGAGGACGTGGCCGAGCCGGAGCCCGGCCGGGGCGAGGTGCGGGTGCGCGTGCGAGCGGCCTCGATCAACGCCCGCGACTGGCACGTGATGCGCGGCGACCCCGTGCTGGGGCGGCTGATGCTGCCCGCGGTGATGGGCCCGCGCGGGCCGCGGCGCCGGATCCGGGGCACCGACTTCGCGGGGACGGTCGAGTCGGTCGGCGCCGGGGTCGACCGGTTCCGGCCCGGCGACGAGGTGTACGGCGATCTGGGGGACGCGCACGGGGCGTTCGCGGAATACGTCTGCGCCGCGGCCGACGAGATCGAGTTCAAGCCGGCCGGGCTCAGCTGGGCCGAAGCGGCGGCGATGCCACTGGCGGGCGGGACGGCCCTGATGGCGCTGCGGGACGTGGGCCGGGTGCGGGCCGGCCGGAGCGTGCTGATCAACGGGGCCTCGGGCGGGGTTGGCACCTTCGCCGTCCAGATCGGCAAGGCGCTCGGCGGCTCGGTGACGGCCGTGTGCAGCCCCCGCAACGTCGAACTGGTCCGCTCGCTCGGGGCGGACGAGGTGGTCGACTACACCGGGAGCGACTTCACCCGGCTCGGCCGCCGCTTCGACGTGGTGCTCGACCTGGTGGGGAACCGGTCGCTGGACGACCTGCGGCGGGTGGTGGCGCCGGACGGGGTGCTGGTGCTCTCGGGCGGGGGCACGTCCCGCGGGCGGGCCCGGCTGTTCGGGCCGATGCGGCTGATCATCGGAGCGCAGATCGCGGCCAGGCTGTCCCGCTCGGGCCCGCGGATCGTGGTGCCGGCGACATCGCCGAGCCGCGAGCTGCTGGCCGGGCTGCGCGAGCTGGCCGAGGCGGGCCGGGTGACCCCGGCCATCGACCGCACCTACCAGCTCGCCGAGGTGCCGGAGGCGATCCGCTACCTGGAGGAGGAGCACGCCCGGGCCAAGGTCGTCATCACAGTGTGAACTCTTCCGGCCGTGGCCGGCCTCGTCGTCTTGCATTTTTGTCGTACGTCAGTGCTAGTCTTCTTCGTAGTTAGAACGGATGTTCGAACACCTTCGAACTTTGAAGGTTCGAGCCTCCGGGCTGGCGACGGGAGCGGTGTTTCGCGGCACGGCTCCCGAGCGTGGCACCCGCGAAGTGCCACGCGTAAGGCTCCGGGCATTCGCGGGCCCGGCGCCTTCAGACAAGGCAGGACCGTCGTCCGCTGCCCCCGACCCCCGGGTGGCGGACGACGGACCCGCCGGCAGGTCCGGCCGGGTGTGGTGTGGGGAAGCTTCACACCCGGCCGGTCACCACCACGGGCTGCTGCGCCTTCCTCCGCAGACGCCTCGGTTCGACCCGGAACGTCGGATGCGAGACACGCGAGGAGAAACAGATGGCGAGCCACACAGCGCCAAGCCTTTGGCCGGCTCCCGACCTGGCCCCGGCCACCCGCCCCGGCCCGTCGGCCTCCGGCCCGGCCCCGGCCCGCACACCCGCGCGCGCCCCGGCGTTCACGGCCCCCTCGGCTCCCGGTCCGGCCGCGCCTGGCCACGCCGTGCCTCATCAGGCCACGCCCCGCCCGGCCGCACCCGGTCATGCCGCCCCTGGCCATGCCGCGTCTGGGCAGGCTGCGCCGGCTTATGCCGCGTCTGCTCAGGCTGCGCCGGGTTATGCCGCGTCTGGTCTGGCCGTGCCTCGTCAGGCTGCGCCCCGTCCGGCTGTTCCCGGCGTGGCTGTTCCCAGCCCGGTCGTTCCCGGGCTGGCGCACGCGCCGACTGCGGCCGCCCGGGCCGACGCACCCACCGTGCCGGCGCACATGCTGCCCCAGCGCACCCCGGCCCAGTTGCTGACCATCGCCCGCGAGGGTCTGGCCGAGGCGGCGCGCACCGGCCCCGACGGCCTGCGTTACGCCGCGGCCCACCTGGCCGCCCTGCGCGCCGCGGCCGCCGTGCTCGCGGCCCGGGCCCGTCCCGCTCCGGCCAGCCGCCGCAGCCGGGTGACCAGCGTCTGGTCCCTGCTGGTGCTGGTCGCGCCCGACTTCGGCGAGTGGGCCAACTATTTCGCCCTGGGCGCCTCCAAGCGCGCCGCGGCCGAGGCCGGCATCCCACGCGTGGTGAGCCCCCGCGAGGCCGACGACCTGCTGCGAGCCGCCGAACAGTTCGTGGCCGTCGTCGAGTCCGCCCTGGGCCTGACCTACCAGCCCCCGCTGGCCGCCTGACCGGCTGCCTGACGACCCTCCCGCTTCCCCGCCGGCGACACCCCGGCGAGAGCGCTCGCCACCCACTTCGGCGAGCGTCCCGTCGTCGAGCCCGCCGTGCCACTTCACCGTTGCCACCGACGCGACTCGGCAGCGCCCGACGTCGCTCGTTTCTCGGCGGCGAGCCGCTGATGCCGCGCCGGGCGGCGGTGGCGTAGTGATCGGCCTGGCTCTGCCCGGCTTCCGACGGACGGGCGTTGATTGTTCCGGCGCTGCTCGGTCGCGGCGGTGAGCCGCCGAGACGGCGGCGTAGTGATCGGGAAGGTCCGGTTCTGCGGAAGGCGGTGATGTTCGTGTGGTTCGCGGGTCGGCCCTTGGATCGGGTTTCGCGGAGGGCGGTGATGTTCGTGTGCGAGTCGTGGTTTCGCGGGCCGTTCTTCAGGTCTGGTTCGGCGGACGGTGACGTTCGTGCGCGGGTGGTGGTTTCGCGGGGCGGGCTTCAGGTGCGGGAGGGCGGACGGGCGAATCGGGAAGGGCGGCCGAGGCGGGGCCGGCTCGTGTCGAGCGGGCGGGAAACTGAGCAACAGAGCGAGGCAACACATGGCGGGACGCATGATCAGCGGTGCGGCCGCCCTTGCTGAACTGGTTCGGGCGGCGGGTGAGACGGAGACGGCGGGACTCCACCGGACGCTTCCGGTGGTGCCCGAGCTGAGCTCGTTGCTGCCCGGTCATGGGCTGCGTCGCGGCAGCACCGTGGCGGTGTCCGCCGGGCAGTCCGCCACCGCCGCCGGTGGGACGTCCCTGTTGCTGGCCCTGCTGTCCGAGGCTTCCCGGACGGGCTCCTGGTGCGCGGTGGTCGGCGTGCCCTCGCTGGGCGCGATCGCCGCCGCCGAGAGCGGCATCGCCCTCGACCGGCTGGCCCTGGTGCCCGACCCCGGCCCGGACTGGCCCACCGTGGTGGCCGCCCTGATCGACGGCGTCGACGTCATCGTGCTGGCCGTGCCCGGCGGCGTCTCCGCATCCATCGCCTCCCGCCTGGTGGCGCGGGCCCGCCAGCGGGGGAGCGTCCTGGTGCCGTACGGCGACTGGTCCGGCGCCGACGTGACCCTGCGCGTCCTCGAGGGCCGCTGGGAAGGCCTCGACGAGGGCCACGGCCGCCTGCGTCGCCGCCAGGTGCGAGTGCTGGCCCGCGGCCGCGGCGCCGCGGCCCGCCCCAAGGAGGTGACCATGTGGATGCCGGGCGTCACGATCCGCCCGCTGACCCTGCCTCCACCCACCGGCCCGACCCCAGCCAACCAGTCCACGGTGGACATTCCTGCCCGTCCCCACCTGGTCCCCGTCCCCACAGATTCCCCGCAACCGCCCTCATCTCCAGCGGCCAGCGCGGATCGCCCGAGGCCGGCCGCCATTCACGGACCTACCGTTCCGCAGCGGCCGTCGTCCCCGGCGGCGAGCGCGGATCACCTGGCGTCGGCCTCCGTTCCCGCAGCGTCGCCGGCGGCGAGCGCGGATCGTGCGGAGCCGGCTTCTGTTCCCGCTGCTGCTGTTTCGCAGCGGCCGTTGTCTCCGGCGGCAGGTATGGATCGTCAGCGGTCGGGCTCTGTGTCGCAACGGCCGTTGTCCCCAGCGGCCAGCGCGGATCGTCGGCGACCGGCCTCCGTTTCGGCAGGGGCTGTTTCGCAGCTGCCGCTGTCTGCGGGGACGGCAACGGACGAGCCGGTGCGGCCGGGCACGGGTTCGGCGGTCGCGTCTGATGTGGATGGTGGGCGGGTGCTGGCGTTTCCGGTGGAGAAGGCCGAAAAGGCCGAGCGCCGGGGGAATCGGCCGGCGGTGATGTGAGGTGGGGGCGGAGAGTGTGGGTGGGCGGACCATGGTGGTCTGGTGCCCGGACTGGCCGGTGGTCGCGGCGGAGATCGTGTTGGGCACGCCGGCCGCGCAGCCGGTCATCGTGTTGCTCGGGAACCGGGTGATCGCCTGTTCGGAGGCGGCTCGGCGGGAGGGCGTACGAAGGGGTCTGCGCAGGAGGGAGGCGCAGAGCCGATGCCCGCAGGTTGTCGCCGTCGAGCATGATCCGGGGCGGGACGCGCGGGCCTTCGAAGCCGTTGTCGCCGCCGTCGAGGAGGTGGCGGTCGGGGTCGAGGTGATCCGGCCGGGGGCGCTGGCGCTCTCGGCGCGCGGGCCGTCCCGGTATTTCGGCGGGGAGGAGGCCGCGGCCGAGCGGATAGTCGAGCAGGTCGCTCAGGCGTGTGAAGTGGAGAGCCAGGTCGGCATCGCCGAAGGGGTGTTCGCGGCGGGGCTCGCGGCCCGTGGCGGGCAGGTGATCCCGCCCGGCGGGACGCCCGGCTTCCTGCGGGGGCAGCCCGTCGAGGCCATCGAGCGGCCCGAGCTGACCGACCTGCTCAAGCGGCTCGGCCTCAAGACGCTGGGCGAGTTCGCGGCGCTGCCGGCGGGGGACGTGCTGACCCGGTTCGGTTTCGACGGGGCGCTCGCGCACCGGCTCGCGGCCGGTTTCGACCATCGGCCGCTCGCGGTGCGCCGGCCGCCGCCCGACCTGGAGGTCGCCGAGACCTACGACGAGCCGCTGGAACGGGTGGACGTGGCCGCGTTCGCCGGCCGGGCGCTGGCCGAGCGGCTGCACGACAAGCTGGCCGCGCACGGGCTGGCCTGCACCCGCCTGGGCATCGAGGCGGTCACCGCGAACGGCCAGGAGCTGCACCGCGTCTGGCGCCACGACGGCATGCTGACCGCGGCCGCGATCGCCGAACGGGTTCGCTGGCAGCTGGACGGCTGGCTCACCGGCGCCCGCCGCGGCGCCCCCGCCCGCCCGACCGCCGGCCTGGTGCGGTTGCGCCTGGTCCCGGACGGCGTGCTGGTCCACCTCGGACTCCAGCCGGGTCTCTGGGGTGACGCCGGGGCCGACCGCGAGCGGGCACATCGGGCCTTCAGCCGCGTGCAGGGCCTGCTCGGCCCCGACTCGGTGGTCACGCCCGTGTTCAGCGGCGGGCGCAACGCCGACGACCAGATCCGCCTGGTTCCGTGGGGCGACGAACGTGACCCCCACCGCCCCGCCGCGCCCCACTCCGATCCGGTGCCCGGCGTCCGGACCCATCCGGTGCTGGCCGCTCACACCGAGCCCACGCTCGCGATCACCGGGGCGGAGGAGCAGGAACATGCCGACGGCCGTCGTCGCAAGCGGGCGGCCAAGCCTCCTGTGCTGCCGCCGTGGCCCGGCCGGCTGCCCAAGCCCGCGCCCGCCCTGGTGCCCACCCGGCCGCTGCCGGCGGTGGTGCTCGACGACAAGGGCGACCTCGTGGGAGTCAGCGCCCGCCTGGAACTCACCGGCGCCCCGGCCGCCCTGGTCGTCGAGCGCGCTCACCCGGTCGCCATCGCCGGGTGGGCCGGACCGTGGCCGGTGGAGGAACGCTGGTGGGCCCCGGACGAGTCGCGGCGGCGGGCCCGCTTCCAGGTGGTTCTGGCGGACGGCCGTGCCCTGCTGCTGAGTCTGGCCGCCGGTCACTGGGCCGTGGAGGCGATCTATGACTAGGCGGAGCTGTGGGCTTCCATAACCCGAAGATGTCCTGGTCGGAGCTGGAGAAGACGCTCTCCGGCGGGGGCCGGGAAGAGCGGCGCCTGCACCCCGTCGTCGACCCGCTCGCCGTCGACGGGGACGGGGGCGATTCGCCGGCCTGGTCGCGC
Organism: Paractinoplanes hotanensis; assembly: GCF_023717965.1. NCBI lineage: Bacteria > Bacillati > Actinomycetota > Actinomycetes > Micromonosporales > Micromonosporaceae > Paractinoplanes > Paractinoplanes hotanensis. Next base: position 78,935 of record NZ_JAMQOL010000041.1, on the reverse strand, counting down.
AAGCGGCAACCGTACGAGGCGCCCGCTCTGGTGCGCCGGGAGCGGGTCACCCCGTACGCCGAACTGCACTGCCACACGAATTTCAGCTTTCTCGACGGCGCCAGCCACCCCGAGGAGCTGGCCGAGGAGGCCGCCCGCCTGGGTCTGAACGGGCTCGCCGTCACCGACCACGACGGTTTCTACGGCGTGGTGCGGTTCTCGCAGGCCGCCCGCGAACTCGGCCTGCCCACGATCTTCGGGGCCGAGTTGTCGCTCGACCTGAGCAAGCCGCAGAACGGCGAGGCCGACCCCGAGGGCCGCCACCTGCTCGCCCTCGCCCACGGCCACGAGGGGTACGCCCGCCTGGCCGCTGTTCTGTCGCGCGGGCAGCTGGCCGGCGGCGAGAAGGGCAAGCCCGAGTACGGGGATCTGGAGGACATCGCCGAAACGCTGCGCGACCACGTGCTGATCCTCACCGGCTGCCGGAAGGGGCCGGTCCCGTCGGCGCTGGCGACCGGGGGCGTCGACGACGCGGCGGCCGAACTCGACCGCCTGGTCGCCCTGTTCGGCCGTCCGAACGTGGCGGTCGAGCTGACCTCGCACGGCGACCCGTACGACGACGACCGCAACGACGCCCTCTTCGCCCTGGCCGGCAGCCGCGGCCTGGAGGTCGTGGCCACCAACAACGTGCACTACGCGACCCCGGCGCGCCGCCGGCTGGCCACCGCCCTGGCCGCGGTCCGTTCGCGCCGCAGCCTCGACGAGATCGACGGCTGGCTGCCCGCGGCCGGCACCGCCCACCTGCGCAGCGGCGACGAGATGGCCCGCCGGTTCGCGGCCTATCCGGGGGCGGTGGACAACGCCGCGATGTTCGGTGAGGGCCTCGCGTTCGACATCGACCTGATCGCGCCGCGGCTGCCCGACTTTCAGATCCCCGAAGAGGGGCACACCGAGATGACCTGGCTGCGCGAGCTCACCCTGCGCGGCGCCCGCGACCGGTACGGCCCGCCCCAGGCGCATCCCCGGGCCTACGAGCAGATCGAGTACGAGCTGAGGATGATCGACGAGCTCGGCTTCCCCGGCTACTTCCTGGTCGTGTACGACATCGTCCGCTTCTGCCGCGAGCAGAAGATCTACGCCCAGGGCCGGGGCAGCGCCGCCAACTCCGCGGTCTGCTACGCGCTGCGCATCACCAATGTGGACGCGGTGGCGAACAACCTGCTCTTCGAGCGGTTCCTCGCGCCGGAGCGGGACGGCCCACCCGACATCGACGTCGACATCGAGTCGGACCGGCGTGAGGAGGTCATCCAGTACGTCTACCGCAAGTACGGCCGCGAGCACACGGCCCAGGTCGCGAACGTCATCTCGTACCGGCCGCGGTCGGCGGTGCGCGACATGGCCAAGGCGTTCGGGTTCTCGCCGGGCCAGCAGGACGCCTGGAGCAAGCAGATCGACCGGTGGGGGAGCGTGGCCACGGTCGACGTCGAGGACATCCCGGCCCAGGTCGTCGAGTTCGCCAACCAGGTGCAGGACTTCCCCCGCCACCTGGGCATCCACTCGGGCGGCATGGTGATCTGCGACCGCCCGATCATCGAGGTGTGCCCGGTGGAATGGGGGCGCATGCCGGGCCGCACGGTGTTGCAGTGGGACAAGGACGATTGCGCGGTGATCGAGCTGGTCAAGTTCGACCTGCTGGGGCTCGGCATGCTTTCCGCGCTGCGATACGCGTACGAAATGATTGATTCCGACCTCGACATCTCCACCATGGACCTGACCGATGCGGAGGTCTACGAGATGCTCTGCCGGGCCGACTCGGTGGGCGTCTTCCAGGTCGAGAGCCGCGCCCAGATGGCGACCCTGCCCCGGCTCAAACCGCGAGTGTTCTACGACCTGGTGGTGGAGGTCGCGCTGATCCGTCCGGGCCCGATCCAGGGCGGTTCGGTCCACCCGTTCATCCGGCGCAAGAACGGTCTGGAGGAGGTCACCTATCCGCATCCATTGATGCGCAATGCGCTCGAGAAAACGCTCGGTGTGCCGCTCTTCCAGGAGCAACTCATGCAACTGGCGATCGACGTGGCCGGCTTCGACCCGGCCGAGGCCGACCAGTTGCGGCGGGCGATGGGCTCGAAGAGGTCGGTCGAGAAGATGGAGAAAATCAAGAGGCGGCTGTACGAGGGGATGGCCGGGAACGGGATCACCGGTGAGCTCGCCGACGACCTGTTCCTGAAACTCTCCGCCTTCGCCAACTACGGTTTTCCGGAGAGCCATTCGATGAGCTTCGCCTATCTGGTGTACGCCAGCGCGTGGCTCAAGCGGTATCACCCGGCGGCCTTCTGCGCGGCGTTGCTGAACGCCCAGCCGATGGGTTTCTATTCGCCGCAGTCGCTGGTCGACGACGCCCGCCGGCACGGGGTCGAGGTGCGCCGGCCCGACATCAATCGCAGCGACGCCAAGGCCACTCTCGAGTCGACGCCGAAGACTCGCTGGGGCGCCCTCAAGAACGAGCCGCCGCACGCCTGGGGCCTGGGTGGCCCGGCCGTCCGGCAGGGTCTGGCCAGTATTCGCACGCTCGGCGAGGAGCTGGCCGAACGCATCGAGCAGGAGCGCCGCGCGAACGGGCCGTACCGCAGCATGACCGACCTTTCCCGGCGTACGGGATGCTCCACGACCCACCTCGAGGCCCTGGCCACGGCCGACGCCTTCGCCGGGTTCGGCCTCACCCGGCGCGAGGCCCTGTGGGCCGCCGGCGCGGCCGCGCAGGACCGGCCCGACCGCCTGCCCGGCACGGTGACCGGCACCGACGCGCCGATGCTGCCCGGCATGAGCGCGGTCGACGAGCTGGTCGCCGACGTCTGGGCCACCGGATTGTCGCCCGAGACGCACCCGGCCCAGTTCCTGCGGGCCGAGCTCGACCGGGCCGGCGCCCTGCCGATCTCGAAGCTGGGCCGGGTCGAGGCCGGCACCCGCATCCGGGTGGGCGGGATCGTCACCCACCGGCAGCGCCCGGCGACCGCGGGCGGGGTGACCTTCGTGAACCTGGAGGACGAGACCGGGATGCTGAACGTGACCTGCTCCCCGGGGTTGTGGCAGCGCTACCGGCGGGTGGCCCGCACCAGTTCGGCGCTGATCGTGCGCGGCCGGCTCGAGAGTGCCGAGGGCGTGCTCAACCTGGTCGCGGACCGGCTCGAGGCGCTCACCCCGCCGGTGTCGCCCGCATCTCGGGACTTCCGCTGAACAGTGGCTTCGCCCTATTTTGTACCTTTAGTGGCATGCTTCCGCTTCTTCTGGCCGCCGCGCTGATCGGACCCGTGCCCGACCCGCCGCCCACCTACGGCTTCCCACCCCGCCCCACCTCCGACAACCTCACCGTCAGCTACATGGCCGACGCCGGCTTCGCGATGGCGGTCAAGCTCACCTGTGACCCGCCCGGCGGCGGCCACCCCCGCGCGGTGCAGGCCTGCGCCACCCTCGATCAGGCCGGCGGCGACCCGAGCCGGATCAAGCGCACGACCACGGCCTGCATCCTGCTCTACAAGCCGGTCACCGCCACGCTGAGCGGCGCCTGGCGGGGCCGCGAGGTCAGCTGGACGCACCGCTTCGGCAACACCTGCGAGATGCGCCGCGCCACCGGGGACCTGTTCCGGTTCTGAAACCCGCACCCGGCTGCCGTTACTCTGCCCGTGTGGACAACGCATCGACGCGGACAGCGCGCCCGCTCGTCTCCGCCCGCACCGCCGCCGTCTGGGCGGTGCTGCGCCGCGAGCTGGAACGGCACGCCGACCGTGAGCTGACCGTGCTGGACGTCGGCGGCGGCACCGGCGGCTTCGCCGTTCCGCTGGCCGAGGCGGGACACACCGTCACCGTCGTCGACGCCAGCCCCGACGCGCTGGCCGCGCTGACCCGCCGGGCGGCCGATGCCGGGGTCGCCGACCGGATCCGCGCGGTGCAGGGCGACGGCGACGCGCTGGCCGGGCTGGTCGCCCCGGGCAGCGTCGACCTGATCCTCTGCCACGCGGTGCTCGAGGTCGTCGACGACCCAGCCGGCGTGGTGGCCGCCATGGCCGGGGCGCTGCGGCCCGGCGGCGCGGTCAGCGTGCTGGTGGCGGGCCGGGCGGCGGCCATCCTGGGCCGGGCGATCAACGGCCACCTGCGGGCGGCCGGCGCCGTCGCGGCCGACCCCGAGGGCCGCGCCGGGGCGCGTGACACGCTGCGCCGCCGGTACGACGCCGAGAGCGCCACGGCCCTGCTCACCACGGCCGGCCTGACGATCGAACAGACCCATGGCGTACGCGTCCTGGCCGACCTGCTGCCGGCAGCCGTCGTCGAGGAGGACCCGCAGGCGCTGCTCGACCTCGAACTCGAGCTGTCCGCCCGCCCGCCGTTCCGCGACATCGCCTCCCAGCTGCACCTCTTCGCCCGCAAGCCGTGACCGCCTCGCCTCGCCCCGGGACGTCCCGCGCCGGCCGCCGCCCAGGCGCGTGCGGCGGGTGGGCGTCGTGACCGCTGAGCCGTTGGTCGTGCCGGCCGATCATCTGCCGCCGTCGGCGTTGGAGCCGGTGCGGCCCGCGTACGGGTCGGGCAGTCTCGCCGACGTGCTGCCCAGCGTGTCAGCGGTGCTCGGTGTGCCCGGTGCGCACGACGTGCTGGGTCTGCGGGGTGAGCTCGACGGCATCGAGCGCATCGCGGTGCTGCTCGTCGACGGGCTCGGGGTCCATCAACTGCCGATCATCACCCCGTACGCCCCGGTCCTGGCCGAGATGGCCGGGCGGGGACGCACGTTGACGGCCGGCTTCCCGTCGACCACCCCGGTCAGCCTGGTCACGCTCGGCACGGGTGTGCCGCCGGGCGCGCACGGCATCCTCGGTTTCACCACGAAGCGCCCGGACGGACGGGTGCTCAATCACATCCAGTGGAAGCACGATCCCGACCCGGCCCAGTGGCAGCCGGTGCCGACCCGGTTCGAGCTCGCGGCAGCGGCCGGGTTCGAGGTGACCGTGGTGAGCAAGCCGGAGTTCGAGGGCAGCGGGCTGACGGTCTCCGCCTATCGCGGCGCCGCGTACGCGCCCGCGAACGACGCCCTGGCCGCCCGCATGCTCGCGGCCCTGGCCGCCGCGACCGGCCCGGCCCTCGTCTACGGCTACCACGCCGATCTCGACCACTACGGTCACGGCGACGGCGTCGACTCACCCCGCTGGAGGGAGGCCGCCCGCGGCGTCGAGGCGCTGCTCGACCGGCTGGTGCACGGCCTGCCACCGCGATCCGCCCTGCTGGTGGTGGCCGATCACGGCCAGCTCAACGTGCCGGCTGACGCACGTTTCGACATGGCTGACATTCCGGAATTGCGCAACGGGGTGATCGGCGTCGCCGGAGAGCCTCGCGTCCGCTACCTCTACACCGCCCCCGGCGCCCTGAACGACGTGCTGGCCACCTGGCGCGGCGTCTTCGGCAACGCGGCGTGGGTCCTCACTCGCGACGAAGCCATCGACGCCGGCTGGTTCGGCCCCGTGCCCGCCGACCACCGCGACCGCATCGGCGACATCGCCGTGATCTGCCAGGGCCGCACGATCGCCCTGGCCGGCGGCTGGGAGCCGCCGACGGTCGGCCGCCTGATCGCCTACCACGCCTCAGTCACCGCCGCCGAAATGGAGATCCCCCTGCTCATCGCCCGCTGAACACGCGCTCAGCGGTGGCGATCCGTTTTTGTCGGGGGGTCGGGCTAGCCTCCTGACGTGGGACGCAGCCAGGCGGTGCCGAAGGGGCGCGACCCGCGCTTCGGCCCGGGCGCCGATGACGCGGGCTGCACGATTCTGCACGTCGACATGGACGCGTTCTTCGCCTCCGTCGCGGTGCGTTCGCAGCCCGAGCTGCGCGGCCGGCCGGTCATCGTCGGTGGCGTGGGGCCGCGCGGGGTGGTCAGCTCGGCCAGCTACGAGGCCCGCCGGTTCGGGGTGCGCAGCGCCATGCCCACCGCCCGCGCGCGAGCGCTCTGCCCGCGGGGGGTCTTTCTGCCGGTCGACGGGCCGGCCATCGGCGAGGCGTCCCGGGCCGTCATGGCGATCTTCCGCGACGTGACACCGCTGGTCGAACCGCTCTCGTCCGACGAGGCGTTCCTCGATGTGGCAGGCGCCCGGCGCCTGCTGGGCAGCCCCACCGAGATCGCCGGGCTGATCCGGCGGCGCATGCAGGACGAGCAGCGGCTCACCTGCTCGGTCGGCGTCGCCCCGACCAAGTTCGTGGCCAAGCTGGGCTCCACCCGGGCCAAGCCCGACGGGTTGATCGTCGTGCCGGGCGCGCTGGTGCTCGAGTTCCTGCACCCGCTGCCGGTCGACGCGCTGTGGGGCGTCGGCGAGCGGGCCGCCGAGACCCTGCGCCGCCTCGGCCTGACGACCGTCGGCGAGATCGCGCACGCGCCCGTCGGCATGCTGCGCGGCGCCCTCGGCGAAGCGTCCGCCGTCCACCTGCACGAGCTGGCCTGGGGGCGCGATCCGCGCGGGGTCAGCCCGGAACGGGAAGAGAAATCGATCGGCGCCGAGATGACGTACGACACCGACGTCGCCGACCCGGCGGTGATCCGCAAGAGCCTGCTCGCCCTGGCCGACAAGGTCGGCGCCCGGCTGCGCGCGGCCGGCGTCGTCGGCCGGACGGTGGCGATCAAAGTGCGTCTGGCCGACTTCCGGACGGTCAACCGGTCGCGCACGGTGCACACGAGCACCGATGTTGCCCGCGAGATATTTGAGATTTCCTGGTCGATGTTCACCGCGCTCGGCGCCCGCGAACATATTCGCCTCGTCGGGGTGCGGGTCGAGGGGCTCACGCCCGCCGCAACCACATCGCGGCAGCTCAGCCTGGGTGAGCCGGAACGTGGCTGGCGCGAGGCGGAGGCCGCGCGCGACGCTGTCGTCGCCCGTTTCGGCCCGGCCGGGCTCTCTCCGGCCAGTCTTTTGGGACGAAGCGACCTGCGCAGAACCGAAAATCACCCGCACTCGACGGTCGTCCCGCTTTCCGACCCGCCAAGCCCCTCGTAGACTTGCTCGGTAAGGCAGCCGACGGCTGTCCCGCGCCACTTACCTTAGTGTTACCCCGACCCCGCCTGGGGGGTTGGATTTGCGCCCGGGGAGGAATGCCGTGCCGCTCTCGGAGCACGAGCAGCGGCTGTTCGATCAGATCGAGCGGTCGCTTGCCGAGGACCCCAAGTTCGCCTCGGCTGTGCGGGCCAGCGACCCGCGTTTTCACGCGCGACGCCGGCTCCTCGTCGCCGCGTTCGTCATCGTTCTCGGCCTAGCGCTGGTCGTCTATGGCACGGTGAGCCGCACGACGCCGCTGGGCGTAGCGGGCTTCGTTGTCATGCTGGGCGCCGCCGCGTTCGCCATGCAGTCGCGCCGTAAGGGTTCGGCTCCCGACCTGCAGGCCGTCGGTGGCACCGCCACGCGCCGCACCCGCCAGACCCGCAAGTCAGGCTTCCTCGACCGCCTCGAGGACCGCTGGCGCCAGCGGCCCGAAGGTCACCGCTGACCGACAAACAGGCCCGCGGCTGACCGGGGACGCAGCAACCCCAGCCGCGGCACCTGCACAAGCTCTTCGATGGCGGCCTCAGGCCGCCATCGGGCTTTTTCGTGTGTCGGGTTTTCCTCACGTGCCAAATTCGCTTCGCGTGTAGTCCCTTCGGCCGATCCGGGTAACGATGAACGGTGGAAGCAGGCCAGCTCGCCGGGCAGGGGATGGCATGGACGCCGAGGAAACGCCGACACCGCAGGGCACCATCGCCCTGACCAACTCCAACCGCAGTGACGCGCTGCTGTCCGCCCGCGGCGCCTTCGACCGCGACAATCGCAACACCCTGATCGGGTTCGTCGAGGCGACGTTCGCCGATGGGCACCGTGCGGTCGCGCTGGACGTCGCCGGGGTCACGTTCATCGACGCCGCCGTCGTGAACGCCCTGGTCAACTGCGAAGAAGACGCCCGTGTGCAGGGCCGCACCCTGCGCCTGCTGCACCCCAGCCCGGCCGTCGCCCAGGTGCTGGCCGACACCGGCACCTTCGCCGCCCTGAGCGGTCACCGCCGCGGCCCGTCCGGCGCGACGGCGCACCCCCGGACAAGCCCGGTCAGCCGCCGGGACGCCGTTATCGCCCGCGCCTACGAGGTTCTTGCCGCCTCCCGCCGCATGGCCCACGACATACGCGAAGTCTGACCGCGCCCCCGAAGCAGCGATGCCGCCCCCTCGCGAGGAGGGAGCGGCATCGGGGAACCGCAGGTTTCAGCGACCGCGATGCGGCAGCAGCCGGCGCGGGCTGGCCTTGGCGAGGACGTCGCGCACCCGGCCACTGGCGGTGACCAGCCTGGCCGACGCCTCGGCCAGGCCCAGCCGCCAGCGCATCAGCACCGACGGTGGCATCAGGACCGCCACGATCCGCGTCCGCCGGTTGGCCGACCGGGCCAGTCCCTTGCGCACCCGGTTGAGGGCCACCGTCAGCTCGCCGCCCTCGAGCGGCTTGCGGGCGTACCGTGCCCTCTCTTCCGCCGTGCCGAGCAGGGTCGCCGCCGCGGCCGGCTCTTCGAGCAGCACCGCGTCGGTGACCAGCCGCTGGGCCGTGACCCGGGGCGTCTCGGTCGGGTCGATCGGGATCCGGAAGTCGACCATGGTGTCCATCAGCTCGTCCCAGGCGGCGTGCGCGTCGGCCCGGGCCTTCACGGTCTCGGCCGTCACCACGATGTCGGCCGGGCCCTCCAGAGAGGTGACCTTCGGCTGCCGGGGCACGGTGACCGCGTGCCGATGCCGCCGCGTCAGCACCCTTCGCAGGGCCGGCACCAGCAGCAGCGCGAGGAGCAGCGCGGCCAGGCCGATGACCACGAGCGCGGTGCTCGAAAGGACACCCGCGTTCGATCCGGACGAACCGGATGCGCTCTGGTCGCTGAAGTCGGGACGGTCGGGCCGCTCCACGCCGCCCGCGGCCGCCGACGGGTCGGCGTCGGGCACTGCCGCCGACTCCGACGCCGTGCTGGACGGCACCGGCAGGTCGACGTCGGGCGCGAAGTCGGACCGGGCCGCGCCGGGCACGTTCGCGGCCGGGGTGGCGTCGAACGGGATCCAGCCGAAGCCCTTCAGGTAGACCTCGGTCCACGCGTGGGCGTTGCGGTTGGTGATGACGTACGTGTCACCGTCCTTCTCGCCCCGGGTGAAGCCGAACGCCACCCGCGCCGGAATGCCGGCCTCCCGCGCCATCCAGGCCAGCGCCGCCGCGTACTGCTGGCAGTAACCGACCTTGGTCTCGAGGAACGACGCGATCTCGGAGCTGTTGGCGATGGGCTGCGTCGACAGCCGGTAGGTGAAGCCGTTCCTGGTCGAGAAGTGCTCGTAGAGCGCCCGCACCTTGTCGTACTCGGTCTGCTTGCCCGCGGTGAGCTGCTTGACCAGCGCCGCGACGGCCGCGTCGTCGGGGTGGCTGGTGTTGCGCCGGACGATCGGGTCGTCCGGGTTCAGCTCTTCGGCCTGGCGCAGCAGCGCCGGTGTGTAGCGGGCCCGCACGTACTCGAAGTTGTAGGTCAGCTCCTTGGTCGACCGCCGGTTCGAGTAGACGACCTGCTGGTTGTCGTCGAAGTACCAGCCGTTCTGAAGCCCGTCGAGCCCCACCGTGTTCTGGTAGACCGGCAGCATGCCCTGCTGCAGCTTGTCGCTGACCTGAACCTCGGCCCGGTGCTCGGCGAACGACCCGCCCGCGGTGCCGGTGCGCGGGTCGGGCAGGCCCTGTGCGATGTTCTCGCCGGTCGGGGTGGTGCTGCCGAAGCCGTTGTCGGTGAGCTGGTCGGCGACGCCGAAGCGCAGGTAGTAGGGCGTGCTCTCGTCGGTCTTGAGCCGCACCAGCTCGACCACCTCGGTCTGGCTCAGCTGACCGCTGAGCGAGGCGAAGAGGTTGATCCGCCCACCGCTGCCGTTGCCCGTGCCCACGCCCACGCCGGCGCCGTTCTGGGTGAGCTGGGAGAGCAGCCCGCCGCTGATCGTCGGCACCAGCAGCGGCAGCAGCACGGCCGCGACCACGCCGACGGCGCCCAGGCGGCGCCCGGCCGAGGCGAGCGGGGAGGGTTCCCACACGTCGACGTCGCGCCCGTCGCCGGTGAAGCGGCGGCCGAACCGGCGTACCCGGTCGATGTTGTCGCTGACCAGCAGCCACAGGAAGCCGGCGGCGCCGACGATGAACGGCAGCACCGGGACGCTGTTGACGTAGACGGCGACCGGCACCGAGTAGATCGCCAGCATCGGCAGACCGGCCAGGGCCGGCTTGCGCGCCACGACGGTCAGCAGGTCGACCGCGATCGCCACCGACCCGATGCCGAGCACCGTGACGAACAGCAGGCCGTCGCGGTCGGGCACGGGCACGCCGTACGAGCGGGTGTCCTGCCCAGCCTGGGTGAACAGCTCGGCGAAGTGGCTGAACGTGGACGGCGTCGGGATGAGGAACTCTTCACCGCTTCCGAACAGCCAGGTCAGCGTGAACAGCAGCACCACGATCATGCTGAGCGCCTGGGCCCAGGCCGGGAAGCGCAGCGTCCGGGCGCCGACCGCGGCGCCGGCGATCAGGCCCACCGTCAGCAGGCACTGCATGAGCCACGTGTAGCTGTCGAAGATCGACGAGATGGGCGCCGCCGCGAGCAGGGTGGCCCCCGCCGCGACGAGCCCGAGACGGCGCCGGCCGCTCATCGGTTCACTCCACTCACTGTCTCGGCCATGGCCGCGCGCCACGCGAAGCCACTGGAGCCCCGCGCCGCCGCCGGCCACAGCGCGGGCAGCGTCGACCCGTGCACGACCGGCACCGAGCGCCAGCCGCTGTGCACCAGGGCGAGCGCCGCCGCGGAATGCTCACGGTCGGCTTCCTGCCGCTCGCCGGGGGCCAGGTTGACCCAGGTCGAGCTGTCGATCGCGAAGCCGATGCAGGTCGCGCCGTTGCCGCGCAGCTGGGACAGCAGCTCGGCCTCGGGCACGGTCAGGGCGCCGAAGATGCCGATCACCAGGCCCCCGTCGGAGCGGCGGCGGACCTGTTCGACCAGCGTCGAGATGTCGCCGTTCTGGGCGAGCTTCACGTCGGCGAGGCTGTCGAGGATGATGCCCTCGCCGGTGACCTCGGCGGCGTCGATGTCGATGCCCGAGCCGGTGACCAGCCGCAGCTTGTAGCCGGCCTGCCGCAGGTGCATGGCGATGCTGGCGGTGGCCGAGACGGCCCACTCGAAGCTGGCCGTCGGCCCCTCGCCGCGGTGGGCGTAGACCCGGGTGTCGAGCACCACGGTGGCCCGGCTCTCCCAGGGCTGCTCCTCGCGGCGCACCATCAGCTCGCCGGTGCGGGCCGTCGAGCGCCAGTGCACCCGGCGCAGGTCGTCGCCGCGCCGGTACTCGCGGGTGGCGGCGTCGTCCTCGCCGTGCACGGCGACCGACCGGGCGCGGCTGTCGCCGGTGCCCGCGTACTCGCCGGCCAGCCGGACGGCCGGAAGCGTGACCACCTGGGGGATGACGGTGAGCCGGTCGACGCTCGGGAACGAGCGGGTCAGCTCGCACAGACCGAACGGGTCGGTCAGCCGGATAACCAGCGGGCCGATCGGGTAGCGGCCCCGCACGTCGGCTCGCACCGTGTAGGCCACGCTGCTCGCCTGGTGGGCGCCGAGCCGTTCCAGCACCACCCGGGGGCGGCTGCCCAGCGCGTACGGCAGCCGATCTTCCAGCAGCAGCGTGCCGGTGGGCAGGCGGGACATGTTCTGCAGGCGCAGGATCACCCGCGCGCTCGAGCCGACCGGAGCCCGGCCCGGGTCGAGCGAACGGGTGCAGGCCAGCTTGTACCGGCTGCGGCCCACGTACGCGGCGGCCAGCAACGGCAGCGCGGCCAGCAGGATCGCCACCCGCAGCAGGTCACGTTCGCCGAGGATGATCGCGGAGATGCCGGCCGCGGCCGCCGCGGCCAGGAAGGAGCGGCCGCGCGTGGTCAGGCCGCGCAGGGCCTCCCGCATGTTCAGCGCCCCCGAGGCTCGTACTGGTTGGTGGGACCGCCGCTGTTGTTCCGGGTGTCGTACGGCGAGCGGCTGCGGTCGTGCGGCAGCGGCAGGCGGTGCACGATCTCGGAGACGATCGCGTCGGTCGTGCGCCGGTTGAGCTGCGCGTCGGCGGTGGGGATGATGCGGTGCGCGAGCACCGGCACGGCCAGCGCCTGCAGGTCGTCGGGCAGCACGTAGTCGCGGCCCTCGAGCGCCGCCACCGCCTTCGCGGTGCGGATCAGCTGGAGCGTCGACCGCGGGGACGCGCCGAGCCGGAGCTCCGGCGCCTCGCGGGTGGCGGTGACCAGCGCGATCGCGTACTGCTGGACGGCCTCGGCCGCGTGCACGTCACGCGCGGTGGCGATCAGCCGGCGCACCTGTGCGGCGTCGGTGACGGCGCGCAGATCGTTCAGCGGGTCGTGCGCGTCGTGCCCGTCGAGCATGGCCAGCTCGGCCCGTGGGTCGGGGTAGCCCATGGCGATGCGGGCGGTGAACCGGTCGCGCTGGGCCTCGGGCAGCGGGTACGTGCCCTCCATCTCGATCGGGTTCTGCGTCGCGATCACCATGAACGGCGCCTGGAGCTCGTAGGTCGTGCCGTCGACGGTGACCTGCCGCTCCTCCATGCACTCGAGCAGGGCGGACTGGGTCTTGGGCGACGCGCGGTTGATCTCGTCGCCGACCACCAGGTTCGCGAAGACCGCGCCCGGCCGGAACTCGAAGTCGCGCTGTTCCTGGTTGTAGACGCTGACGCCGGTCACGTCGCTGGGCAGCAGGTCGGGCGTGAACTGGATGCGGCGCACGGAGCAGTCGATGGACCGGGCCAGCGCCTTGGCCAGCTTGGTCTTGCCCACACCGGGCACGTCCTCGATGAGCAGGTGGCCCTCGGCCAGCAGAACCGCCAGCGCGAGCCGGACCGTTGCGCCCTTGCCCTCGATGACCTGTTCGATGTTGGTCATGATGGCCGACGTCGCGGCTCGGAACTCGTCGCTCGGCATCGGTCCACCGGGCTCGTCCCAGGTCGGGGTTGTCACGGGCCTCCTCCAGGTATGTATGCGCGCCCATCCTGGGGCGCGGGGGCGAAAGATCACCGAAAAGGCTGAGCGCTCCGCCCCGTCACCACAGGTTAGCCCGATCACAGCAACTCGCCGAGGTCGGCCGCCGGGCTGATTCGACAACCGTCAACCGGACAGGTGTATCGGATAGGTAAAGAATCAGACATCGCTCTAGTTATATTTGCCGATCAGCAACCAGAGTCAGCCATCGACGGGTCTCACCAGTGAGGCCCGGTCGAGAGGGGCTGAATTGAGACCGTTATCCGTACCGTCCGCGACCCGGCGGTTGGGGGCGGCAGCCGCGGGTGTCATCCTGCTGGCATCGCTGCTGCCGGCGCAGGCACAGGCCGCGCCGCTGCCCGGGGCTGTTTCGGGGGCGACCGACAGCAAGTCGCAGCGGCGAGCCGATTACGACTCCCGCCAGAACCTGGCCGCTGCCGCGGCCGCCGCACCGACCGCCGCCCTGAGCCGTGCCGCCGTTCCGGCACCCTCCGGCTCCGCGGTGAACACTCTGCGTGACTCCCTGGGCGTCCAGGGCATCGTCGACATCGACCGGGCGACCGGCACCCCGCGCCGGGTGGCGAAGCTCGACGGCTTCCTCACCGGGCCGAGCAAGAAGAAGCCGGCGAAGATCGCGCTCGACTACATCCGGGCCCATCCCGAGGTCTTCGGCCTCGACGCCGCTGACCTGGCCAGCCTCGAGCTGCGTCAGGACTACGTCGACATCGAGGGCACCCACCACCTCAGCTGGGTGCAGGTGGCCGACGGAGTGCCCGTCTTCGGCAACGGCCTGAAGGCGCACGTGGCCAAGGACGGCCGTCTGGTGCAGGTCGACGGGGCGCCGCTGAAGTCGCTCCCCGCCGCCGCCGGCGCCGCGAAGCTGTCCGCCTCGGCCGCCCGCGCCGCCGCGGTCAAGGACGTGTTCGGCACGTCCGCGGCCAAGGTCACCGGCACCGAGGGCGCCAAGACCGTGTTCGCCGACAACGGCAACGCCAAGAAGGTCTGGTTCCAGACCGCGTCGGGCCCGCGCCTGGCCTGGCAGACGATCGTCGTCGACGAGGGCTACGTCCACGTGATCGACGCGGCCAGCGGCGAGGTGCTCTACCGCAAGAGCACGGTTGCCAATGACACCGCCGACGTGTGGGAGAACTACCCGGGCGCCGCCCGCGGGGGGAAGCAGAAGCCGGTCGACATCACCGGCAAGGGCTGGCTGCCGAACAACGCGCGCGTGCTGAGCGGCAACGTCGCCCACGTCTGGTCCGACGTGAACGACAACGACCTGCCCGACGCGTCCGAAGAGGTCGGTCCCTCCGGCGTCCGCAAGTGGAACTACCCCTTCGTCGACTTCAACGACGAGGTCGGTGGCCTCTGCTCCGACGCGTACCCCTGCTCGTGGGACCCGGAGACGCCCAACTCGTGGCAGACCAACCGCAAGCAGAACGCGGTGCAGCTGTTCGCGTTGCTGGGCACCTTCCACGACCACCTGAAGGCCGGCCCGATCGGCTTCACCCGGGCCGCCGGCAACTTCGAGGCGCGTGACGGCGACGCCGTGCAGGGCCAGGCCATGGACGGCGCGAACACCGCGGACGGCCTGCCCGACCCGAACCACGTCGACAACGCCAACATGAACACCCCGCCCGACGGCATCCCGCCGGTCATGCAGATGTACCTGCTGAGTCCGGGCCCCGCCTCGGTCGCCGCCAACACCGGCGACGAGGCCGACGTGGTGTTCCACGAGTACACCCACGGTCTGTCCAACCGCCTGGTGGTCGACGCCGACGGCAACTCGACCCTCAGCGGCCAGCAGGGCGGCGCGATGGGTGAGGCGTGGAGCGACTTCTACGCCTGGGACTACCTGGTGGCCAAGGGCCTCGAGAAGGACACCGCCAAGGCGGGCGAGGTGCTGATCGGCAAGTACTGGACCGCGGGCGGCACGATCCGCTACGAGGCTCTGGACTGCCCCGTCGGCTCGACGGCGGCCAACTGCGCGGGAACCCCGGGCGCGGGCGCCGGCGGTTTCACCTACGGCGACTACGGCAAGATCTACGGCGGTGGCCCCGAGGTGCACGCCGACGGTGAGATCTGGGCGCAGACCCTGTGGGACCTGCGGCAGGCGGTCGGCAGCAAGACCGCGCAGTCGATCGTGACGCGCGGCATGGAGCTCTCCCCGTCCAACCCGTCCTTCCTGGACATGCGCAACTCGATCCTCGCCGCCGACCGGGTCGTCGACAAGGGCAAGAACGCCAAGGCGATCTGGAAGGTCTTCGCCAAGCGGGGCATGGGCTACTTCGCCGCCGCCATCGACGGCGACGACGCCCAGCCGGTCGAGGACTTCTCGATGCCGCCGTCGGCCAACACGCCGCGGGGCACCCTCAAGGGCAAGGCCACCGACTCGGACACCGGCGCTGCCGTGGCCGGTCTGACCGTCGCCTTCGGCGGGCACGCCTCCGGCTTCGCCGGTGACTACCGGGCCACCACGGCCGCCGACGGCTCGTACTCGATCCCGGGGATCATCCCGGGCACGTACGCCAAGGTGTTCGCGCGCGGCGCCGGCTACGACATCGTCGTGAAGACCCTGTCGATCAACTCGGGCACCAAGACCGAGAACTGGTCGGTCCGCAAGGACTGGGCGGGCTCCTCGGGCGGCGCCGGGATCGTCAGCTTCACCGGGCCCGACTACACGCCGTTCGGCTGTGGCCCGGCGCAGTTGATCGACCAGTCGCAGATCGCGGGCTGGGGCTCCGACGTGGCCCCGGAGGGACAGAACGCCGTGATCCGGCTCTCCGGCGCGGTGGACGTGTCCGAGCTGGTGATCAACCCGTCGGCCACCTGTGGTGACGACGAGACCGCCTCGACCGGTGGCTACCGTGTCGAGACCTCGGTCGACGGCACGACGTGGGCGGTCGCCGCGAGCGGCACCTTCCCGGTCGGCACCGTCACGCCCACCCCGGTCGCGCTGGCCGCGGGCACGGGCGACGGCATCCAGTTCGTCCGCTACACGATGCTGACCACGCAGGGTCAGGACGCGGGCCTCTGCCCGGCCGGCCAGCCGCCGACCGTCAGCGGCTGCGTGTTCTTGGACAGCACCGAACTGTCGGTCTACGGACCGGCGGCGTAGCGAGCTGGCTCAGATACCGGTCGCCGCTCTCGGGCGGCGACCGGTATCATGCAATCCATGGCTCGGCGTTTCCTGCTTCTTAGCCGGCCGTGCTGCTCCCGCCTCTAGCGGACCAGCACGGCGACCCCTCCTGCGTGAGGGGTTTTTTTGTGCCCAGCCACCAATAGACGAGAAGACGGATGCCGACGATGAGCGAGTCAGAGACCCCGAAGTTCCGGTACACCGCCGCGCTGGCCAACGAGATCGAGCCGCGCTGGCAGGCCTACTGGGCCGAGAACGGAACCTTCCACGCGCCCAACCCGGCCGGTGAGCTGGCCGACCCCGGGCACCCGCGGGCCGGGGCGCCCAAGCTGCACGTCCAGGACATGTTCCCGTACCCGTCGGGTGCGGGCCTGCACGTGGGTCACCCGCTCGGCTACATCGGCACCGACAGTTACACCCGCTACAAGCGGATGGCCGGCTTCAACGTGCTGCACCCGATGGGCTTCGACGCGTTCGGCCTGCCCGCCGAGCAGTACGCGGTGCAGACCGGCACCCACCCGGCGGTCACCACGGCGGCCAACGTCGAGCGCTACAAGAACCAGCTGCGCCGCCTGGGCCTGGCCTACGACGACCGGCGCTCGTTCTCGACCACCGACCCGGACTACTACCGGTGGACGCAGTGGATCTTCCTGCAGGTCTTCAACTCCTGGTACGACCCCCAGGTGCGCAAGGCCCGGCCGATCTCGGCGCTGATCAGCGAGTTCGAGGCGGGCACCCGCCCGGCGCCCGGGAAGAGCTGGGCCGAGCTGTCGCCCGTCGAGCGCCGCCGGCTGATCGACGACCACCGCCTGGCCTACGTCAGCGAGGCGCCGGTCAACTGGTGCCCCGGCCTGGGCACGGTGCTGGCCAACGAGGAGGTCACGCCCGACGGACGCAGCGAGCGCGGCAACTTCCCGGTCTTCCAGCGCAGCCTGAAGCAGTGGATGATGCGGATCACCGCGTTCGGCGACCGGCTGGTCGAAGACCTGGACACGCTGGACTGGCCCGAGCCGGTCAAGATGATGCAGCGCAACTGGATCGGCCGATCGCGGGGCGCCCACGTCGACTTCCCGGTCGGCGACGACAAGATCACCGTCTTCACCACGCGGCCCGACACCCTGTTCGGGGCGACGTACATGGTGCTGGCGCCCGAGCACGAGCTGGTCGACCGGATCACGCCGGCCGCGTGGCCGTCGTCGACGAACGGCAAGTGGACCGGCGGGCACGGTTCCCCGGCCGAGGCGATCGCTGCGTACCGGGCCGAGGCCGCGGCCAAGACCGACGAGCAGCGCACCGAGGGCAAGGAGAAGACCGGCGTCTTCACCGGCGCGTACGCGACCAACCCGGTCAACGGCGCGAGCATCCCGGTCTTCATCGCCGACTACGTGCTGGCCGGCTACGGCACCGGCGCGATCATGGCGGTGCCCGGCCAGGACGAGCGGGACTGGGCGTTCGCCGAGGTCTTCGAGCTGCCGATCATCCGTACGGTGCAGGCCCCGGAGGACTTCGAGGGCGCGTACACCGGCGACGGCGTGGCGATCAACAGCGACTGGCTGGACGGCAAGGGCGTCGTCGAGGCCAAGGCCGACATGATCACCTGGCTGGAGCAGCACGGCCACGGCCGCGGCGCGACCACGTTCCGCCTGCGCGACTGGCTGTTCAGCCGGCAGCGCTACTGGGGCGAGCCGTTCCCGATCGTCTACGACGAGACCGGCCTGCCGGTCGCGCTGCCCGACTCGATGCTGCCGGTCGTGCTGCCCGACGTCGACGACTTCTCGCCGCGCACCTTCGACCCGGACGACGCGAACAGCGAGCCCGAGACCCCGCTGTCGCGCAAGAAGGACTGGGTCAACGTCGAGCTGGACCTGGGTGACGGCCTGAAGTCGTACACCCGCGAGACCAACACCATGCCGCAGTGGGCCGGCTCCTGCTGGTACGAGCTGCGCTACCTGGACCCGAACAACGAGAAGGCCCTGGTCGATCCCGACAACGAGGCCTACTGGATGGGCCCGCAGCGCGACGGCGACTGCGGCGGCGTCGACCTGTACGTCGGCGGCGTCGAGCACGCGGTGCTGCACCTGCTGTACGCCCGCTTCTGGCACAAGGTGCTGTACGACCTGGGCCACGTCTCGTCGTTCGAGCCGTTCCGTAAGCTGTTCAACCAGGGCTACATCCAGGCCTACGCGTACCGCGACGCCCGCGGCGTCATCGTGCCCGCCGAGGAGGTCACCGAGCGCGACGGCAAGTACCTGTTCAACGGCGTCGAGGTCATCCGCGAGTACGGCAAGATGGGCAAGTCGCTGAAGAACGTCGTCACGCCCGACGAGATGTGCGAGCAGTACGGCGCCGACACCTTCCGGGTGTACGAGATGGCGATGGGCCCACTGGACGTCTCGCGCCCGTGGGAGACCCGCGCCGTCGTGGGGTCGCAGCGCTTCCTGCAGCGCGTGTGGCGCCTGGTGGTCGACGAGGAGTCCGGGGCGCCCCGGGTCAGCGACGAGCCGCTGGAGCCGGCGGTGCGCAAGCACCTGCACCGCACCATCGCCGGCGTCAGCGAGGACCTGGACGAGCTGCGCTTCAACACGGCCATCGCCAAGCTGATCGAGCTGACCAACACGCTGACCCCGCTGCCCACGGTGTCCCGCGAGGCGGTCGAGCCCCTGGTGCTGATGCTGTCGCCGTTCGCGCCGCACCTGGCCGAGGAGCTGTGGGCCAAGCTGGGCCACGCGGGCACGCTGGCCTACGCGCCGTTCCCGGTGGCCGACCCGGAGCAGCTGAAGGCCGAGTCGATCACCTATCCGGTGCAGGTGAACGGCAAGGTCAAGGCGCGCGTCGAGGTGTCACCCACCGCCGCCGAGGCGGAGGTGCGCGAGGCGGCTCTGGCGTCGGTGGTGGAGGCTCTGGCCGGGCGTCCGCCGAAGAAGGTCATCGTCGTGAGCGGGCGGCTGGTGAGCGTAGTCGTCTGACCCGCTCCTTGCTGCAAGAGCAAACCCGCCGTGCCGGCCATCAAAGGCAAACCCGCCGTGCTGGTCCTTGAAGGCAAACCCGCCGTGCTGGTCACGGCGGGTTTTTCCTTGCGCTTCTCATTCCGTACGGGCTACGTGCGGACCGGTCTGGGCCGAGGCGCAGCCTGTTGGCCCGGCAGGCCGCCCCCAGACGCGTTGCAGCCCAGGAAAGTTGTGCGCCCGGACGGTCGCAGCCCTGGAAAGTCGTGTCGCAGCCCGGGGAGGTCGTGCCCCCGGACGAGTTGCACCTCAGAAAGTCGTGAGCCGCCGGGGAGTGGAGTGCTGCCGGGAATCTCGTGCCCGGGACAAGCGAGAACCCGCCGGTGGAGTACCGGCGGGTTCGGCTTTGATGCTGATCGTGGGCGCTGCCCGTTGTGGCTGTTGGTCAGGCGGTCGCGGGGGCGGCCGTGGCGGCGGCCTTCTTGGCGGAGCGCTTCCACCAGATGATGATCGACGTCGTCAGGGTGAAGCCGATCAGGGCCGGAGCCAGCGACAGGGGGCTCATCTCGCCCGGGCGCACCACCGCGGCGCCGATCACGGCGTACGAGACGGCCGACGGGATCGAGGCCAGCGTGGTGCCGAGCAGGTAGCGCTTGCGGCAGACGCTGGTGGTGCCGTAGGCGTAGCCGATCAGGCCGAACGGGGCCAGCGGCAGGAAGCGGACCAGCAGCACCGCCGACAGGCCGCGACGGTTGAGCCAGCCGTCGAGACGCTCGAGCCGGCCGCCCGTACGGGCCGAAAGAGCGCCCCGGCCGACCCAGCGGCCGGCGTAGTAGGTGGCAGCCGCCGCGATCACCGCGGCCGCCAGGGCGGTCGCGGCGCCCGTGGCCGCACCCAGCACCGCACCGCAGGCCAGCGTGATGGCGGTGCGGGGAACCAGGACGGACAGGAGCAGGCCACCCACGACGGCCATGACGACGGCGGCGGCGGGGCCCAGCCGGGCGAACTGGTCGGCGATGTCCTGAAGCGGCAGGACGGCGGCAGCGACGGCCACAGTGGCCACCACCAGACCGAGGATGCCGAAGCGGATCAGACGCCGCTTCCAGCCCATCGAGGTGGCGGAGTGCTGCTGCGAAGGCTGAGGAACCTGAGAGTCCAGCGCGGGCTGTGCGCCCCGCGGGGCGATCAGGATGTCAGTCATGCAGGGTTACCGCCCAATGCTCGTCGGGTCAGGATCATGCAGGTCAGGATCAGGCGCCGGCGGCGGCGAGTCGTTCCGCTCGCAGTTTGTCGGGCCAGGTGTCGTCGACCGGGGAAAGACTATCCGCGCCTGTCGCCCAACGCAGTAGCAGATCGGCTATAGCTGGGTTGCGAGCGAGAGCGGGCCCGTGGGAGTACGTGCCGAGTATCTTCCCGTGCCATGCTCCCTCGGTCTGCCCGTCATTGCCAATACCGGCCGTCACCCGGGCGAGCGGGGCGACGCCCGGACCCAGGTGGGTGCGGCCGCCGTGATTCTCGAAACCGCTCAGCGGGGGCAGCCCCAGCCGGGGGTCGATGTCGCCGCGGATCTCGCCGACCGCGCGGGTCTCGCCCCGGTCGGAGTGCAGGTCGAGCAGGCCCAGCCCGGGGCATTTGGCACCCTTGGCGAAGAACGAGTGACCGAACAACTGGTAACCCGCGCAGATGGCCAGCACGGCTGCGCCCTGGTTGACCGCGCGGTGCAGACCGCCGTCGTTGATCAGGCGCTGAGCCGCCAGAGCCTGCGGGCCGTCCTCGCCGCCGCCGATCAGATAGATGTCGGCCGTCGAAGGCATCGGCTGGTCGGAGCGCACGGAGTAGGTCTCGACCGGGATGCCGCGCATCGCCGCGCGCCGGGCCAGGATCAGCAGGTTGCCGCGGTCGCCGTAGGTCGACAGCAGGTCCGGGAAGATCCAGACGATGCGTAGGGCCTCAGTTGACACGGTCCAACTCCGCTCGGATGTCCTGGAACGCCGTGTAGTTGGCGATCACCTCGAGGCGCCCCATCGGGACCGACCGGATCGCCTCCTCGAAACTCAACACGTGCCGGAACGGGATTCCGTTCACTTCGAGGCGTACGGCGAGGTCGAACGCCCGGTCGCCGGTGATCAGCACCGGGCGGTTGTGCAGGGGCGAGAAGTCGACGTCGTACAGCCACGAGGTGTCGAACCCGTCGGGGTCCCGCGCGTTGATGGAGAGCAGCGTGGGCGCCTGCTCGGCCATGTCGAACGCCTCGAGCCAGCTGGCCGGGTTCTTGGCCAGCAGCAGGCGGATGTTGCGGCCGTCCCGGTCGACCTGGGCGTAGCGCCCGGCGATCGAGGCCACCGTCGAGAGCCGGGGGAGCGCCTCGATCGGGCGGACCCCGAACTCGGCCGCCACGGCCAGCGCGGTCGCCGCGTTGCCGATGTTCACCGTGCCCGGCAGCTGCAGCTTCACCAGGTGCCAGTCACCGCGCGGGTCGACCACGCCGTCGTCCTCGACCCGCCACTGCGCCTGCGGGCGGCGCAGCGGGCAACCGGTGCACCACCAGTCGCCGTTGGCGCGCTCGATCGGGTGGCCGCTCTCGGGGCAGACGAAGGAGTCGTCGAGCCAGCGCTGGCCGGCGCTGAACCAGGTGATGTGCGAGGAGCCCTGCGCGGCCCAGACCACCATCGGGTCGTCGGCGTTGGCCACCACCGAGACGTCGGGGTGGCCGGCCAGCGCGGTGCGCCACATCTGCGCCATCATCGCGACCTCTTTGGCCCGGTCGAGCTGGTCGCGCGAGAGGTTGAGCAGCGCCACCACGCGCGGGTTGGTCTCGTCGATCACCCGGGCCAGGTAGTGCTCGTCGACCTCGAGCACGGCGAACGGTGTGGCGCCCGCCTTGGCCAGCGCCGACGTGTGCCCGGTGGGCATGTTGGCGCCGAAGGAGTTGGTGGCCACCGGGCCGAGCACCCCGAGCGCGGCCGCCGCGAGCCGGGTGGTGGTCGTCTTGCCGTTGGTGCCGGACACGAGCGCGATCGCCCGGCCGGCGGCCAGGTGGGTCAGCAGCTCCGGATCGATCTTGAGGCCGATCCAGCCGCCGATGACCGAGCCGTCGCCGCGTCCCGCAGCCCTGGAGAGCGCGGCCGCGGTCTTCGACACGGAGGTCGCGACCTTGGCGCGCAGGGGCATTTTCCCGTCCGTCACGGCGACGAGGGTACCGGAACGGCAGGTTACGTCGAGTTGCCGAGAGTCCGATTTCAGCGTCCCGGGGCGGACGCTCCGGACAGCCATCGAGATCGGCCGTTCGGCCCACCCCATTTTGGCCGGTGAGAAAGGTTTGAACAGCGGAAGAGTGAATATCGGGCGACCGTCACCCCGATGGTGGCGAAGAATTATGTGTTCTGATTCACCCGTAACTGTAGACCGGTAGTGATTTGTCGATCACTCCTCGTTATGGCATTTATCGTCGCCTGGTAACAAATCGGACAGTGGTCGATATGCCAAACACTCTCAGTGACGAAAGCGGATACTGCAACCTTCGAGAAATTCGGGTAGCAAGGTCTGGCCGGCGGCACCCGCTGCCCGACTCGCGACGACCTGGTTCACGCCGAGCCCTGCCCCGGGCCGGTCGACGCGACCACCCGAGCACCATGTACGACCAACACAGGCATACGGGGGCAGGGACGGGGGACCCAATTCTGGTCCTCTCCGCGCCACCCGCTCCGGTGGCGACCACGGAGAAGACCTTGGGGTGAAGTCGCCTAACGGTGACCGGGCAGCCTTCCCGCCCGAACCCGACAGCTAACCTCGCAGGCGTGCCGGAGGGATATCTCTACCGTGCACGAACACAGTTCGAGCCGTGGCCGCCGCATGCGTGGCGCCGGCACCATCGCACTGTCACTGGGTCTCTGCCTTTGCGCCGGCCAGCTGGTCGCAGCCTCGCCGGCCAGCGCCGCCACCGTCACCCCCATCATGGCGGCGGCTGCCTCGGCGAAGGTCAAGCCCGTGGTCAAGACCTCGTACTCCACCCGGAAGGTCAAGTCCGGCAAGAGTGTCAAGGTGACCGCCAAGTACATCAACCCGGTCAACGGCAAGGTCGTCACGTCCGGCACGGTGCGCCTGCAGGCGTTCCGCAAGGGCAAGTGGGTCAACCAGACGTCGAAGAACCTGGGCAGCAGCGGCTCGGTCGCGCTCTCGTTCAAGCCTGGCACCAGCGGCTACCTGCGCGCCGTCTACGCCGGATCCGCGAAGTTCGCCTCGTTGACGGGCGGCAAGACGTATGTGAGCGTCGTGCCGAACGGCAACAAGATCATCAACGAGGCGAAGAGGCACGTCGGTTCGCTGTACAAGTTCGGTGCGGCCGGCCCCACGCGCTTCGACTGCTCGGGCTACACGATGTACGTCTACAAGAAGACGATCGGCAAGAAGCTGCCGCACAAGGCGAACCTGCAGCAGAAGTACGGCAAGTCGGTCGCCAAGAGCAAGAAGCAGATCGGCGACCTGATCGTCTTCCGGAGCGGCTCGTACGGGTCGCACGTCGGCATCTATGCCGGCAGCGGCTACATGTACGACTCGCCGCACACGGGCGCGCGCGTCTCGAAGCGCAAGATGTACGGCTCCAACTACGTGGTCCGCCGTCTGGTCTGACAACCGGGCACGGATCAGCAACTCAGCGGGGCGCGACCGGTTCGGTCGCGCCCTTGCTGTCAAGGACAGCCCGACCGGCACAGCCGGCCGGGCTGTCCTTATATATGCGAGTGGCCCGTGCGGCGCTCCACTACCCGGCCCGCGGTCCACCGCTCACTGCCCGGCGCCCCACCATCCGCCCCGGGGTCCACCGCTCACTGCCTGGCGCCCACCATCCGCCCCGCGGTCCTCCACTTTCCTCCCCCGGGTGGGTTGACAGGTTTCTTGTCTGGCGGCTTTGGGCGTGTTCGTCACGATTCTCAGCGGGCGCGCTGGAGGATGTCGGAAACCGGACGGGGTTGATCATGGTCTCGCCCTCCACTCGGCACCCCCCTCCCTG
The DNA here is from genome assembly GCF_023717965.1 of Paractinoplanes hotanensis. Taxonomy (NCBI): domain Bacteria; kingdom Bacillati; phylum Actinomycetota; class Actinomycetes; order Micromonosporales; family Micromonosporaceae; genus Paractinoplanes; species Paractinoplanes hotanensis. The sequence goes on along the minus strand of NZ_JAMQOL010000041.1, from coordinate 54,800 downwards.
AGCTGGGGTTTCGTGTGCGAGCAACCTTCGCGACCCCGTCCATTCCGCTTGCGGGTGGAGGGAAGTGGAGTAGAGTGGAGCACAGTGGCAGGGCCGATGGCGAACCTCACCTGAGCGACCTGCCGACCCGAGTTGACAGGCGGACCGCGAACCGCCCGGGGGCAGGGGGTGGGCGCCGATGTTCCTCGGCACGCACACCCCACGCCTCGATGACAAGGGGCGGCTGATCCTTCCGGCGAAGTTCCGAGATGAGCTGGCGGGAGGCGTCGTGATCACCAAGGGGCAGGAACGCTGCTTGTACGTCTTCCCGATGCCGGAATTCCAGCGCATCGCCGGTCAGCTGCGGGAAGCGCCGGTCACGAACAAGGCGGCCCGGGCTTACGGCCGGGTCTTCTTCGCCAGCGCGCACGACGAGATCCCCGACAAGCAGGGCCGGGTCACCATCCCGGCGCACCTGCGGGGCTATGCGGGTCTCGACCGTGAGCTCGTGGTGATCGGGGCCAGCACCCGTGTCGAGATCTGGGACAAGCAGTCCTGGGAGGACTACCTCGCGGCGAGCGAGGACGAGTTCGCCGACATCGAAGAGGGGGTGCTGCCGGGCGGACTGTGAGGCGTGGCACTCGGCTGGGCCCGCGAAGGCCCGGACGTCGCGTTTTCCGTACTGCGAGATCTCCAGCCGCTCCCGCACCTGGCGCCTCTTCCCCGGCGCCAGGCGCGTGTACGGCCCAGGGCGAGCCCGATGGCAACGGGCGAGCACCCGGGCACGAGCGGATGGGGATCTGGCGGTACGGACGGGCGTCCGGGAAGCGTCGCGGAACGGTGACGGACGCGGCGGTGTGAGAGACAACCGGCAGGTCGGTGCCGGCGGGCGCGCGTGACAGCGAGTGGGGGTCGACATGGGGGAGCTTCGCGGCACGCACGTGCCGGTGCTGCTCGAGCGTTGCCTCGAGCTGCTCACCCCGGCCCTCGAGCTGCCGGGCGCCGTGCACGTCGATTTCACGCTGGGCCTGGGCGGTCACGCCGAGGCCGTCCTCGAGCGATTTCCCGAGGTTGTGCTGGTCGGGCTCGACCGCGACACCGAGGCGCTGACCCACGCCGGTCATCGCCTGGCCCGGTACGCCGGCCGCATGCGCCTGGTGCACGCGGTCTACGACGAGTTGCCGCGGGTGCTCGAGGAACTCGACCTCACCGAGTTCCACAGCGGACTGTTCGACCTCGGTGTGTCGTCGTTGCAGCTCGACGAGGCGGACCGCGGCTTCGCGTACGCCCAGGACGCTCCGCTCGACATGCGGATGGACCAGACGACGGGCTTCACGGCCGAGCAGGTCGTCAACGAGTACGAGCCGGGGGTGCTGGTGCGCATCCTGCGCCAGTACGGCGAGGAGAAGTTCGCCACCCGCGTTGTCTCGTCGATCGTCCGCGAGCGCCAGAAGGGCCGGATCACCTCGACGGCGCGACTGGCCGAGCTGGTCAAGGAGTCGATCCCGGCCGCCGCGCGGCGAACGGGTGGAAATCCCGCGAAAAGAACGTTTCAAGCGCTACGTATTGAGGTAAATGGCGAGCTCGCCACGCTCGAAGCGGCCATCCCGGCGGCTTTGGACGCGTTGGCGCCGAAAGGGCGCCTTGTGGTGATGAGCTACCAATCTTTGGAGGACCGGATCGTCAAGCGCGCCCTCACCGCGAGGACGCGCAGCACCGGGCCGGTCGACCTGCCGGTCGAACTGCCCGGGACGGGTCCGACGCTGCGGCTGCTGACAAGGGGGTCAGAACCGCCCAGCGAGCAGGAGGTCGCGGAGAACCCGCGAGCGGCTTCGGTGAAGCTGCGCGCGGTCGAGCGCCTCGATCGGCACGACGGAACTACCGGGGCCGCCCGCGAACGGCCCCGACTGTCTACAACGCACGGGGGACAAGGGCGGTTACGCCCGGGGGCACGTGAAGAGGGGGAGGGGGAAGCATGAGCGAGCGCAACCAGGCGCCGCGGTCGGGGGGCCGGACCGCGGATCCGCAGCGTCCGACCACCGGGCGCCGCGACACGACGGGTGTGAGCCGCGATGCGGACGCTCCGGGAAACGCCGGCCGGGGGGCGCGGCGATTCACCGGTGCCGAGGACGGCGGCGGGCCACGCCGGTCCGACACGCGCCGGTCAGGGATGCGGAGCGACGATCGCGACGCGAGCCGGCAGCGGGGCGAGGCACGTCCGGCGCGTTCCGCGCCGCGGGGTTCCGATTCCGTACGGGGTGAGCCGCGCGACACCGAGGCGGTGCGCAACCGGACCAGGGAAGCCGGAACTCCCCGCGGCAAGGCGCGCGACACGGAAGGCGTTCGCGCCCGGAGCCGGGATGCGGACGGCGTGCGCAGCCGCACGCGGGACACGGACGGCGTGCGGGCCAAGGCGCGCGACGACGTGCGAGCCAAGACGCGCGACACCGATGGTGTGCGAGCCAAGGCGCGCGACACCGACGGTGTGCGGGGCAAGGCGCGCGACACCGGCGCGGTTCGGGCCCGGGGCCGGGACACGGAAGGTGTGCGGGCCAAGGCGCGGGAGGCTTCGGGCGTACGGGAAACGCGGGACCGCAAGGCCGGCGTGCTCGGGGGCCGGGGCCGGATCGCGGGCGGCCGCAAGGTCGAGGCTCCGGTCGACGGCGCCGCCGCGCTCAAGCTCGAGGTCTCGGCCGAGCCGCTGCGGGCGACCGACGCGGCCGCCGCTCCTCGTCTGCGGGTCGCCCCGCCGCCGCCGATCCACGGTGGACCGCGGGCGCCGTTCGTGGCGACGGTGATCGGCGTAGTGATCGTCGGGGTGCTGGGCATCCTGCTGGTCAATACGAAGACCAACGAGAACTCGTTCCGCATCGCCGACCTGCAGAACCAGAACACCGCGCTCGAGAACCAGCGTCAGGACCTGGAGAACCAGGTGGTCGAGGCGTCGAGCATCGGCAACCTGGACGCCGCGGCCCGCCGCCTCGGTCTGGTCAAGGCGGACGACGTGGCCCAGATCCGGCTCCCGGACGGGAAGATCATCAACTTCCGGGGACCGGCCACCGGCAAGCGTTCGCCGACCGCCCAGGAGGGACTGAACGAGGGCACGCCGGTGACCGACAAGGGGGCCGACAACGTGACGCCCGCCGACGGCGCCGGGCGGTAGCCGGATGCCGCGGGCTGACGACACTCCACCGCGCCGGGGCGCTCAGCCCCGGCGCGGCACGTCTCGTGACGTGCCGGCCGACGACGACGCGACGGGCAAGCCGAGCCGGGGATTCGGCGGCATCGGTGACGCGCGGGCCTACACCCCGCGCGGGCGCACCGTGGCCGAGCGCGACCAGCGCACCCGTTCGCCGCGGGCCGGGCGCACCTCCGATCCGTTCCGCCCGGCGCTCCAGGTGCTCGACGGCGGGCAGCCGCCGCGCCGCGGGCGCCCGGCGGCCGAGCGCGAGACCCCGGTCGAACCGGAGAAGAAGGACAGGAAGCAGCCGCCTCGCAGCCGCCGGCCCGAGCTCGACTTCGACGACGAGCCGGAGGAGTTCGACCGCCGGCGCGGCCGCACGACCGCCCGCACGGGGTCGGCCGCGCGCACAGTGGCCGACAAGCCGCGTGGCCGGACGACCGCGACCAAGCCGGCTCGGCCGGGGCGGGTCACGGCCTCACCGCGTACGCCGGGGAAGGCCGCACCACGACGGACCGTGAGTGGACCGCGGGTCGACCGCGCCGTCCGCGCGGTCGCGACCGAGCCGCCCAAGCTGGCCAACAGCACCCGGCGTCTGCGGATCGGGGCCGTCCTCGCGCTGTCGTTGTTCGTGATGATCGGCGTCCGGCTGGTGATCCTCCAGGTGGCGGCGTCGCCCGAGGACGCCGACCGGCTGATCGAGCTGCGCGAGAGCCGCCTGGCCGAGGTGCGGCTGCCGGCGCCACGCGGCAGCATCCTCGACCGGGACGGCACCGTGCTCGCCCACAGCGTGGAGGCGCGCTTCGTCGGCGCCGACCCTGAGCTGGTCAAGGACCCGGCCCAGACGGCGTCGATCCTGTCGCCGATCATCGGGGTGCCCCAGTCGAAGCTGGTCCCGCTGATGACGCCGCACGATCGGCCCGGCGGCGGCGAGTCCCGGTTCGAGTTCCTGGCTCAGGGCGTGGACATCTCGACCGGCGAACGGATCCGCGCGATGGAGCTGCCCGGCATCGTGGTCAAGGAGGACGAGCGGCGCGACGTGCCGAACGCCGACCTGGCGGCGAACCTGATCGGCTTCACCGGCGCCGACAACTCCGGTCTGGAAGGTCTCGAGGCGCGCTACGACTCGCTGCTGCGCGGCACCGACGGCCAGCGCAAGTTCGAGATCGGCGCGGGTGACCTGAACAAGCCGATCCCGGGCGGCTTCGAGCAGCACACCGAGCCCCAGCCCGGCACCTCGCTCCAGCTCACCATCGACGGCGACCTGCAGTACGAGGTGCAGCGCATCCTGGCCGAGCAGATGAAGCAGGTGAAGGCCACCATCGGCGGCGCCGTCGTGATCGACGTTAAGACCGGCGAGGTGGTGGCCCAGGCGAGCTATCCCGCCTACAACGCGGCCAAGCCGGGCGACTTCACGCCGACCGAGCGCGAGGACGTGCCGAGCAGCATCGTGGCCGACCCCGGCTCGATCCACAAGGCGTTCATCTTCGGCGCGGCCCTGCAGGAGGGGCTGATCAAGCCGGATTCGGTGCTGACCATCGGTCCGGCCCTGGAGCGGGGCGGTTACCGCTTCCAGGACGGCCACCTGCAGCCCAAGGGCACCAAGATGACGATGCCGGGGCTGCTCGCGTACTCGTCCAACGTGGGCACGATCCTCATCGCCGACATGCTCGGCAAGGAGAAGGTCATCGAGTACCAGCAGAAGTTCGGGCTGGGCAGGTCGACCGGCGAGGGCATGCCGGGCGAGGCCGAGGGCAAGATCCTCGGACCGGACGAGTGGAGCGGCTCGGCGTCGGGCTCGGTGCCGATCGGCATGAGTGTGGACGCCACGCTGGTGCAGATGGCGGCCGGCTACGCGGCGATCGCCAACGACGGCGAGTACATCCAGCCCCACCTGATCAAGTCCATGATCTCGGGCCGCGGCGGCAAGGTCACCCACGCCGCGAAGCCGGAGCGGCACCGCGTGCTCGATCCGCACGTGGCGGCCGAGCTGCGCCTGATGATGGAGGCAGTGGTCGACACCAAGGGCGGCACCGGCACCCAGGCGGCCGTCCCCGGTTACCGGGTGGCGGGCAAGACCGGCACCGGCAAGCGGCTGATCGACGGCCAGTACACGAGCGCGAACTACGGCTCGTTCATCGGCATGGCGCCGGCCGACAACCCGCGGTACGTCATCGCGGTCTCGGCCGACGTGCCCAAGGGCACCGGTGGCGACGTGGCGGCGCCGGCCTTCGCCAAGATGATGTCGTTCGCGCTGCTGCACGGCCGGGTGCCGCCGTCCAGCACCAAGCCGCCGACGTTCAAGATCCACCCATGACCGCCCGTCCCGCCACCCCGCCGCCGCCCGGCAACGGACCGAAGGCTGAGCCGGCGTCGCATGGCGTTTTCCGTACGAAGCCGGGCACGGGGTAGGGTCTGACGCCGTGCCCGGCATTCCCCGTCCCGATACCGTCGCTCCGTACCGGCTGGCCCGGCTGGCCGCGCTGTTGCCGGCCACGCTGACCGGCGTCGATGCCGAGGTCAGCGGCGTGACGCACGACAGCCGCGCGGTCCGCCCGGGCGATCTCTACGCGGCGTTGCCCGGCGCCGTCCGGCACGGCGCCGAGTTCATCAGCGACGTGGCCGCGGCCGGCGCGGCCGCCGTGCTGACCGACGCCGCCGGCCACGCGGTCGCGGCCGCTGCGGGCCTGCCGGTGCTGGTGGCCGAGGACCCGCGGGCGGTGCTCGGCACGGCCGCGGCGGCGATCTACGGCGACCCGTCGGGCCGGCTGACGATGATCGGCATCACCGGCACGGCCGGCAAGACGTCGACGGCGTACCTCGTGGAATCGGGCCTGCGGGCGGCCGGCGTGGTCACCGGGCTGATCGGCACGGTCGAGACGCGCATCGGCGATCTGGTGGTCGACAGCGTGCGTACCACCCCCGAGGCCACCGACGTGCACGCCATCCTCGCCGCCGGCCTGGAGCGCGGGGTGGGCGCCGTGGTGATGGAGGTGTCGAGCCACGCCCTCGCGATCGGGCGGGTCAACGGCATCGGCTTCACGGTCGGCGGCTACACCAACTTCGGCCTCGACCACCTCGACTTCCACGCCGACGCCGACGACTACTTCGCCGCCAAGGCCAAGCTGTTCGACGGGCGCTGCCGGTTCGAGGTGCTCAACCTGGACGACCCCGCGCTGCGGCCGCTGTTCAAGCCGGGCACGATCAGCTATTCGGCGGACGGTGACCCGGCGGCGACGTGGTGGGCCACCGATGTCCGCCCGTCCGAGTTCGGCCAGCGGTTCGTCGCGCACGGCCCCGGCGTCGAGGTCGAGGCGGGTGTGGCCCTGCCCGGCCGGCACAACGTGGCCAACGCCCTGCTCGCCCTGGCCGCGCTGGTCGCCGCCGGCATCGGCGCGCGGGTGGCCGCGGACGGCATCGCGGCCTGTCCGGGCGTGCCGGGCCGGCTCGAGCGGGTGTCGGCCCCCGGCGAGGTGCTGGGCGTCGTCGACTACGCGCACAAGACCGACGCGATCGTGGCCGCCCTGGCCGCGCTGCGCGAGCTGGCCACCAGCCGTGGCGGCCGGCTGATCGGCCTGCTCGGCGCGGGTGGCGACCGCGACAAGGACAAGCGCCCGCTGATGGGTGCGGCGGCCGCCCGCGGCGCCGATCTCGTGATCGTCACCGACGACAACCCGCGCACGGAGGACCCGGCGGAGGTGCGAGCCGCGGTCCGGGCCGGCGCCGAGCAGTCCGGCGCCGCTGCGAAGATCATCGAAGTCTCCGGGCGGCGGGCGGCGATCGACGAAGCGGTCCGGCTGGCCGGACCGGGCGACGTGATCGCGTTACTGGGCAAGGGACACGAGCGGGGCCAGGAGGTGAACGGGCAGATGCTGCCGTTCGACGACCGGATCGAACTCGCGGAGGCGCTGACCGCGGCGGCCGGGGGCCGCTCGTGATCCGTCTGACACTGGCCGAGATCGCGAAGATCTCCGGCGGCCGCGTGGTGCACGCGGAACCGTCGCTCGCGGTCACGGGGGGAGTCGAGTACGACTCGCGCAAGATCGGCCCGGGGGGCCTGTTCGTCGCGTTCGAGGGCGAGAAGGTCGACGGGCACGAGTATGCGGGCACCGCCGTCGCCGCGGGCGCCGCGGCCGTGCTCAGCACGCGCGACACCGGACAGCCGGGGGTCGTCGTCGAGGAGCCGCTGGCCGCCCTGGCCGCGCTGGCCCAGGCCGTCGTCGCGCGGCTCGACGGGCTGACCGTGGTCGGGCTGACCGGCTCGAACGGCAAGACGACGACCAAGGACTACATCGGTCAGCTGCTGGCGCGGCTCGGGCCGACGGTGGCGCCGGCCGGCTCGCTCAACAACGAGCTGGGCTTCCCGTACACGGTGCTCCAGGCGACCACCGAGACGCGCTTCCTCGTGCTCGAGATGGGCGCGCGGGGGATCGGCCACATCCGCTATCTCACCGACATCGCCCGGCCGTCGATCGGCGCGGTGCTCAACATCGGCGCGGCGCACCTGGGGGAGTTCGGCTCGGTCGAGGGCACCGCACAGGCCAAGGGCGAGCTGGTCGAGGCGCTTCCCGCAGACGGTTTCGCCGTCCTCAACGCGGACGATCCGCTCGTCGCGGGAATGGCGCCACGGACCGCAGCGAAAGTCCTGCTGACCGGCGAATCGGAAATGTCCGATGTGCGGGCTACGGGCGTCAGCGTCGACGCCGCCGGGCGGGCGTCCTACACGCTGCGCTTCTCCGGGCGTACGGCCGAGGTGAACCTGGCGGTGGCCGGGCGCCATCAAGTTGCCAACACCCTGGCCGCGGCCGGCGTCGCGCTCTCGGCCGGCCTGCCGTTCGACGAGCTGGCGGCCGCGCTGGGCGAGGTGGGCATCGCCTCGGTCCGGCGGATGGACGTCTTCACCCGGCCCGACGGGGCCGTGGTCATCGACGACACGTACAACGCCAACCCGTCCTCGATGGCGGCCGCCCTGCGCGCGCTGGCCTCGATGGCCGGCGGGCGTCGCACCACCGCTGTGCTCGGCTACATGGCCGAGCTCGGCGAGCACGAGATCTCCGGCCACGAGGAGGTCGGCCGGCTCGCCGCCGAGCTCGGCGTGGATCGGCTGATCGTGGTCAGCGCCGAGGCCGCGCCCGTCGCGGACGGCGCGCTCGCCGTCGACGGGTGGAAGGGCGTGGCGACCGTCGTGGCCGACCAGGCCGCCGCCATCGAGATCCTGGACGGCGACCTCCACGGCGGCGACGTCGTGCTGGTCAAGGGTTCCCGGTACCGCACGTGGGACGTGGTGGACTCACTGCGCCCCGAGGAGGTTCGCCCGTGAGGGCAGTCATCGTCGCGGCCGCGGTCGCGTTCATCATCTCGCTGTTCGGCACGCCGATCGCCATCCGCGTGTTCACGGCGCTGAAGGCCGGTCAGCCGATCCGCACGGTCGGGCCGGCGAGCCACCAGGGCAAGAAGGGCACGCCCACGATGGGCGGTGTCGTCTTCATCATCGCGACGGTCCTCGCGTACGCGGCCGGGCACGTCGCCCTGACGACGCTGCCCGAGCGGCAGATCGCGCAGGAGTCGCCGACCATGACGGCGCTCGTCCTGCTCGGACTGTTCGTGTTCTGCGGCGTGGTCGGCTTCCTCGACGACTTCCTCAAGGTGCGCCGCCGCAACTCGGACGGCCTGAGTGCCAAGGGCAAGCTGCTCGGCCAGCTGATCGTCGGCGGCGCGTTCGCCATCGTCGCGCTCTATGTGCCCAGCACCAACGGCGAGACGGTGGCCAGCGAGCACATCTCGTTCATCCGCGACATCAGCTGGCTCGACGTCGGCAAGGTCGGCTCGGTGCTGGTCTTCGTGTTCGTCATCATGTCGATGTCGAACGGCGTCAACCTGACCGACGGCCTCGACGGTCTGGCCACCGGCGCGTCCATCCTCGTGCTGGGGGCGTACTCGCTGATCGGCTTCTGGCAGTACCGCCACTGGTGCGGCGACTCCGACTACGCCCGGGTCAACGACTACTGCTACCAGGTCCGAGATCCGCTGGAGATCGCCATGATCGCGGCGGCGGCCGCGGCCGCCTGTGTGGGCTTCCTGTGGTGGAACACCTCGCCGGCGCGGATCTTCATGGGCGACGCCGGCGCGCTCGGGCTCGGCGGTCTCATCGGCGGCCTGGCCGTGGCCACCCGCACCACGCTGCTGTCGGTCATCATCGGCGGTCTCTTCGTGATCATCACGATGTCGGTGGTCATCCAGATCATCTCGTTCAAGACCACCGGCAAGCGGGTCTTCCGGATGTCGCCGTTGCAGCACCACTTCGAGCTGGCGGGGTGGAGCGAGGTCAACATCGTGGTCCGGTTCTGGATCGTGGCCGGCATCTGCGTCGCCATCGGCCTGGGACTGTTCTATTCAGACTTCCTGGCCATCATGGGATAGAGATCTCTGACGACACGCCAGGTTCATGACCGGGCTTGGCGTGTCGCCGGTACGAAGATGAGTGAATGGCGGAAGACCGGACTCAACAGGCACCCCGCCCGTCACTGAGCCGGCAGTTGCTGCCCGCGGTGCACGGGCTCCTGGCGCGCCCGCTCTCCTCGTACTATCTGCTGCTCGCCAGCTCCGGCCTGCTGCTGCTCATCGGGCTCACCATGGTCTTCTCGGCCACCAGCGTGAAGGCCTTCGCCGAGAACGGGAACGCCTTCAGCGCGATCGCCAACCAGGCCGTCTTCGCGCTGCTCGGCCTGTTCGCGTTCTGGGTGTGCCAGCGGCTGCCCGCGGGCACCCTGCGCGACCTCGGCACGTTCGTGCTGGGCGCGGCGATCGTGCTGCTCTGCATCCTCGACCTGCTGGGCGCGCTGAATTCGGTCGGCGTGCTCGGCAAGCCGCAGATCGGCCCGGTCCGGGCCGACCTGCTGTGGCTCTACTTCGGCCCGATCGGTCTGCAGCCGGCCGAGTTCGCCAAGCTCGGCATGGTGCTGTGGGGCGCCGATGTGATCGCCCGCAAGGGTCCCGCGCTGGGGCACTGGCGCGAGCTGTCCCGCCCGCTCTTCCCCGTGGTCGGCCTGCTGTTCGTTCTCGTCGGCTACAACGACCTGGGCAGCATGCTGGTGCTGCTCGCGCTCATCGTCGGGCTGCTGTGGGCGGCCGGCGTGCGGCTGCGGGTCTTCGCCGCGCTCGGCGTGCTCGGCCTGGCCGGCATCAGCCTGCTGATCGCGGCCGCGTCCGGCGGCGCCGGCTCGGGCCGCGAGGGCGAGGCGAACTACCGGCTGGCCCGGCTCACCGACTTCCTCAAGCCGCTCGACCAGTGCGACCTGGACGCCTGCTACCAGATCATCCAGGCCCGCTCGGCGATCTTCGAGGGCGGCTGGTTCGGCGTCGGCCTGGGCAAGAGCGCGCTCAAGTGGAACTGGCTGCCGCAGGCCGACAACGACTTCATCTACGCCGTGGTGGCCGAGGAGCTGGGCGTGGTCGGCTGCGCGGTCGTCCTGGCGCTGTTCTCGGTGCTGGCGTACACCGGCTTCCGGATCGCCCGCCGCTCGCAGGACCCGTTCCGCCGGCTGGCGGCCGCCGCGATCACCACCTGGCTGGTGGCCCAGGCGGTGATCAACATTGGCGGCGTGACCGGCATGCTGCCCATCACCGGCCTCCCGCTGCCGTTCATCTCCGCAGGTGGCAGTGCCCTCGTCGTCACCATGGCGGCGGTCGGCATGCTGGCCTCGTTCGCCCGGGCCGAACCGCAGGCGTCACTGGCACTGAACGCGCGTCCGCCCGCTCGATGGGTACGGCTAGTCTGGGCCCCGCTGCCGCCGCTTCCCCCGTCGCGGCGGCCGAAGCCGACTCCGGCCAAAGCCAAGGCGGGGGCTGAGGGGAGACGGTGATGGGTCTGCTGCGGTCGGTCGTGCTCGCCGGAGGAGGCACCGGCGGTCACATCTATCCGCTGCTCGCCTTCGCCGACGCGGTGAAGAGGCATTTCCCCGAGGTGCGGATCACCACGCTGGGCAGCCCGAAGGGCATGGAGAACGAGCTGATCCCGCCGGCCGGCTACGACCTCCGCGTGATCCCCGCGTTCCAGCTGCCCCGCTCGGTGAACTTGAACCTGCTGCGCACTCCGGACCGGATGTGGAAGTCGGCCCACGCGGCCGGCAAGATCCTCGACGAGGTGCAGGCCGACGTGGTGGTCGGCTTCGGTGGTTACGTGTCGGTGCCGGCCTACCTGGCGGCCTGGCGGCGCGAGACGCCGATCGTCATCCACGAGGTCAACGTGCCGCCGGGCGTGGCCAACCGGATGGGCATGAAGTTCACCAAGAACGTGGCGGTCGGCTTCCCGACGCAGCCGCAGCTGGCCGAATCGCTCAAGGACGCCCGGGTCGTCGGCGTCCCGTTGCGTACGGCCCTCACCCATCTCGACCGCGCCGCGCTGCGGCCGCAGGCGCTCTACCAGTTCGGGCTGCGCCCCGACCTGCCGGTGCTGTTCGTCTCGGGCGGCTCCTCGGGCGCCCGCACGATCAACCTGGCCGTCGCCGCGGCAGCCAAGCGGCTGGCCCACTCCGGGGTCCAGGTGCTGCACGTGCAGGGCGGGCGCAACGACCCGTTCGAGGTTCCGGCCGACCTGCCGGTGCCGTACAAGGTGATTCCCTACCTCTCGGACATGCAGCTGGGTTACGCCGCGGCCGACCTCATGCTCTGCCGCAGCGGCGCGATCACCGTGGCTGAGACGACCGCGCTGGGTGTGCCGGCCGTCTACGTGCCCTACCCGTTCAGCAACCAGGAACAGAAGCGCAACGCCCTGCCGGTGGTCGAGGCGGGCGGCGGTGTCCTGGTCGACAACGACGAGCTCACCCCCGAGTGGATCGAGCAGAACGTCATCCCGCTGGCCCGCGACCGGCAGCGCCTCGCCGTGATGGGCCAGTCCGCCGCCCGGTACGGTCGTCGCGACGGTGACGAGGCTCTGCTCGAATTCGTTCTCGAAGCGGTGGCCAAGAACCGATGAGCCTTTTCTCGATCGAGGGAGCACAGCAGTGAACACGGCGGAGCTGCGGCCGGCCGGCGAGTTGACCGCCGAGGACCTGGGCAACGTGCACCTCATCGGCATCGGCGGGGTGGGCATGGCCGGGCTGGCCCGCCTGCTGCTCACCCGCGGCATCCCGGTCTCGGGCAGCGAACTGCGCGAGTGGCCGGCGCTGACCGGGTTGCGGGCGCTCGGCGGCACGATCCACATGGCCCACGTGGCCGAGAACCTCGACGGCGTCGACACGGTCGTCTACTCCACCGCCATCCCGTACGACCACCTCGAGCTGGCCGAGGCCCGCCGGCGCGGGCTGCGGGTGCTGCACCGGTCCGAGGCCCTGGCCGCCGCGATGACCAACCGCCAGGCCATCGCCGTGGCAGGCACGCACGGCAAGACCACGACCACGTCGATCATGACGGTGATCTTCCAGCACGCCGGGCAGGACCCGTCCTTCGTGATCGGCGGCGAGATCAGCGAGGCCGGCTCCAACGGCCACCACGGCACCGGCCCGCACTTCGTGGTCGAGGCCGACGAGAGCGACAAGTCGTTCCTGATCTACCGGCCGCACGTCGCGATCGTCACCAACATCGAGGGCGACCACCTCAACAACTGGGGCGACCTGGAGGGCCTCAAGGCCGGCTTCCTGCAGTTCGCCGAGCTCGCCGACCCCGGCGGTTTCGTGGTCACCTGCGCCGACGACGAGGGCACGCAGGACCTCATTGCGGCGCTGCGCGCCAAGGGCAAGGCCGTCTTCACGTACGGCGAATCCGAGTCCGCCGACCTCCGCCTCAGCGACGTGGTCTCGACGGCGAGCGGCGTCCGCTACCTCGCCGAGCTCGACGGCAAGCCGCTCGGCGAGATCCGGCTGTCGCTGCCCGGCCGGCACATGGGCCTCAACAGCGCGGCCGCCGTGCTGACCGCGCTCCGGCTCGGCCTGCCGCTCGACAAGATCGTCGAGGCGCTGGCGTCGTTCCCGGGGGTGCGGCGGCGCTTCGAGCGCAAGGGCATCGCAGCCGGCGTGCGGGTCTACGACGAGTACGCCTACCACCCGACCTCGGTCGAGGCGGCGCTCCGCACGCTGCGCGAGGTGGCGGGGGACGGCCGCCTGCTGGTGGTCTTCCAGCCGTACCGGGTGTATCGCACCCGCGACCTGCAGGCCGAGCTGGCCCGCGGGCTGAGCCTGGCCGATCAGGTCATCTGCATGGAGGTCTTCGGCCCGGGCGAGGTGCGCGGCCCGGGCGAGGGCGGGGTGGCGCTGACCGCGGCCATCGACCTGCCGGCCGACCGCAAGGTCTTCGTGCCCGACTGGGAGGACGTGCCGGCCGAGGTCCTCCGCCGCAGCCGGCCGGGCGACGTCGTGGTGACCATGGGCGCCCCGCCGATCTCGCTGATGGGCGACGAGCTGCTGGCCGCGTTCGACGAAGCCGACCGCCAACAGGCTCAGATCTAGGAAGGCGGCATGACGGGGCGTAACTGGCGGCTCGTGCGGGCGGACACCGACGCGGTGCCGTCGTCCGCGCGGCGGTTCATGGCCCGGGCCCGCCAGCGCAAGATGCGGGCTGCCCTGCCGTGGGCGATCGCCGCCGGCGTGCTGCTCGTCGCCGGGGGCGTGACCTGGCTGGTCTACGGCACGTCGGTGCTGGGAGTCCGCGAGGTCAAGGTCGTCGGCGTCGAGTTGCTCGAGCCGATCCAGGTCGAGCAGGCCGTCGCCGTGCCGCACGGCGAGCCGCTGGCCCGGGTCGACCTCGGCGCGGTGCGCACGCGCGTGCGCGAGCTGGCACCGGTCGACCGGGTGGTGGTGCGGCGCAGCTGGCCGTCCACCCTGGTCGTCGAGGTCGTGGAGCGTACGCCGGTGGCCGCCGTGCCGCAGAACGGCCAGTTCTCGGTGATCGATCGGGCCGGGGTGCCCTTCCGCCAGGTCAAGGAGGCGCCGCCGGGTCTGCCGCTGGTGCGGGTCGACTTCCCCGGCCGGTCCGACCTGAACACGGCGTCGGCGCTGACCGTGCTCGCCTCGCTCAGCGAGGAGCTGCGCGAGCAGGTGCTGGCGATCTCAGTCCCCAAGCCGGCCCAGATCCGTCTCGAGCTGCGCAAGGACCGGACGGTCGTGTGGGGTGACGACACCCAGAGCGACACCAAGAGTCAGGTGGCGACGGCCCTGCTGAAGAAGGCCGGCAAGGAGATCGACGTCAGCGCCCCGTCGGTCGTGACAATCCGCTGACATCCGGTCCTAAGCGGACATTGAGGTACGAACGGCTTATTTCGACTCAGGTTACGGCTCCGTCGGATTTTCGCCACGTAAGCGGACGCCGACACGCCGCGCCGGGTCTTTGGTTGACGTCGGAACTCCGCTTACGTTGCCACGAGAGGCTGAGTGGTTGACATAACCCTAAGCCTCTAGTAGAGGGTGAGGGTTTCCTCGCCCTCCCTTGTCCGGCAGCGGGTGTCGAAGGTGCGGTCTGGCCGGACCGCACGGGGCCCACGACATCCACAACCCTGGAAGGGAAGGCTGAGCCCATGACACCTCCCCACAACTACCTGGCGGTCATCAAGGTCGTCGGTATCGGTGGTGGCGGCGTGAACGCCGTGAACCGCATGATCGAGGTCGGGCTCAAGGGCGTCGAGTTCATCGCGATCAACACCGATGCGCAGGCGCTGCTGATGAGCGACGCCGACGTCAAGCTCGATGTCGGCCGCGAGCTGACCCGGGGCCTCGGCGCCGGCGCGCAGCCCGAGGTCGGCAAGAACGCCGCCGAGGACCACCGCGACGAGATCGAAGAGGTGCTCAAGGGCGCCGACATGGTCTTCGTGACCTGCGGCGAGGGTGGCGGCACCGGCACCGGTGGCGCGCCCGTGGTCGCCAACATCGCCCGCAAGCTCGGTGCGCTCACCATCGGCGTGGTCACCCGGCCGTTCTCGTTCGAGGGCAAGCGCCGCCAGGTGCAGGCCGAGTCCGGCATCGACGAGCTGCGCAACCAGTGCGACACGCTCATCGTCATCCCGAACGACCGGCTGCTCGCGCTGGGCGACCGCGGAATAAGCATGATGGACGCGTTCCGCCAGGCCGACCAGGTGCTGCTCTCCGGCGTGCAGGGCATCACCGATCTGATCACCACCCCCGGTCTGATCAACCTCGACTTCGCCGACGTCAAGAGCGTCATGAGCGGCGCCGGCAGCGCGCTCATGGGCATCGGCAGCGCTCGCGGCGACAACCGCGCGGTCGAGGCGGCCGAGAAGGCGATCTCGAGCCCGCTGCTCGAGCAGAGCATGGACGGCGCCCGCGGCGTGCTGCTCTCCATCGCCGGCGGCTCCGACCTGGGCCTGTTCGAGATCAACGACGCGGCCCAGCTGGTCACCGACGCGGCCCACCCGGACGCCAACATCATCTTCGGCGCGGTCATCGACGACGCGCTGGGCGACGAGGTGCGGGTCACCGTGATCGCGGCCGGCTTCGACGGGGGCACGCCCTCGTACAAGCCGTCCGAGCCGGCGCGCAAGGTCATCCAGCAGCCGGCCGAGCGCGCGGCGACCACACCGCAGGCGCCGGCGACCACGGTGTCGGCCCCGGCCGCCGCCTCGCCGCCGCCGCCGCCGGCCACCACGCCGACGCCGCGCCGGGTGCTCTTCGACGACGTCGACGTGCCCGACTTCCTGAAGAACGGCTCCTGAGGCTCTTTCCTATCGGGGACGGCATGACTGACAACGGGCGGCGGTCCGAGCTGGCCGCCGCCTTGATCGAGGTGAACGGCCGGATTGCGCGCGCCTGCGAGGCGGCCGGCCGGGCCGCGGGCGAGGTCACCCTCGTCGCGGTCACCAAGACGTACCCGGCGAGCGATGTCGTGCTGCTCGCCGGGCTCGGGGTCACCGACGTCGGGGAGAACCGCGATCAGGAGGCCGCTCCCAAGGCCGCCGAGGCGCGCGCGGCGGGGGCGGCCCCGCGCTGGCATTTCATCGGTCAGCTCCAGCGCAACAAGGCCCGATCGGTTGTGCGGTACGCCGACGTCGTGGAGTCCGTCGACTCGGTGCGGCTGGCCGAGGCGCTCGCCCGCGCGGCCCAGGGGCGGCCGGATCCGCTCGAGATCCTGATCCAGGTGAGCATCGACGGCGACCCGGCGCGCGGGGGCGTGACCGGCGACGACCTCTGGCGGGTATCCGACTCGGTGGCCTCCGCCGACAGCCTGCGACTCGGCGGCGTCATGGCGGTGGCGCCGGTGGACTGGGCCCCCGACCGCGCGTTCGAGCTGCTCCGTGGGTTGTCCGAGCGGCTGGTCAAGTCTCATCCTTCCGCCACGGCCATCTCGGCCGGCATGAGCGGGGACCTCGAGGCCGCCGTCCGGCACGGCGCGACACACGTCCGGATCGGCACTTCTTTGCTCGGAATGCGAAACCTGCTGCGGTAGCCTTGCGGCGGGCAGCAAACTACATGGGTGTTGTTTACGCGACAACCGTTTGTGGGCATGTTTCATGATCATCCACGGCGGCGTCGGGTCGACGGCGCGGCACGTCACGGGACGAGGGTCCGCATCGGAGCTTCCGACCGTGCAAAGGGGGAATGCGGTAACGCCGAGGGGGTGCGTTCCGCGCGGCGGACGAAGGTGGGGGCACATGGCTGGTCGGGTCAACTCGCGGTGGCGGGACGGGGTGAAGGCATGAGCGCGCTTCGCAAGGCGGGCGTCTGGCTGGGCCTCGTCGAAGAGGACGACGACCGCGGTTACGACAACGGGTACGAAGAAGCCCCCTACCGCTCGCGGAACCGGTACTCGGGAAGCCGGTACTCCGACGACGAGTTCGCCGACGACGAGGAGCTCGAGGACGAGCGCCCCGTGCCCCGTGCGCGCACGGAGCGCAGCCGCGGGTCCGACCGCCTGTCCTCGCACGCCGACGTGGAGGACCACGATCGGGTGGAACGCCCGGAACGTTCGGAGCGCGCGAGCGTCCGATCGATCACCCGGCCCGCCACGGTCGGTGACAACTCGTCCGCGCTGAGCTACTCCACGCGCGAGAACCTGGCCCTGGCCCCGCAGGCCGTGCATCAGCCGGAGCCCCGCCCGCGGCCGGTCGAGGAGGAGCAGCGTTACCAGATCACGACGCTGCACCCGACCACGTACCGCGAGGCGCGCACCATCGGCGAGCACTTCCGCGACGGCGTGCCGGTCATCATCAATCTCACCGAAATGGATGAAGGGGACGCGCGCCGGCTCGTTGACTTCGCCGCCGGGCTGGCTTTCGGCCTTCGCGGTACGATCGAGCGCGTGACCAACCGGGTTTTCCTGCTCTCACCGGCAAATGTCCAGGTCACCGCAGAGGACAAGGCCAAGATCGCTGAGGGTGGGTTCTTCGGTCAGGCCTGAGGCGGGCGCCCGCGCGCCCGCCACCCAGATGGGGGATCCGCACGAGTGCTCTCGATCGTGTTCCAAATATTGTATTTAGTCGTTTACATCTTCTTCCTGGTCCTACTTGCCAGGTTCGTGCTGGGTGCGGTACTCCAGTACGGGCGTCGGTGGCAACCCGGTCGTGGGGCGTCGGCGGGACTCGAAACGGTGTGGAGCGTCACTGATCCGCCCCTCAAGGCGTTGAGGCGTGTGATCCCCCCGCTGCGCATTGGTAACGTGAGTTTGGACCTGGCTTCCATCGTGCTGCTGGTTATCCTGTTCGTGCTCATGAGGTTCGTGCTTCAAAGATTGATCCTGAACTTCAGCTAAACAGCAGCCCCAACCGCGGCCGCGACTGACCCGAGGAGTTTCGATGCCGCTGACCCCGGCCGACGTTCATAACGTCGCCTTCAAGAAGCCCCCGATCGGCAAGCGGGGGTATGACGAGGAGGAGGTCGACGCCTTCCTGGACGAGGTCGAGCGTGAGCTCGCCCGTCTGATCGAGGAGAACAACGAGCTGCGCGCCCAGGTGGAGCGCGGCGGTCGGGGTGGCGCGCCAGCCGGTCCGAGCGCCGACCCGCGCCTCGCGGCCGAGCTCAACGAGGTCAAGGCCCAGCTTGACCGTGTGCAGCGCGACAAGGCGCAGGCCGAGCAGGCCGCGCGTCAGATGCAGGCCGAGCTCGAACAGGTCCGGGCCCAGGGTCCGGCCGGTGGCAGCGCCGCCGGCGCCGGCGCCGACGGCGAGCAGCAGGCTCTGCGGGTGCTCATGATGGCCCAGCGCACCGCCGACGACCACGTCGCCGACGCGCGCCGCGAGGCCGACAAGCTGCTCTCCGACGCCCGTTCCAAGGCGGAAGAGGTCACCCGCGAGGCCCGCGCCAAGGCCGACGCCCTCGAGCGCGACGCTCGTCAGCGTCACCAGGAGGCCATGGGCGGCCTCGACGCCAAGCGGTCCGCGCTGCAGAAGCACATCGAGGAGCTGAAGCAGTTCGAGCGGGAATACCGCACGCGCCTCAAGGCCTACCTCGAGAGCCAGCTGCGCGACCTCGACGGCCGGGGTCAGGGCCTCGAGGCGGAGATGTCGCGGGCCGACTCCGGGCGTGCCGTCGGTGGCAGCGGTGGTCTCGCCGCGGCCGGACTGGCCGGTTCATACGGTGGCCGCAACGCCATCGAGTCCGGGCGCTGAGCTTTCTCTCTCCCTCCGGAACCCGACGAGGATGAGCCATGATCGTTGTTAGCCTGCTGCTCATCCTCGTCGCGGTGACGCTGCTCGTGCTGGGCCTCACCGGCGGATCGAGCGGCCTGCTCATCAGCTCCATCGTGGCCAGTCTGCTGGCCGCCGTCTTCCTGGTCGTCGGCGCGCGCCAGGCCGCCGCCGCGCGGCGCGCGACACCCGCGACACCTCCTCTCGTCGAGGACGACACCGACGAGAACGCGGTCTACGTGGCCGAGCCCGAGTTCGCCGCGGCCGCCGAAGAGATGGCCGCCCGCCGGTCCGCCGACGACTTCGCCGGCGATCAACGCGAGACCGTCCAGTTCGACCCGGCCGACGTGGCCGCGGCGAAGCCCTCTGCCGGTCCCGACTTCGCCGACCAGGCCGACTTCGCCGACCAGGCCGGCGTCCCTGCGGGCGATTTGTCAGCAGATGAGCGCCCCCGAGCCGAGGATCCGGATTACGGCCGGGCCTCCGCCACCATCAACGCCGCTCGCAGTGAGGCCCCTGACGAGGACGCCTGGCGCCGAGAGGCCCCGGACGCCGACGCTCGTGAGGCGACCGCTCCCGGCCCGGACGTGGCCGATGACGAGTTCGCCGAGCCCGCCGCCGACGATCCCGACGACGAGCCGCTGCCGCAGGCGGTGCAGCCGGCCGACGCGGTCCGGGTGGCCCGCCTCGACGCCGAGGTGCTGGTCGTCGACGGCCGGCCGCGCTACCACGTGCCCGAGTGCCCGAGCCTGGTCGGCCGCCTGACCGAGCCGATCCCGGTGCGCGAGGCCGTCGAGCTCGGCTTCAGCCCGTGCGGCCTGTGCCGCCCGGTCGACCGGCTGGTGGGCGTGGCCGCCCGCGGCTGAACTTCGGACTTCCCCAACGCCGGACACCGATCGGCACAATGAGGCATGGTCAAGCGCCGCGTGCCTCCGCCTGACGAGACTGCCCTCTCCGTGCCCGTTCGGGTGCGGCCGGGCGCCGGCCGTGACCGCGTCGGCGGGCGCTACGAGGGGCCGCACGGGCCCGCCCTGATCATCGCCGTGGGTGCGCCGGCCGTGGACGGCAAGGCGACCGAGGCCGTGCGGCGGGCGCTGGCCGGCGCTCTCGGGGTGCGCCCGGCCGCCGTGGCACTCCGGCTCGGCGCCACCAGCCGCGACAAGGTGTTCACCGTCGCCGCGCCCACCGCCGGGGTCGCCGGGCGCCTGACCGCGCTGCGGGACGGCACGGCCACGCCGTGACCGGCGGGCTGGACTACGCGCTGCTCATCGGTTCCGCGGTCCTGCTGGTGGCGGTGGCCGCGGTCCGGGTCTCGACCCGGGTCGGGCTGCCTAGCCTGCTCGTCTACCTGGCCATCGGCATCCTCATCGGCGAGGCCGGGCTGGGCATCCGCTTCGACGACGCCGAGCTGACCCGGACGCTCGGCTTCTGCGCGCTCATCATGATCATCGCCGAGGGTGGGCTGACCGCCCGCTGGAGCGCGCTGCGGCCGGTGCTGGGCCTGGCCAGCTCGCTGGCCACGGTGGGGGTGGCGGTCAGCATCGCGGTGGTCGGTCTCGTCGTCCACGTGCTGCTCGATCTGCCCTGGCAGCTGGCCCTGCTCTACGGCGCGGTGCTGTCGTCGACCGACGCCGCCGCGGTCTTCGCCACCCTGCGCCGGCTGCGGCTGCCGCCCCGTCTCGTCGCCACGCTCGAGGCCGAGTCCGGCATGAACGACGCGCCCGTGGTGCTGCTGGTCGTGCTGCTCAGCGCGGACCTGTCGGAGATGCATCCGTGGTGGTACGAGCTGTCGATCGTCGTTTACGAGCTGGCGGCGGGAGCGGCGATCGGCTACGCGGTGGGGGCGGCCGGGCGCTGGTTGCTGCGCAACGCCGCGCTGCCGTCAGCCGGTCTCTACCCGATCGCGGCAGTGGGTCTCACCGTGCTGGCGTACGCCGGTGGCGCTGTTGCCCACGCCTCCGGCTTCCTCGCGGTCTATGTCGCGGGGGTGGTGCTGGGCAACGGCCGGATCCCGCACCGCCGGGCCATCCTCGGATTCGCCGACGGCCTGGCCTGGGTCGCTCAGATCGGCCTGTTCGTGCTGCTGGGCCTGCTGAGCTCGCCCGACCGGCTGGCCGATGCGCTGGTGCCCGCGCTGGTTGTCGGGGTGGCCCTGGTGTTGCTGGCCCGGCCGCTGTCGGTGGTGATCGCGGCGGTGCTGGCCCGGCCCCTGCGTGGCCCCCGCCGCCCCGGCAACCGGGTGGGCTGGCGGGGCAGCGCCTTCCTGTCGTGGGCGGGCCTGCGCGGCGCGGTGCCGATCGTGCTGGCCACGATCCCGCTCTCGGCCGGCACACCCGGCGCCGAGGGCCTGTTCGACGCGGTGTTCGTGCTGGTCATCATCTTCACGCTGGTGCAGGCGAGCACGCTCGGCCCAGCCGCGCGGATGCTGGGCGTCACCGCCCCCGGCGAGGCGGTCGAGGTGCACGTCGAGACCGCGCCGCTGGAGCGGATGAATGCCGACCTGCTCCAGATGGAGATCGCCGAGGGATCCCGGTTGGCCGGCGTGCACATCGACGAGCTGCGCCTGCCGTCGGGCGCCTCGGTCACCCTGGTCGTGCGGGACGGCGCCGGCTTCGTGCCGGGCCCCGACACGCGGCTGCGCACCGGCGACGCCCTGCTGATCGTGGCCACCGCCGCGGTCCGTGACGTCGCCGAGCGCCGCCTGCGGGCGGTCAGCCGCCGGGGCAGCCTCGCCCGCTGGTTCGGCGAGCAGGGCGACGAGGATCCGGCCGGTATCTAACCACTGTTTTACCGAGATTCGCGCGGATTGCGGGGCAAGATCCGGTACGGGCTGTTGTCGGTCCGGTATACGTTCCGTATCCTTGCCACCCACTGGAGTGCGTGGCCGCGGGTTCGGCCGCGCCGGTGGGACCGGTGGGGGAAGATCTACGGCGTTGCCCGGCCCGAGCGACCGGCCGGCGGGCAACGTCGACGGTAGGGCCGGGGTGCCTCAGCGGCACCCGCGGCTCGTAATCTGCACGCTGATCGCCGCTCGGGCGGGTGAGGGAGCGACCATGGCCAAGGCAACCGGCACCAAGGCAACCGGAACCAAGGCGACCGCGACGGGCGAGGGCCGGCGGACCCGCAGCGCCGCCGAGACCGAGAAGATCCGGGTTGCGCTGGTCGAGCGCCGCGACGAGCTGCAGGCCGAGTACGACACCTCGATCAACGAGCTCACCGAGCTGCAGCGCGACCGCGTCGCCGACTCGGTCGGCGACGACCAGGCCGACACCGGCTCCAAGACGCTCGAACGTGAGCAGGAGATCACTCTGGCCAACAATCTGCTGGAGCGCATCACACAGGTGGAACGCGCCATCGACCGGCTCGGCGAGGGCAACTACGGTTGGTGCGAGCGGTGCGGCAACGCGATCCCGGTCGAGCGACTGGCGGCGTTCCCGTCCGCGACTCTCTGTGTGTCCTGCAAGCAGCTGGAGGAACGACGCTGAACGCCGACGAGGCTACGGGCGCGACCACCGTGGGCGAGCCGGAGCCGGGGCCGAAACCCCGGCTCAGCGGGCGTGCCGTGGCCGTCCTCGGCGCCACCGCCGTGGTCGCCGTGGCCCTTGACCAGTGGGTCAAGTGGCTCTCCACCGAGAACCTGGACGAGGGGAATCCCGTCCGGATCCTCGGTGGCCTGATCTATCTGTCGCTCCTGCGCAACAGCGGGGCCGCCTTCAGCCTGGGCAGCGACTACACGTGGATCTTCCCGGTGATCACCCTGGTCGTGATCGGCTGGATCACCTACATGGCGACCCGGCTGCGCTCGGTGCCGTGGGCGCTGGCGCTGGGCCTCGTGCTCGGCGGCGCCCTGGGCAACCTGATCGACCGGCTGTTCCGCGCCCCCGGCTTCCTGCACGGTCACGTGGTTGACATGATCAGCCTCTTCGGGCCGTACGCGGAATACTTCGCCGTCTTCAACATCGCGGACAGCTGCCTCAGCGTGGGCGTCGTGCTCGCGGTGCTGCTCGAGCTCACCGGCCGGCAGCGGGACGGCACCCGGATCTCCGTACGGAAGAAGAAGGACGAGCAGAAGTGAGCTCCCAGCGCTCCCTGCCGGTGCCCGACGGGCTCGACGGCATGCGGCTCGACCAGGCCGTATCGCGGCTGTTCGGGCTGTCCCGCACGGCCGCCGCGACGCTTGTCGAATCGGGCGACGCGCTGGTCGACGGCATCCCGCGTCCCAAGTCCGACAAGGTCAGCGCCGGCGCCTGGCTCGAGGTCACGCTGCCCGCGCCGGCGAGCGTGCCGGTGCTGGTGGCCGCGCCCGTCCACGGCCTCCGGGTGATCTACAGCGACGACGACATCGTGGTGGTCGACAAGCCGGTCGGCGTGGCCGCGCACCCCAGCCCGGGCTGGACCGGCCCGACCGTCGTGAGCGGCCTGGCCGCCATGGGGCAGAACGTCGCGACCAGCGGCGCCGCCGAGCGGCAGGGGATCGTCCACCGCCTCGACGTCGGCACCACCGGCATCATGGTCGTGGCCAAGAGCGAGACGGCCTACAGCACGCTCAAGCGGGCGTTCAAGGAGCGCGAGGTCGACAAGCGTTACCACGCGGTCGTGCAGGGCCACCTCGACCCGCTGCGGGGCACCATCGACGCGCCGATCGACCGCCACCCGACGGCCGACTACCGGTTCGCGGTGATGTCGACGGGCAAGCCGAGCGTCACCCACTACGACACGATCGAGGCGTTCCGCTCGGCCAGCCTGGTCGACGTGAAGCTCGAGACCGGCCGGACCCACCAGATCCGGGTGCACTTCTCGGCCCTGCGGCATCCCTGTGCGGGCGACACGCAGTACGGCGCCGACCCGACGCTGGCGGCCCGGCTCAAGCTCAACCGCCAGTGGCTGCACGCCCGCGAACTGGCCTTCCTGCACCCGCGCACCCACGACGAGGTGCGCTTTGTCAGCGACTACCCGGACGACCTGAAGTACGCGCTGAGCGTGCTGCAGGACGCGAGCTGATCCGGGAGCACTGTCACCGTGGGGCCCGCGGGTCATCGAGTACGGGGGCACCCGCTGCGCGGCACCCCCTCGGCCCGTCTGGTCGCCGCCGTCGCGGTCGCCTCGGCCGGGGCGCTGCTGCTCGGCTCGCTCTGGCTGAGCCGGCCCGAGGCAACGCCGGGCGTTGATCCGGGCGACGTCGTCCGGGTCGGCGTGGTGCAGGGCCAGTCGGTGCCCGGCTACCTCGACGCGACCCGCGACGAGTTGGACGCCCTGACCAACCCGTCGGCGCCGGTCGCGGGCGAGACGTGGGCGCTGGTGAGCCTGGAGCACTACGTGGCCGCCGGGCTGCTGGCCGATCTGTTCCCGGGCACGGCGGTGGCCCAGGTGTATGCCCGGGTGCCGCTGGCCACGGCGCACACCCCGGTCGTGCGGATCCCGGTCTACCGGCTGCCGGCCGACGTGCTCACCGGCATGCTCAACACGGCCCTCGAGCGCGATCGGGAGCAGGCCGAGTACGAGCAGCTGGCCCGCCGCCTGACCGGGGACGACGAGAACCAGCGGCGGGCCCGGCGGGCGTACGCGGCGGCGGCCGGCACTGCGGCGGCGGAGGCCTCGGCCTACCGCTCGGGGTGCTCCTGCGTCTTCGCGGCCGTGGTCCGGGCGGCGCCGGCGGCGCTGCGTGGGGTGGCCGACCGGCCCGGCGTACGGGCCGTCGACCCGGCTCCCGAGGTGCGTCAGCTGGACCGCACCGAGTTCCGCCCGCCGCTGCCGGAGCAGAACGGCACAGTTCCGGCCGAACCGCCACGCTCGCCCGCTGTGCCAACCGGGTCCGAGGGCATTGCCCCACGGCCATCCACGCCGATAATGTCGTCGGCCGGGGCGCCTGTGACATCTGCCTCATCGATCGGCGCCGTCCGCGCGACGCCGCCTTCCACCCCGGCACCGGAGGAGCGCGCTGCCGTACCCTCTGCTTCGGACGCGATTCCTGCTCACGATGCGACCAGCAGTTCAGCAGCACCTCGAGCCGGATCCGGGCGTTAGTCCTCTCGCCGGCCGGTTCGGGAGAACGGGCAGTGGCCCGATCGGGGTTCGCTCCGTAGCCTGTCAGGGGCGAGGAGTCCGGGGTGTGGATCACCGGCAGTCAAGCAGCGCAGGAAGGACGACCCGTGGACGGGACCGAGACCGGCTGGGGCCGGCCTGCGGAACCAGCCCCGCGTTGGCGGGCGCTGCTCGACCGCGCCCGGCACGGTTCCCGGCCGACCGAAGAACAGCAGGAGCAGGAGCGGGAGGCTGCCGCCACGCCGCCGGCCCAGCAACAGCAGTACGGCCAGCCGTTGCCGACACGCCGCCCGGTCAACCCGCTCGAGACCCGCGGCCAGTACGGCGCCGGCCGCTACGAGCAACGCCCGCCCGAGCCGCCGCAGCCTGAGCCGCGCCCGATGCCACAGCGGCCGATCAACCCGCTCGACCCGCGCTGGCAGGGCCGCCCGGCTGACGCGCCGCCGTCGCCGCGACGCGCGTCCGCCCCCGCGCCCGCGGCCGCACCCCAGGCCGACGAGCAGCACAGCTTCTTCAACCCCGGAGCCCGGCCCCCGGCGGCGCCGCCCCCGGGTCGCGAATATCCGCAGGTCCGGGCGTCGGCCGCGGCGCCGGTCATGCCGGTCGCGCCGCCGCCGATGCCGGCGGCCCCGCCGGCCCGGCCCGCCGCCCCACCGCCCGCGCCGATGGCGCCGCAGCCCACCTCGCCGGCTGCCGCCCGCATCGAGTGGCGGCAGGGCCGCACCGACGACCAGCTTGAGCGCGCCGTGTCGGCGATGCGCCGCAAGCTCGGCAAGCCGCGGGTGCTGGCCTTCGCCAACCCCAAGGGCGGCGTGCACAAGACGACCGCCACGGTGCTGGCCGCGGCCACCATCGGCAGCGTCCGCGGCCGGGGCGTGCTCGCCTGGGACGACAACGAGTTGCGCGGCACGCTGGGCCTGCGGGCCGGCAGCGCCCGCCACGCCCGCACGATCAAGCACCTGCTGGCCGACCTGATGCAGATCGAGAACCTGCACGGCGACGCGCTGCTGCAGGAGCTCGACGGCTATCTGCGGCACGCCTCCGACGGCTCGTACGACGTGCTCGCCGGTGAGGAGAACCCGCGCTTCGCGGCCCGGCTCGACCAGGCCACCGTGCGCCGCGTGATGGACCTGCTGCGCCGCACGCACGACGTGATCTGCGTCGACACCGGCAACAACGTCGAGAGCGTCAACTGGCAGACCGTCATGCGCCAGGCCGACCAACTCGTGATCACCACCGTGCCCCGCGAGGACGCCGCGTTCACCGCCGACTGGATGCTCGACGTGCTCGACGACAGCGGCATGGGCGACCTGGTCTCCAACGCGGTCACGCTGATCTCGTGCCCCTCGCCGGGCCCGCTGCCGCTGCTCGACGACTTCGCCAAGCACTTCGCCACGCGCACCCGCGCGGTCGCCGTCGTGCCCTACGACCAGGCCCTCGAGGTCGGCTCGTCGATCGAGTACGGCGAGCTCCAGCAGGAGACGCGCACGGCGTGGCTCAAGGCGGCCAGTGTGATGATCGAGCCATTCGCCGAATGACACGCGTGTAGCCCT
Source organism: Paractinoplanes hotanensis (assembly GCF_023717965.1). Classification (NCBI taxonomy): domain Bacteria; kingdom Bacillati; phylum Actinomycetota; class Actinomycetes; order Micromonosporales; family Micromonosporaceae; genus Paractinoplanes; species Paractinoplanes hotanensis. Next base: position 28,480 of record NZ_JAMQOL010000041.1, on the reverse strand, counting down.
CGAATCTCGTCCGGGGCTCCGGCTAGAGTCGCTCGGGTTCGGCTGTGCCAGCTGAGGCGGCTTCGCCGCACTGCAAGGGCATAAAAGTTAAGGGGGCCCGGGTGTCTGACTCGTTCGTGCATCTCCATGTGCACACCGAGTATTCGATGCTCGACGGCGCGGCCCGGGTCAAGGAGCTGTTGGCCGAGGCCTCGCGCCTGGGCATGCCCGCGGCGGCGATCACCGACCACGGCAACATGCACGGGGCGTACGACTTCTACACCCAGGCCAAGGCGGCCGGCATCACGCCGGTGATCGGCGTCGAGGCGTACGTGGCGCCCGAGTCCCGCCTCACCAAGAGCCGCATCAAGTGGGGCCGCCCCGAGCAGAAGGGCGACGACGTCTCGGGCAACGGCGCCTACACCCACATGACCATGTGGGCCCGCAACGCCGTCGGCCTGAAGAACCTCTTCCGCCTCAACTCGCGCGGCTCGATCGAGGGCCAGCTCGGCAAGTACCCGCGCATGGATTTCGACATCATCGCGGAACACGCCGAGGGCATCATGGGCACGACCGGCTGCCCCTCGGGCACGGTGCAGACCCGGCTGCGGCTCGGCCAGTTCGACGAGGCCCTGAAGTCCGCCGCGATGTACCAGGAGGCTCTCGGGAAGGACAACTACTTCCTCGAGATCATGGACCACGGCCTGTCGATCGAGAGCCGGGTGCGCGACGGCCTGCTCGAGATCGGCCGCAAGCTCGGCATCAAGCCGCTGGTCACCAACGACTCCCACTACGTCTACGAGGCCCAGGCGGCGGCGCACGACGTGCTGCTGTGCGTGCAGACCGGCAGCAACGTGGCCGACCCCAACCGCTTCCGCTTCGACGGCAACGGCTACTTCGTCAAGTCGGCCGACCAGATGCGCGCGGTCGACTCGTCCGACGCCTGGCAGGAGGGCTGCCGCACGACGCTGCTGGTGGCCGAGCGGGTCGACACCGAGGGCATGTTCACCTTCAAGAACCTGATGCCCCGGTTCCCCATCCCCGACGGCTTCACCGAAGAGGAATACTTCCGCCACGAGGCGTTCGAGGGCCTCAAGCGGCGCTTCCCCGGCGGCATCCCCGAGACCCACATGAAGCAGGCCGAGTACGAGCTCGGCGTGATCATCTCGATGGGGTTCCCGGCCTACTTCCTCGTGGTCGCCGACTTCATCCAGTGGTCCAAGCGCAACGGCATCGCCGTCGGCCCCGGCCGTGGCTCGGCCGCGGGCTCCCTGATCGCGTACGCGATGGGCATCACCGACCTCGACCCGCTGCCGCACGGCCTGATCTTCGAGCGGTTCCTCAACCCGGAGCGCATCTCGATGCCCGACGTCGACATCGACTTCGACGAGCGCCGGCGGGGCGAGGTCATCCGCTACGTCACCGAGCGCTGGGGCGACGACAAGGTCGCCCAGATCGCCACGTTCGGCACGATCAAGGCGAAGGCCGCGATCAAGGACTCCGCCCGCGTGCTCGGCTACCCGTTCGCGGTCGGCGACCGGATCACCAAGGCCCTGCCGCCCGACGTGATGGGCAAGGGCATCCCGCTCTCCGGCATCTTCGACAAGGAGCACAAGCGCTACAGCGAGGCCGGCGAGGTCCGCACGCTGTACGAGACCGACCCCGACGTCAAGAAGGTGATCGACACCGCGCGCGGCATCGAGGGCCTGATCCGGCAGACCGGTGTCCATGCGGCCGGGGTGATCATGTCGGCCGAGCCGATCATCGACCACATCCCGCTGATGCGCCGGCCGGCCGACGGCGTGATCATCACGCAGTTCGACTACCCGACGTGCGAGACGCTGGGCCTGCTCAAGATGGACTTCCTGGGCCTGCGCAACCTGACGATCCTCGACGACGCGGTCAAGAACATCAAGCTCAACCACGCCATGGACCTCGACCTGCTGGCGCTGCCGCTCGACGACCAGGCGGCCTACGAGCTGCTCGCCCGCGGCGACACGCTGGGCGTGTTCCAGCTCGACGGCGGGCCCATGCGGTCGCTGCTGCGGCTGATGAAGCCCGACAACTTCGAGGACATCTCGGCCGTCCTGGCGCTCTACCGCCCGGGCCCGATGGGCGTCGAGTCGCACACCAACTACGCGCTCCGGAAGAACAAGCTCCAGGAGATCACCCCGATCCACCCCGAGCTCGAGGAGCCGCTGCGCGAGATCCTGGAACCGACGTACGGCCTGATCGTCTATCAGGAGCAGGTGCAGCGCGCCGCGCAGATCCTCGCCGGCTACAGCCTCGGCCAGGCCGACCTGCTGCGCCGCGCGATGGGTAAGAAGAAGAAGGAGATCCTCGACAAGGAGTTCATCCCGTTCCGCGACGGCTGCCGCGAGCACGGCTACTCCGACGAGGCGATCCAGGCGGTGTGGGACGTTCTGGTCCCGTTCGCCGGCTACGCGTTCAACAAGGCCCACTCCGCGGCGTACGGGCTGGTGTCCTACTGGACGGCCTACCTGAAGGCGCACTACCCGGCCGAGTACATGGGTGGTCTGCTCACCAGCGTCGGCGACGACAAAGACAAGATGGCGATGTACCTGGCCGAGTGCCGGCGCATGGGCATCCAGGTCCTGCCGCCCGACGTCAACGAGTCCTCCGGCCCGTTCACCCCGGTCGGCAAGGACATCCGCTTCGGCCTGGCCGCGGTGCGCAACGTCGGTCACAACGTGGTCGAGGCGATCGCCCGCTGCCGCGAGGAAAAGGGCAAATACCAGGACTTCTACGACTTCCTGTCCAAGGTCGACGCGGTCGTCTGCAACAAGAAGACGATCGAATCGCTGATCAAGGCGGGCGCGTTCGACTCGATGGGCCACAGCCGCAAGAGCCTGCTCGCGGTGCACGCCGAGGCCATCGACGCCTATGCCGGCGTGAAGCGCAACGAGGCGGCCGGCCAGTTCGACCTGTTCGGCGCGTTCGGCGACACCGAGGGCGGCAGCGCGGCCACGGTCGCCATGCCGACGATCGGCGACTCCGAGTGGGACAAGCGCGACAAGCTGGCCTTCGAGCGCGAGATGCTCGGCCTCTACGTGAGCGACCACCCGCTGGCCGGCCTCGAGCAGCTGCTGCAGAACTCGGCCGACACCACGATCGCCGCGCTCAACGAGGAGGGCACGGTCCCCGACGGCCAGATCGTCACGCTGGCCGGCATCCTGACCGGCGTGCAGCGGCGCATCACCAAGCAGGGCCGGGCCTGGGCCTCGGCCACGCTCGAAGACCTGGCCGGCGGCGTCGAGGCGTTGTTCTTCCCCAACACCTACGAGGTGATCGGCCAGTTCATCGCCGAGGACGCGATCGTCGTGGTCAAGGGCCGCATCGACCGGCGCGACGACACGCCGCGCATCATGGCCATGGACATGTCGCTGCCCGACGTCAGCATCAACCCCGACAGCAAACCGGTCACGCTGACCATGCCGATCACCCGGTGCACGCCGCCGCTGGTGTCCGAGCTGAAAGAGATCCTGAGCAGCCATCCCGGCGATGCCGAGGTGCACGTCCACCTGCAGAACGGCAGCCGCACGACGGTGTTGCGGCTGGGCGCGGTACGGGTCGCGCCGACGCCGGCGCTGCGGGCCGACCTCAAGATGATCCTCGGCCCGTCCGCGGTGGCCTGAGCACCGTGACCGGGCACGCGGGACGCAGGCAGGCGGCACCTGGCAGGATCGTAGGGTGAACGCGAGTCAGGAACCGGCGCCGCCGGGCGAGCGCCCGGCCTTCGATTACGAGGCCCCGCCGCACGGGTACGAGCTGGCCCACCCGTCCGGACCCGCCCGCACTTTCTTCGGCCGCCCGGTCGACCTGCGTGGGTCGTCGCCGCGGCCGTGGAAGCGCACGCTCGTCGTCACGGTCGCCTGCCTGCTGGTGATCCTCGCCCTGGGCGGCCCGCTGGGACTGCTCTGGCGCTGGCTCACCCCGTCCGTGCCGGTGATCGACGCGGGCCAGGCGGGTGTGGTGGTCAACGACCCGTCGCCCGAGGAATACATCGCCGCCGACGGCTGGTTCACGCTGCTCGGGCTGGGCTTCGGCCTGCTCGTGGCGATCGGCGCGTGGCTGCTGCTGCGCCGCGACCGGGGCCCTTTCCTGCTGCTCAGCGTCGTGCTGGGCACACTCGGGGCGGGCTGGCTGGTGGCGCCCTGGGTGGGCGAGCTGGCGGGCCGGTCCGACTATCAGCAGTGGATCGAGACGGCCCAGCAGGGCGCGACCTACGCGGCGCCGCCCGAGGTGCACTCGCTCGGGCCGATGCTGGTGCCGGCGTTCGCCGCGGCCATCGCGCTGACGCTGATGGCCGGCTGGTCCAACGACCCCGACCTCGACCAGCCGGGCGCCAAACCGGGCTACGGCCCCAACAGCGACTACACCGAGGGCTACCCACCACCGGGCGACCCGCGCGATTACCAGCCGGGCGAGCCGGATGGCTTCCGCCCGGGGGATCCGCGTAGTTAGTTCGGGCTGGCCGGGCGGGCCAGGTCGCTGAGCGGCACCGGGACGGCGCGCACCTTCGCCAGCAGGCCGGACTCGCGGTTGAGCAGCTTGAGCTCGGTGCGCAGCCGGGTCGCCGTGTCGGGGGCGGAGAGCAGCAGCTGGCGCTCGTCGGTGGTGAGCTGGGCGGTGGCCGCGATCAGGTGGGAGAGCACGGTCGCGTCGCCGGGCACCGCGTCGAGGCCCTCGGAGTCGGGGCGCAGCAGCTCGAGATAGGCCCGGAAGGCGGCCAGCGCCCGCGGCGCCAGCAGCTCGGCCAGTTCGTCGGCCGACTCGTCGGGCAGCCATTCGACGTCGGCCGTCAGGTAGGGCTCGTCACCCTGGCGCACGTCCTTGACCGTGAACCGCCGCCGGCCGACGGTCATGATGTCGTAGCGGCCGTCGGGCAGCTCGGTGACCTGGCGCAATTCGGCCGTGCAGCCGGTCGGGTAGAGGTCGTCGACCTCGATCGGCGGGTTTTCCGGCGTGGGCTCGTCGGCGCTTTCGGGGGCCGGGGCCTCGGCCCCGCGGCGCAGCGTCACCACGCCGAACTCGTGCGGCCCGTCTTCGGGGCTGGCCACCAGCTCGCGGACGAGCGTGCGGTAACGCTCCTCGAAGATGTGGAGGGGCAGCACCAGGCCGGGGAAGAGCACCGTACCCAGCGGGAACACCGGCAGCCGATTGCTCACGGGTTCAGCCTATCGGTCGCCCCACCATGGTCAACCCGTCCCACCCGTGGCGGCCGCGCGGCGGTCGCGAGAGAGTGATCGAGATCCCACGACCTGGTCCCGCCCACGGCGGACGCGGTTCTGCGGAGCCTTCCGCCTAAACTTGGCAGCGTGCTGAACCGGATCGACCTGCGCGGCTCCCACCGGGACCCGCGAGGCCTGCTGCCCCGTGCCCAGCTCGACGTCTCCGTGGCCGTCGAGCAGATCCGCCCGGTCGTCGAGGCGGTCCATGAGCACGGCTTCTCCGCGATCCGCGAGGCGACCCAGCGGTTCGACGGCGTCACCCTCGATCGGCTACGGGTGCCCGCGGCCGCCATCGCCGCCGCGGCCGAGACGCTCGAGCCCGACGTGCGCGCCGCCCTCGAGGTGGTGATCGAGCGGGCCCGCACGGTGCACGCCGACCAGCGCCGCACCGACGTCACCACCAAGGTAGCGCCGGGCGGCACGGTCATCGAGCGCTGGATCCCGGTGCGCCGCGTCGGCCTGTACGTCCCCGGCGGCCTGGCCGTCTATCCGTCCACCGTGGTCATGAACGTGGTGCCGGCCCAGGTGGCCGGCGTCGAGGCGCTGGTCGTGGCGAGCCCGCCGCAGAAAGAGAACGGCGGCCTGCCCGACGCCCGCGTCCTGGCCGCGTGCGCGCTGCTCGGCGTCGACGAGGTCTACGCGGTCGGCGGCGCCCAGGCCATCGCCATGCTCGGCTACGGCGCCGACGGGGCGGGCGACGGTGACCGTTGCGAGCCGGTCGACATCATCACCGGCCCGGGCAACATCTGGGTGACCGCGGCCAAGCGCATGCTGCGCGGCACGGTCGGCATCGACGCCGAGGCCGGCCCGACCGAGATCGCGATCCTGGCCGACGACACCGCCGACCCGCGGCACGTCGCGGCCGATCTGATCAGCCAGGCCGAGCACGACCCGCTGGCCGCGAGCGTGCTGGTCACCGACTCGCCCGCGCTGGCCGAGGCGGTCGACGCCGAGGTGCTGCGGCAGGTGGCGAGCACCAAGCACGCGGCCCGGGTGCAGACCGCGCTGGCCGGCGAGCAGTCCGGCGTCGTGCTGGTCGATGACCTCGAGCAGGGGCTGCGGGTCGTCGACGCGTACGCGGCCGAGCACCTCGAGATCCAGACCCGCGACGCCCGTGAGTGGGCGCTGCGGGTGCGCAACGCCGGGGCGATCTTCGTGGGGGCGTGGTCGCCGGTGTCGCTGGGCGACTACGCGGCCGGCTCCAACCACGTGCTGCCCACCGGTGGCTGCGCACGCCACTCGTCCGGCCTGTCGGTGCAGTCGTTCCTGCGCGGCGTCCACGTGATCGAGTACGACGAGGCCGCCCTGCGCGACGTCGCCGGTCACGTCGTCGCGCTGGCCAACGCGGAAGACCTGCCGGCACACGGCGACGCGGTGCGGGCTCGTTTCCCCGGTGGTGAGCGGTGACCACCATCGACGACCTGCCCATCCGCGACGATCTGCGGGGCCGGACGCCGTACGGCGCTCCGCAGCTCGACGTGGCCGTGCGGCTCAACACGAACGAGAACTCCTATCCGCTGCCCGACGTGGTGGTCGACGCGATCGCCAAGGCCGTGCAGGCGGAGCTGCGCGACCTCAACCGCTACCCCGACCGGGACGCGGTGGCGCTGCGGGCCGACCTGGCCGACTATCTCGGTCACGGCCTGACCAGCGCCAACACCTGGGCCGCGAACGGGTCGAACGAGGTCCAGCAGCAGTTGCTGCAGGCGTTCGCCGGGCCGGGCCGCACGGCGCTGGGCTTCGGGCCGTCGTACTCGATGCACCCGCTGCTGGCCCAGGGCACCGGCACCCGCTGGATCGGCGCGCTGCGCGACCCCGACTTCGGTCTCACCCCGGCCGCGGCGCTCACGCAGATCGACGAGCACGACCCCGATCTGATCTTCCTGTGCTCGCCGAACAACCCGACCGGCACGGCGCTCGACCCCGAGGTGGTCACGGCCGTGCTCGAGGCGGCCCGGGGGTTGGTGGTGGTCGACGAGGCGTACGCCGAATTCGCCCGTCCCGGCACGCCGAGCGCGCTGGCCCTGCTGCCCGGCCACCCGCGCCTGGTGGTCAGCCGCACGATGAGCAAGGCGTTCGGCTTCGCCGGGGGCCGGCTGGGCTACCTGGCCGCCGATCCGGCCGTGGTCGACGCCGTGCAGCTGGTCCGGTTGCCCTACCACCTGTCCGCGCTCACCCAGGCCGCCGCCCGCGCCGCCCTGTCCCAGCGTGACGCTCTGCTGGCCACCGTCGAGGTGATCAAGCAGCAGCGTGACCGCATCGTCACCACGCTCCGTTCGCGGGGGACGAAGGTGGCCGACAGCGACGCCAACTTCGTGCTGTTCGAGGTGGGCGGGGATCAGAAAGTCGCTTGGCAGCGGCTGCTCGACCGCGGTGTGCTGATCCGCGACGTCGGCCTGCCCGGCTGGCTGCGCGTGACCGCCGGCACGCCCGCTGAGACCGACACGTTCTTGAATAAGCTCAGCCTGGAGGCACTGCCATGAGTCGCACCGCGAGGGTGGAGCGCGTCACCAACGAGACCAAGGTGCTCGTCGAGATCGACCTCGACGGCGCCGGCAAGGGCGACCTGAGCACGGGCGTCGGCTTCTACGACCACATGCTCAACCAGTTGGCCCGGCACGGCGGCTTCGACCTGACCGTCCGCACCGAGGGCGACCTCGAGATCGACGCCCACCACACGATGGAGGACACGGCCATCGCGCTCGGCGACGCCTTCGCGCGGGCGCTGGGCGACAAGGCGGGCATCCGGCGCTACGGCTCGGCCACCATCCCGATGGACGAGGTGCTGGTGCGGGCCGCGGTCGACCTTTCCGGCCGGCCGTACATCGTGCACGACGAGCCCGAGCTCGCGCCGTACATCGGCCCGGTCTACCCGACCAGCATGACCCGGCACATCTTCGAGTCGTTCGGCCACGCGGCCCGGCTCACGCTGCACGTCAGCGTGCTTCGCGCGGCTCGCGACGGCGGCAAGCCGGACGCCCACCACGTCGTCGAGACGCAGTTCAAGGCGTTCTCCCGGGCACTGCGCGAGGCCGTCGAGATCGACCCCCGCAACGCCGGCCAGCTGCCCTCGACCAAGGGCGTGCTCTGATGGCCATCGCGCTGTTCATCCTCGCCGGTTTCCTGGTCGGTGGCGTGATTCAGCTGGTGAAGTCGGGCGCCACGAAGTTCAGCATCGGCCTGGTCGGGGTGCTCGCCGCCCTGGCCACGGCCGGCGGCATCCTGTGGTCGGTCTGATGGCGAACGTCGTCGTGCTCGACTACGGGTCGGGCAATCTGCGCTCGGCCGAGCGGGCGGTGGCCCGTACCGGTGTGACCGTCACCGTGACCAGCGACCTGTCCGTCGCGGCCGAGGCCGACGGCCTGGTCGTTCCGGGCGTCGGCGCGTACGCGGCGTGCATGTCGGGCATCGAGGCGATCGACGCCGGCCCGATGATCGCGGCGCGGGTCGCGGCCGGGCGCCCCGTGCTCGGCATCTGCGTGGGCATGCAGATCCTGTTCGACGCGGGCGTCGAGCACGGTGTCGAGACCAAGGGCCTCGGCCTGCTGCCCGGCGTGGTCAACAAGCTGTCGGCCGAGCGCATCCCGCACATGGGCTGGAACACGGTCGACGTGCCTTCGGGGTCGCGACTGTTCGACGGACTGCCCGCCGAGACCAGGTTCTACTTCGTCCACTCGTACGCGGCCAATGATCTTGACGCTTTGGCCGACGCGAAGGTGACCACGGCAAGCCACGACCAGCCTTTCGCGGCCGCCGTCGAGCTCGGCCCGCTCAGCGCCGCCCAGTTCCACCCCGAGAAGTCGGGCGACGCCGGCTACGCGTTGCTGCGCAACTGGGTCGCCGGACTGTAAAGAGATGTCGAAAGAGCGCGCCCGGCGCCGCGAGGAACGTCTCGCCGTGCTGGAGAAGGAGAAGGCCGCGCGCGCCCGTAAGGTGGCGCGGCGGCAGCGCCGGCGTCAGCTGGTCAAGCGCCTGACCCCGCGTACCCGCAAGACCGGGCAGCTCTATCGCCGCACCCGCAGCCAGCGACTCGGCATCCTGCTCGGGCTGGCGGTCGCCGTCGCCGCGGTCTGGCTTCTCGTGCCCGAGTTGTCGCTGCGGATCGTGCTCACCGCGGTGCTCGTCCTCGCCGCGCCGGCCCTCGTGGTCGTCGTCCTCGGCCGCAAGGCCGGCTGACCAACACTCTGGAGATACCACTATGACCTTGCAGCTGCTGCCCGCCGTCGACGTCGCGGACGGTCAGGCCGTGCGTCTCGTGCAGGGCGCCGCCGGTTCCGAGACGGCCTACGGCGACCCGCTCGAGGCCGCGCTGGCCTGGCAGAACGACGGCGCCGAGTGGGTGCACCTGGTCGACCTGGATGCGGCCTTCGGGCGCGGGTCGAACGCCGAGCTGTTGGCCGGCGTGGTGGGCCGGCTCGACGTGAAGGTCGAGCTGTCCGGCGGCATCCGCGACGACGAGTCGCTGACCCGGGCCCTGGCCACCGGCTGCGAGCGGGTCAACATCGGCACCGCCGCGCTGGAGGACCCGGAGTGGTGCGACCGGGTCGTGGCCGAGTACGGCGACCGCGTGGCGATCGGCCTGGACGTGCGCGGCCGGACGCTGTCGGCCCGCGGCTGGACCCGGGACGGCGGCGACCTGTACGAGGTGCTGGCCCGGCTCGACAAGGCCGGCGCGTCGCGCTACGTCGTCACCGACATCACCAAGGACGGGATGATGCGCGGCCCGAACGTCGAGCTGCTGCGCGAGGTGTGCGCGGCCACCGACAAGCCGATCATCGCCAGCGGCGGAGTGTCCACGCTGGACGATCTGCGGGCGCTGGCCGCTCTGGAGCCGGTCGGGGTCGAGGGCGTGATCGCCGGCAAATCGCTCTACGCGGGCGCGTTCACCGTGCGGCAGGCGCTGGACGTTCTCGCCCGGCCCTGATCCACGATTTCCTGAGGGCCTCCACCGCCGCCTGCACGGCTGGGCGCGCGGCGGAGGCCTCGCGCCAGGCGACCACGACGCGGCGCCTGGGCTCGGGGATGACGCGGACGACGCGTACGCCCGGGGGAAGCTCGGCCGACCGGGCCAGCCGCGGGATGACCGCGACGCCGAGTCCGGCCGCGATCAGGGTCAGCTGGGTTTCGAACTCGGCGACGTGGAAGTCGGGCTGAACACCCGGCAGCACCCGCAGCAGCCACTCGAGGCAGACGTCGCCCCCCTTGGCCGCTATCCACCGCTCGTCCTCGAGCCGGGCCAGCGGCACCGTGTCGCCGAACCGGTGGTCGCTCGGCACGATCAGGTCGGCCACGTCCCAGCCGAGCTCGATGTGGGTGACGCCGTTCGGATAGCGCAGCGCCACCGCGGGCCAGTCGTCGAGCACCGCGAGGTCGACGTGCCCCCGGTGCAGCATCTCGAGACCCTCGTGCGGATGGACCTCGACCAGCCCCGTGCTGAGCTGCGGATGTTCCGAGGCGAGGCGATGCAGCGCGTACGGCAGCAGGGCGCGGCAGGCGGTGGCGAAGGCCGCCACCGTGAGGCGCCCGACGACCGTGTCCCGATGGGCGGCCAGCGCCGCCTCGGCCTCGTCGACCGTGGCCAGCACCTTCTCGGCGTGCCGGGCGAGCACCCGGCCGGCCTCGGTCAGCCGCAGCCCCCGTCCGTGCTTCTCGACCAGTGTGGCGCCGGTTTCCCGCTCGAGCTTGGCGAGCTGCTGCGACACGGCGGACGGGGTGCAGTGCAGCGCCTCGCCCGCCGCCAGCACGGTCTTGTAGCTGGCCACGGCGTGCAGGGCTCGCAGCCGCCCCAGATCCATCATGTAGCCACGCTACTGCTTCGCCCGGCGCCTTTCGGCAGTGCTTGGCGTTCGGCGCACCCTTTCGGCAGTGCTTGGCGTTCGGCCGCCCGAAGCCGGCTGCCGGGACCTCGTTAGGCTTGCGGCATGACGGTTGCCGTGCGCGTGATCCCCTGTCTCGACGTGGACGCGGGCCGCGTGGTCAAGGGAGTCAACTTCGTCGACCTGCGCGACGCCGGCGACCCCGTCGAGCTGGCCGCCGCGTACGACGCGCAGGGCGCCGACGAGCTGACCTTCCTCGACGTGACGGCCTCGTCCGACGATCGCGGCACGATGCTCGACGTGGTCCGGCGTACGGCCGAATCGGTCTTCATCCCGCTCACCGTGGGCGGCGGGGTGCGCTCGGTCGGCAACGTCGACGTGCTGCTGCGGGCCGGGGCCGACAAGGTCGGGGTCAACACGGCGGCCATCGCCCGCCCCGAGCTCATCCGCGAGATCGCCGAGCGGTTCGGCAACCAGGTGCTCGTGCTGTCGCTCGACGTGCGCCGCTCGGCCGAACAGCCCAGCGGGTGGGAGGTCACCACGCACGGCGGCCGCCGCAGCGCCGGGCTCGACGCCATCGAGTGGGCCGGGCGGGTCGCTTCGCTGGGCGCGGGCGAGATCCTGCTCAACTCGATGGACGCCGACGGCACCAAGGCGGGCTTCGACCTCGACCTGATCGCAGCCGTCCGGAAGGTCGTCGACATCCCGGTCATCGCCAGCGGGGGCGCCGGCGCGGTCGAGCACTTCCCGCCCGCGGTGTCGGCCGGGGCTGACGCCGTGCTGGCCGCCAGCGTCTTCCACTTCGGCGACTTGTCCATCGGTCAGGTCAAGCAGTCGCTGCGCGCGGCGGGCAATCCTGTCCGCTGAAGCTGGCAATGTGCTGAGAGCCACGTCTTCCCGGTCCGGCACCGTGACCGCTGAAATGCGGATAAACACGCGTTTCACGTCGTGGGACGACGACATGTGGCGCTCGATACACTTGCGGTGAAGCTCCCAGCTCGCTATCGGCGCCGGGGCGGCACTAGCCCTCCCGCAGCCGTGCCAATACCCTTCGGTAACACGGAAGTTAACTCCCCCCGGACAACTGACCATAAGGCGGCGCCGATGGCTCTCGAGGTTCCCTACCGGTCGATCCCCGACATGTTCTTCAAGCGCGTGGCCGCGACTCCCAACGGCCAGGCGTTCGCGGTGCCCAACGCCGACGACTCGGGCATGATCTGGTACACGTGGGCGCAGGTGGGCGAGCGGGCCTCGGCCATCGCGGCGGGCCTGCGTGACCTCGGTGTGGGCCTGGAGGACAGGGTGGCCATCCTGTCCGGCACCCGCTACGAGTGGGTGCTGGCCGACCTCGGCATCAACGCCGCGGGCGCCGCCACCACCACCGTCTACCCGACCACCGAGCCCGAGGACGCCAGCTACATCGTGGCCAACTCCGGGTCCAAGGTGCTCATCGCCGAGAACGCCCAGCAGGCGCTGAAGATCGCCGGCGTCGAGACCGACGTGACGCACGTGGTGCTCATCGACGGCCTGGCCGACGCGGGCGCCACCCCGCCCCAGCTCACCCTGGCCGAGCTCGAGGAGCGGGGCGCCGCCGTCCTGCGCGAGCGCCCCACCCTCATCGACGAGGTGGTCGAGTCGATCGGCCCCGACAACCTCGCCACCCTCATCTACACCTCCGGCACCACCGGCCGCCCCAAGGGCGTCCAGCTGTTGCACGCCGGCTGGACCTGGGAGGGCGTCGCCCAGCAGGGCCTCGGCCTGTTCGAGTCGACCGACCTGCAATACCTCTGGCTCCCGCTGTCCCACTCGTTCGGCAAGACGCTGCTCTGCGGCATCATCCACGTGGGCGTGCCGACCTACGTCGACGGCCGCGTCGACAAGCTGGTCGACATGCTCTCGGTGGTCCAGCCGACGCTCATGTGCGCCGCGCCCCGCATCTTCGAGAAGGTCTACAACAAGACCGTCACCACGGCCCTGGCCGGCGGCGGCGCGAAGGTCAAGATCTTCCACTGGGCGGTCGCCACCGGCAAGCAGAAGGTCGCTCTCGAGCAGGCCGGCAAGCCGATCCCGGCCGGGCTCAAGCTGAAGTTCGCCGTGGCCGAGAAGCTGGTCTTCTCGAAGCTGCAGGCCCGCCTCGGCGGACGGCTGCGCGTGCTGGTCAGCGGCTCGGCCCCGCTCAGCCGCGAGATCGCCGAGTTCTTCGCGGCCGCCAACCTGCCGATCATGGAGGGCTACGGCCTGACCGAGAGCAGCGCGGCCAACTTCGTCAACCGCCTCGACCGGCTCCGGATCGGCACCGTGGGCCTGCCCCTGGGCGACCTCGAGTGCAAGATCGACACCGACGGCGAGGTGCTGCTGCGCGGCCGCCCGGTCATGCGCGGCTACCACAACCTGCCCAAGGAGACCGAAGAGACCTTCACCGAGGACGGCTGGCTCCGCACCGGCGACATCGGCGAAGTAGACGCCGACGGCTTCCTGTCGATCACCGACCGCAAGAAAGACCTGGTCAAGACGTCCGGCGGCAAGTACATCGCCCCCAGCGCGATCGAGGGCCAGTTCAAGGCCGTCTGCCCCTACACCTCACAGGCGGTCGTGGTCGGCCAGGCCCGCAACTTCGTGACGATGCTGATCTCGCTCGACGAGGACGCCATCAAGGGCTGGGCGGCCGGCGGCCCTCTGGCCGGCAAGAGCTACGAGGAGATCGTGGCCGCCCCCGAGACCGAGAAGATGGTCGAGGGCTACGTGCAGGAACTCAACAACAAGCTCAACCGCTGGGAAACGATCAAGAAGTTCGCCATCCTGCCGCGCGACCTCAGCATCGAGGCCGGCGAGATCACGCCGTCCATGAAGATCAAGCGGCGCTCGGTCGAGACCAACTTCGCCGAGCAGATCGACACGATGTACGCGGGTTCACTCGCCCAGATCTGACGCAGCGTTTGCCGGAAAGCGGCCGGGGCTCGTGCCCCGGCCGCTTCTCGTGCGCCCGCGGCTGGGCGTGGACTGCGGCTGGGCGTGGCGCCCAGGGACGCGCTGGTGGCGTTGCACCTCGGGGCCGCGGCGGGGGCTGGGACGTGGGGTCGCGGCGGGCCGTTGTAGCCGGGGACGTGCCGGCGGCATTGCACTCCCGGGGCCGCGCCGTGGCCGTGAGGTCGGACCGGGGCCGCGCCAGGGTCGTGGGGCGTTGGGCCGCGGCGGGGGTCACGCGTCGTAGGCTGCGGCGATGGCTGAGGAACCGAGGTCGAAGCAGCAACGCAAGTCGGACGTGCTCGCGCGGCTGAGTGCTCCGGTGGCCGACGCCTGGGTCGCGACGGCCCGGGACGACGAGCCCTACCTGGTGCCGCTCACACTGGGCTGGTTCCGCGAACGCCTGCTGATCGCCACCGCCCGCAAGTCACCCACCGGCCGCAACATCGCCGCAACCGGCCGGGCCCGAATCGGCTTCGGCCCCACCCGCGACGTCATCCTGATCGAGGCGGCGCTGGAGGCGACGCTCCCCGTGACCGAGGCCGAAGCTGAGGGCGCCGCCTACGCCGAACAGAACGACTGGGATCCGCGCACAGCGGGCGAGGCATACGTCTTCCTCGTGCTGAGCCCCACGCGGGTCCAGGCCTGGCGCGAGGAGAACGAACTCGCCGACCGCGAACTCATGCGCGACGGCGTCTGGCTCATCTGACCACACCCGCACCCGCACCCGCACCCGCACCCGCACCCGCGCCGCACCCGCACCCGCGCCGTGCCTGCACTCGCACCCGCGCCGCACCCGCACCCGCGCCGTGCCTGCACTCGTACCCGCGCCGTGTCCGGAGTCGCGCCGTGCCTGCACTCGCATCCGCGCCGTGTCCGGAGTCGCGCCGTGCCTGCACTCCACCCGCGCAGTGCCCGCACCCGCGCAGTGCGATGCCCGCACCCGCGCAGTGCCATGCCCGTGCCGCGCCGTGCCCTACGAGACGTCTCGTCTCGGTTGGCTTGTTCGTTCGGAGCGGTCGACGACCCCTCGGTCGGTCCGTCGCGGGCTGCCCAGCTGCCGGGCCCGGCGTCAGGCGATGACCGACGGCGTTCGCCAGGAAGGGATCGTTGCGCGGTCGAGGTCGTGCCGGACTGAGGCGATGCGGCGGACCGCCTCGGTGAGCTGCTCGGACGGCAGCGCGAAGGGCAGCCGCAGGAAGCGTTCGAGCGTGCCGTCCAGGCCGAAGCGGGGGCCGGGGGCCAGGCGTACGCCGACGTCCTCGGCGGCCCGGGCCAGGGCACTCGAGATCGGGCCGTCGAGTTCGGCCCAGATCGTCGCACCGCCCGGCGGCAGTACGAAGCGCCATTCGGGCAGCAGTTCGGTCACTGCGGCGGCCAGCACGTCGCGCTGCCGGCGCAGTTCGGCGCGGCGGTCGCTCAGGATCTTGGGGGAGTGCTCCAGCAGGCGCACGGCGACGAGCTGTTCGAGCACCGGGCTGGCCATGTCGACGCCGACCCGGATGGCCGCCAGCCGCTGCACCAGCGGGGCCGAGGCGCGTACCCAGCCGATCCGCAGGCCGCCCCAGTAGCCCTTGCTGAGGCCGCCGATCGACACCACCCGCGAGTGCCGGTCGAACACGGCGACCGGCGGGGGCATCTCGTCGCCGTCGAGCTGCAGGTCGACCCACGACTCGTCGACGACCAGGTCGGTGCCGGTGCTGTGGGCCGTGGCGACCAGCCGCTCGCGCAGGCTCGTGGTCATCAGGTGTCCGGTCGGGTTGTGGAACTCCGGGATCACGTACGAGAGCCTCGGCCGGGTCTGCCGCAGCGCCCCGAGCAGCATCTCGCCGTCCCAGCCGGTCGCCGTGTCGAGCCCGTGGGTGCTGATCCGGGCCCGGCGCGCCGAGAGGGCGGCCAGCGCGTTGGGATAGGTCGGTGCTTCGACCAGCACGGGCGATCCGGGCGGAGCGAGCAGCCGGAGCACCAGGTCGAGGGCCTGCTGGGTGCCGCCGGTGATGAGGATCTGCTCGGCCGAGGTGGCCACCCCGCGCGCCTGATAGCCGGCCGCGACCACCTCGCGCAGCTCGATCAGGCCGGTCGGGTGGTAGCCGGCGCTGCCCAGATAGCGGGGCAGGTCGTCGGCTGCGGCCCGGGCGGCCGGCACCAGTTCGGGCGGGGCGGCCGACGCGGCCACGCCCAGGTCGATCACGTTGCGGTCGTCCTCGGGGGTCCACAGGCCCGAGGTGGCGACCCGGTGGCCGTTGGGCAGGGTCGTCCAGCTTCCGGCGCCGCGCCGGCTGGTGAGATGGCCGGTCTCGCGCAGCGTGCGGTAGGCGGCGCTGACCGTCGTCCGGCTCACGGCGAGCGCCTCGGCCAGTTCGCGTTCGGCCGGGAGACGTACGCCCAAAGGAAGCCGCCCGTCGGAGAGCAGCCCCCGCACCGCGGCGGCGAGAGCGGCGTAGTCGGGACTCCGGTGGCGACCCGGAAGTGAATGCCACTGACCGAGCAGCCGAGCCAATTGGCCCCCACGTATTGTCGTCGTCACATCCACCTCCGGCGAATTGGCTCTTCAGCTTCGCACAATTGGCCTTCAGAGTGGCATTCATGGCCCTCAGTGACAACAGAGATCGTCGTCTCGTCCGGCGCACCGTGCAGCTCTTCGCGGGGCTGGTGCTCTACGGCGTGAGCATGGCCTTCATGGTGGAGTCGGCGCTGGGCCTCAACCCGTGGGACGTGTTCCACCAGGGCCTGTCGAAGGTCACCGGGATCAGCTTCGGCCTGGTCGTGATCCTGCTCGGCATCCCGATCCTGTTGCTGTGGATCCCGCTGCGGCAGCGCCCGGGCTTCGGCACGCTGGCCAACCTGGTCGTGGTCGGGTTCGCGGTCGATGCCGCCCTGCACGTCCTGCCCGCGGGCGGCACGATCCCGGCCCGGGTGTGCTACCTGGTCGGCGGCATCCTGCTCAACGGTCTTGCCACTGGCCTCTACATCGGCAGCAGGTTCGGGCCCGGCCCGCGCGACGGGCTGATGACCGGCCTCGTCGGGCGGTTCCCGCGGCTGTCCGTCCGGCTGGTCCGGACGTCGATCGAGCTGCTCGTCCTCGGCGTGGGGTTCCTGCTCGGCGGCACGGTCGGCATCGGCACGGTCGCGTACGCTCTGGCCATCGGCCCGCTCGTGCACGTGTTCCTGCCGTGGTGCACCGTGGGCGGCGGCGAGCCGCGGGCTGAGATCCACAAAGGACTGAGCGGTTTGCGCCGCTGATTCGGTTTAGCACACAAGATCGTCGGTCACAGCTTTGTGATCATCGCGACACATTCGCTTCCCGGTGCCCGGGTCGCACGGCATCATTGCCCCATGGGGGCTGGCGGCTGGCAGTGGAACGACGCTTGGATCTTCGTGTCCGCGGTCATCGCCGAGCGCCTCGAGCGTGACCGCGCCCAGCACGCCGCTCTGCCCATGGTCGGCGCGAGCCTGGCCGACCTGCTCGCCGCGGCCGACTTTCTGCACCACAGCATTCCCAACCGGGCCGAGCTTGAAGAATCCGTGCGCCGCCTGGCCGGGGCCGGCCTGATCGTCGTCGAGGACGACCTGGTCGAGGTGGCCCCGGCCGGTGAGCAACTGTGGCGGGGCCGTCCGTTCAGCGGCCTCTCCTCGGCCGTCATGACCCTGCAGACCCAGCTCAACCGAAGCGCCGGCGCGCCCGGCGACGCCGATTGGGCGCTCGACGAGCAGGCGTACGCCCAGGCCGTACGCGAATATCGTCACCGCCTCGCCGACGACCGCTGATCCCGCCGTCCGCGCGGCCGCGCCGTCCGCACCCCACCGTTCGCTTGTCCATGCCGCGCGCAGGCCACCGTTCGCCTGGTCGCGCTGCGCGCACCCTGCCGTTCGTTTGGTCGTGCTGCGCGCACCCTGCCGTTCGTTTGGTCGTGCTGCGCGCACCCTGCCGTTCGTTTGGTCGTGCTGCGCGCACCCTGCCGTTCGCTTGGTCGTGCTGCGCGCAGGCCACCGTTCGCTTGGCTGTGCGGTCCGTACCGAACCGTTCGACCTTCCGGACGGTCGCTCAGATTGCCGCCTCGGGTGAGGATGGTGCGGCTTCTCGGATCTGGCCTTCCTTCCGGCCGCGCTTCCGAAGCGGCCGGTGGATCTTCTTCTTATGTTGTCGTGCTGACTGCGAGATGACGGCGCCGCGCTTCAGAGCCGGGCGCATTGCGGGACGAACAGGGCCGTGTCCGGCCGGGCTTCGAGGCAGCGGTGGATCTTCTTCTGCTGCTGCCGTGCTGACTGCGAGATGACGGCGCCGCACTTCAGAGCCGGCTGCATTGCGGGACGAACAGGGCCGTGTCCGGCCGGGCTTCGAGGCAGCGGTAGATCTTCTTCTGCTGCTGCCGTGCTGACTGCGAGATGACGGCGCCGCACTTCAGAGCCGGCCGCATTGCGAGACGAACGGGTCCGCGTCGGGCCGCGCTACCGAGCCGGCCGCTGGATCTTCTTCTGCGCCGCGCTGATGGCGAGACGAAGGGGCGTGAAGGTCGCGTCAGGGCGTGAGGGTCTCGATGGGCTTCATGTCGCGGATGGCGGGCGCGACGGTAGCGGTCAGCGCCGACACCGAGACCGTGGCGGCGAACAGCGCGATACTGACCGGCGCGCTCCAGGCCGTGACGAAGACCCCGGCCAGCAGCGGCGCCATGGTTGCGGCCGACATGGCGAACAGGAAGATGACGCTCAGCACGCGGCCCTGCAGGTGGTCGGGCGTGATGGCCGCCTGGTAGCCGAAGAGCGCCGCGTTGCAGGCGGGCCCGACGAAGATCGCCAGCGCGATCGGGGCGGCCGCGGCGACGCTGGTGGTGAAGAAGGCGCTGACCGCCAGGAACAGGGTCGCCGCCCAGCAGAGGCCGCGGATCAGGACGGCGAACGACAGCCAGCGCTGCAGAGTGGGCGCGACCAGGGCGCCCATCAGTCCGCCGGCGCCGACGACGGTCTCGGTCAGGCCGATCACGCCGGGCTGCACGCCGTGCCCCTGCAGGGTGACGATGATCGTGAACATCGAGCCGTAGAGCGCGAGGTTCAAGGGGGCGGCGACGATGAGCACGGTCCGCAGGAACGGGTTGCGGAAGACGAATCGCAGGCCCTCCAGCAGGGCGGCGCGGTGTCCCGGATGGTCGTGCTCACGCTCGGCCTGCAACGGCTTGCGGATCAGGGCGATGCCGATGAGGGAGGCCAGATAGGACAGCGCGTTCCCGACGAACGGCAGCGCCGCTGTGATCCCGAACAGGACACCCCCGAGCGGCGGCCCGGCCAGCGCGGTGCCGTAACTGCGGGCCTCGTTACGGGCCACGGCCGCCGGCAGCTGGGTGGTCGGCACGATGCTGCGCAGGGCCGCGTGTTCCGTCGTGTTGAACAGCGACCCGCAGGCGGCGTCGATGATGGCCACCGCGATGATCTCGGTCAGCCCCGCACGCCCGGTGGCCACGGCCGCGGCCAGCGCCACGAACGCGACCAGTCGGATCACGTCGCAGGTGAGCATCGCCCGCCGCCGGTTGAGCTGATCAGCCAGCACGCCCGACGGAAGCCGGCAGAGCAGCCTGGCCACCTGGGCCGCCGTGCCGACCGCGCCGGCCTGGACCGCCGAGCCGGTCACGTCGAGAACGAGCAGCGGGATCGCCAGCATGGCGATCGCGCCACCCAGATCCGACAGGCTCTGGCTCGTCCACAGCAGAGTGAACTCACGGTTGCGCCACAACGTGCTCATGGCGCGACTCCGGACCAGAACACGTTCCGCAATCTCGTGGTCACGCAATGGAGAATATGTACTGCATTCGCAATCCGCCGTCCACAGACATCAATCCGGCTGACTCCCGCCCCTGTGGACAACCCGGCCCGTTCGGCTTGACGGCGGCGTAGCTTCGACCCCATCGCCCCTGGAGGGCGGGGGCTAGGGACGGGCCGACCAGGGCGGTTCGGCGTTCTTGAAGATTTCGCGTAGCGGGCAGCGCGACGCCCGGCCCGCGTGTGCGGAACCGGGCGCCGGGCGATCGGTTACTGGACCACGAAGAGCAGGCGGTTCGGGGAACCCGTGCCGGCGCTGGTCACGACGCCGGTGGTGGCGTTGTTGACCAGGCTGTCGCGCACCTGGGCCGGGCTGTAGCCGGTGTTGCGGGACAGAACCAGCGCGGCCGCGCCGGCCACGTGGGGGCTGGCCATCGACGTGCCGCTGATGGAGTTGGTCGCGGTGTTCGAGTTGTACCAGGCCGACGTGATCGACGAGCCGGGGGCGAAGATGTCCAGGCAGGTGCCGTAGTTGGAGTAGCTCGCCTTGGCGTCCGTGCTGGTGGTGGCGCCGACCGTGATGGCGCTGGCCACGCGGGCGGGGGACGAGTTGCAGGCGTTGGCGGTCGAGTTGCCGGCCGCGAGGGCGAACGTGATGCCCTTCGAGATGGCCGAGTTGACCGCGTTGTCCAGGGTGGAGCTGACGCCGCCGCCGAGGCTCATGTTGGCCACCGCGGGACGGGCCGTCTGGCTGCCGACCCAGTTGACGCCCGCGATGACTCCGGCCGTGGTGCCGCTGCCGGAGCAGTTCAGCACGCGCACGCCGACCAAGCGCACGGCCTTGGCCACGCCGTACGTCGAGCCGCCGACCGTGCCCGCCACGTGGGTGCCGTGGCCGTTGCAGTCGACCGCGCCGCTACCGACCGCGTCGTAGCCGGCCGTGGCCCGCCCGCCGAACTGGTTGTGCGTGTAACGGATGCCCGTGTCGATGATGTACGCGGTGACGTTCGAGGCCGTGACGGGATAGGTGTACGTCGTGCTCAGCGGCCGGGCGCGCTGGTCGATGCGGTCGATGCCCCACGTCGCGTTCGTCTGCGTGGCGTTCAGGGAGATCGTCTGGTTCTGCTCCACGTAGGCGACGCCGGGGCTGGCCGCGAGCCGCTTGGCCTGCGCCGCGCTCATGGTGGCCTCGTAGCCGTTGACGATGCCCAGCTGCTGCCGGACCTGCCCGCCCACGCTGCCGGCCTGCGTCTTGGCGCCGGGCTTGAGCACCACGATGTAGCTGTCGGGAATCGCGGTTGCGGCGTCGGCCATCCGGAGGTCCCCCGTGGGGGCGGCGGCAGCGGGGGTGCCCACCGCGACGGCGGCGGTGACCGCGGCGAGCAGGCCGGCGGCCAGGGTGCGTCGAGTCGCCATACTGTTCCTCTCCCGGAGCTTCTTGAATTGACGTTTGTCACTTCAATGAGGAGAGCGTAGGCGCGCCGGTCCGCGATCGCCGCCATACCGATTGGGCCATAGCGCGGAGAATGAGCGGGTGGACCTGATCATTCGGCTGGACGGGACGGACGGGAAGACCGCTGCGGTCTACCGGGCGTTGCGTACGGCGATCGTGGACGGGCGGCTTCCGGCGGGCGAGCGGCTGCCCGCGACCCGGGCGCTCGCCGCCGATCTGGGCGTGGCGAGGGGAAGTGTTGCCGCCGCCTACGAGCGGCTGGCCGCCGAGGGCTATCTGTCGTCCCGCGTGGGCGCCGGCACCTTCGTGGCCGCGGTGTCCCGGGGCCGGTCGCGGCGGCGCGCCGCCTCCGATCCGCTGCGGCCCCGTGAGGACTGGTCGTGGGAGCCGCTCGAGACCAGCGGCGCGGTCCGCCCGCCGCACTACGACTTCCGGACCGGCATTCCCGACGCGGGCCTGTTCCCGTTCGACTCGTGGCGGCGCCTGGTCACCGCCGAGCTGCGGCTGCGGGCGAACAACCCCGGCACGTACGGGGATCCGGCCGGCCACCCCGCCCTGCGCGAGGCGATAGCGCGTTACCTGGGTGTCTCGCGCGGGGTGCGGACGACCGGGGCCGACGTGGTGGTCACCAACGGCGCCCAGCATGCGTTCGACCTGCTGGCGCGGGTGCTGGTGAAGCCGGGCGACGTGGTCGCGGTCGAGGAGCCGGGCTACCCGCCGGCCCGCCGGATCCTGGCCGCGCTCGGCGCCCGGGTGAGCCTCGTGCCGGTCGACGATCAGGGGCTTGTCGTCGCCGATCTGCCCGCCCACTGCCGGCTGGTCTACACCACGCCGTCCCACCAGTTCCCGCTCGGCCGCGCGATGAGCCTGACCCGCCGCCGCGAGCTGCTCGACTGGGCCCGCTGCCGTCCGGCGGCGATCGTCGAGGACGACTACGACAGTGAGTTCCGTTTCTCGGCGCGCCCGCTCGAGCCGCTGTACAGTCTCGACTCGGCGGGGCGGGTGCTCTATGTCGGCACGTTCTCCAAAAGCATGCTCCCGGCCGTGCGCACCGGTTTCGTACTGGCCACCCCGGGTCTGCGGGACGCCCTGATCGCGGCGCGCCAGCTCGGTGACGGCTACGGGCAGCCGGCCGTGCAGGCTGCGCTGGCCCGCTTCCTCGACGAGGGGCTGCTCGCCCGGCACGTCCGGAAGGCCGGGAAGGCGTACGGGGAAAGGCACGCCCGCATCGTGGCCGCGCTGGCCGGAATGCCGGAGCTGACGATCGTCCCCAGCGCTGCCGGCCTGCACGTCGCGGCCCTGACCGGGGTGAACTCGACGGCCGTGGTGGCCGCGGCCGCGAAGCGAGGGCTGGCGCTCGACGATCTGCTCGACTACTCCGGCTCGCCGACCAGGCACGGCTTCGTGTTCGGGTTCGGGGCGGCCGACCCGGCGCTGATCGACGAAGGGATGGCGATCTTCGCCGGCCTCCTGGCGCGCCACGACTGATAGGCGAGCGACGCGGCGACGATCACGAGGCTGAGCAGCGCCGGCGGCCCGTTGAGCCAGAGCAGCCCGAGCACCGAGACCAGCCCGACCGCGGCCACGGCCCGGGAGCCGCCGCGCGGCAGCAGGCGCAGCGCGGCCGCCGTGCCGATCACGTAGACCAGCGTGAAGCACCCGGTGACCAGCAGCAGCATGGTGTGCAGATCGATCGGCAGCGCTGCCGAGGCGAGGCTGCCCCCGAAGATCACCAGCAGCGACTTGCGGGGTGTGCCGGCAAGTCGCGCGGGCAATGCGCCGTCGCGGGCCAGCGCCGCCCCGAGCTGCGAGGCCCCGGCCAGGTACGCGTTGACCGCGCCCGCGGTGAGCAGGACCGCCACGACCGCCGTGATCACGCGGACCGGGCCACCGAAGCCGGACGCCAGCAGGTCGGCCAGCGGCGCCTCGCTGCTGCCCAGCGCCGGGCCCAGCACGAGCACGCTGACGGCTGCGACCCCGAGATACAGGGCGCCCACCACGACGACGGCGATCGCGGTCGCCCGGGGCACGTCCCGGCGCGGGTTGCGGTAGGAGCCGGCCAGCGACGAGACCGCCTCCCACCCGGCGAACCCCCAGACCAGCACGGCCGCCGCCGGTCCGACGGCCGACCAGCCGTGCGGCGCGAACGGGGTGAGGTTGTCCCAGCGGGCGTGCGGCAGCGCGGCCACGACGGTGACCAGGAGCAGCGCTGCCAGCACGCCCGTGAGCGCGAGCTGGACGCGCCCCGTGACGCGCAGCCCGAACCAGTTCATGACGAAGACCGCGCCGACGATGACCAGGAACGTGAGCAGCGCCGTGATGCGGCCACCGCCGACCACATCGGCCACGTAACCGCCGGCGAAGGCGGTCGCGGCCGGCGCTCCGAGCGGCACCGCGAAGAAGAAGCACCAGCCCACAGCCGCGCCGAGACGGGGGCCGAACGCCAGCCGGACGTAGGTGGACACCCCACCGCCGTCCGGGTGCCGGGCGCCCAGCGCCGCGAAGGTCAGGGCCAGCGGGGCCGAGAGGACGATCAGGGCGATCCAGGCGACCAGGGAGGCGGGGCCGGCGACCTCAGCCGCGAGGGCCGGCATGGAGATCACGCCGGTGCCGAGAACGGCGCCCACGCAGAGCGCGGCCCCTTGGGCGAGAGACAGTCCGGAGTTCTGTGCCATGCGCCTACGCTAGGGCCGCATTGGCTCGCGTTTTGGTCCAATCAAGGGCTGACCAATTGGGCCAATCACAGACCCAGCCGGGCGTCCCGCAGGCCGTCGCCCTCGATCGTGACGCGGGCGTTGTCCCGGCGGCCGGTGAGGAACATGGCGAGCTCGCCGGGCGGGCCGGTCAGGGTGGTCGCCGGATTGTCGCCCACGATGAAGGACCCGTGCCCGGGCGATCTGACCTCGACCGCCGTGCCGGACCGCCGCAGGACCAGCCGGCCGGTGAGCTTCACGTTCCGCCACAGGGCGGTCTCGAGGCCGGGATCGAGCTCGCGCGGCGCCCAGTCCGGTTGGGCGCGGCGCGCATCCTCGTGGTGCACGAAGAACTCGATCGTGTTGGCCGCCTCGTCGACCAGGCGATTGCTCACGGGGCTCCACCACGGTGGCGTACGCATCTCGTGCACGACGTCGGCGTACGGGCGGGCGGCCGTCCGCAGCCGCACCCGCTCGCCATGGCTCCGGAGCGGGCCGATCATGGCGCCGGCCGCGGCGTCGGGGCGGCGGTCGCGGACGACCAGGTGCGCCGCGAGGTCACGGGTGGTCCATCCCTCGCAGAGCGTCGGCTCGTCCGGGCCGAGCCGGAGGAGCAGGTCGGCGAGCAGGCGTCGTTCACGCTGGGCATAGGCGGTCACAAACGTGATCGTAGACACATGTTACGAAGGTGAACTGCGGCGACCCCGTTCGGCAGGATGGGTATGTAAGGCCGGAACCGCCGGCAAACACTTACCAGTCAGGTAGGAATTTTGAGCACCAGGTCCAGCCGCGATGTGCTGGTACGGGGACTAGGGGTGCTGGGCCAGGCGATTCGCACCGAGCCGCGCCTGTTCACGGTCGGCGTGGCCGGCAGCAGTCTCTTCGGCCTGCTCGTCATCGCGAACTCGTACGTGGTCGGCGCCGTCATCGGCCATGTCGTCGTGCCCGCCTTCTCCACCGGCTCCACCGGCACCGGCACGCTCGCCCTGATCGCCGCCGCCTTCCTCGGCCTCAGCGCGCTGCGCGTCCTGACCATCTTCGGCCGTCGCCTCGGCGCGGGCTACATGCAGTTCCGCCTGCAGGCCCGCTACCGCCGCGCGGTGACCCGGCGCTACCTGTCGCTGCCCCCGGCCTGGCACCAGCAGCACGCCACCGGCAGCCTGCTGTCCAACGCCAACTCCGACGTCGAGGCGGCCTTCGTGCCGATCGCGCCGCTGCCGTTCGCAGTCGGCACGATCGTGATGATCCTGGCCGCCGTCGTGGCGCTGTTCCTCACCGACTGGGTGCTCGCGATGGTCGGCGTCGTCCTCTTCCCGGTCCTGTTCGCCCTGAACACCTTCTACGCGCGGCGCATGTCTCCGCGGCAGATCAGGGCGCAGCAGATGCGCGCGAAGGTCAGCGCCGTCGCGCACGAGAGCTTCGACGGCGCGCTGGTGGTCAAGACCATGGGCCGCGAGGAGGACGAGTCCCGCCGCTTCAAGGTCTTCGTCGACGAACTGCGCGACTCGCTGATCTCGGTCGGCCGGCTGCGCGGCCTGTTCGACCCGATCATGGACGCGCTGCCCAGCGTCGGCACCCTCGCGGTGCTGCTGCTCGGCGCCTGGCGGCTGCAGAACGGCGCGATCAACGTGACCGAGCTGGTCACCGTCGCCTTCCTGTTCACCGTGCTGGCGTTCCCGGTGCGCGCGATCGGCTGGGTGCTCGGCGAACTGCCGCGCAGCGTCGCGGGCTGGGACAGGGTGCAGTCCGTGCTGGCGGCCGAGGGCGACCTCGCCTACGGCTCGGCCACCGCGTCCGCGAGCGGTCCGGCCACGCTGCGTTTCGACAAGGTCGATTTCGCGTACGGCGACGGTCCGCTGGTCCTGCGAGACGTGTCGTTCCGCGTGCCCCCGGGCAAAACGGTCGCCCTGGTCGGCGCGACCGGCTCCGGCAAGTCGACGATCGCGTCGCTCGCCGTGCGGCTCGTCGACCCCGGCGCGGGCCAGGTCAGCCTGGACGACACGCCCCTGCCCGCGCTCAGTGAGGCCGGCCTGACCAGCGCGTCCGCCCTCGTACCGCAGCTGCCGTTCATCTTCGACGACACCGTGCGGGGCAACATCACGCTCGAACGGGAGGGCGTCGACGACGAGGCTGTCTGGGCCGCGCTGCGCCTGGCCGAGGCCGACGGCTTCGTGGCGAAGCTGCCCGAGGGGCTCGACACGGCGGTCGGCGAACGCGGCACCTCGCTCTCGGGCGGGCAGCGGCAGCGCCTCACGCTGGCCCGCGCCCTGGCCGGGGCTCCCCGGCTGCTGGTGCTCGACGACGCGACGAGCGCCGTCGACCCGCGGGTGGAGGCGGCGATCCTGGCCTCGCTGCGCGGCGGTGACGCGGGCGCGTCGATCCTGGTGGTGGCGTACCGCCGGGCCACGATCGCGCTGGCCGACGAGGTCGTCTATCTGGCGCAGGGCAAGGTCGTGGCCACCGGCACCCACGCCGAGCTGCTGGCCACCCACGCGGGCTACGCCGATCTCGTGACCGCCTACGAGAAGGCCGAGGCCGAAAAGGCCGACGCCGAAAGGGTCGAGGCATGAGCGTCGGCACGTACGCAACGATCAAGCGCGGCCTGGCCCTCTCGCCCGAGCTGCGTCCCGGCCTGGGCGGCACGATCGCCCTCGCCGTGGTGCAGATGTCGGGCCGGGTGGCGGTGCCGATCGCCGTGCAGCAGGGCATCGACCACGGCATCCGCGGCGCCGGCGGCCCCGACCTGATGTTCGTGACCGAGGTCGTGGCGTTCACCTTCGTGGCGCTGATGATCTCGACAGTGGCCGGCTACCTGATGACCCGGCGCCTGTTCACCGTCAGCGAGACCGCCCTGGGCGCGCTGCGCTCGCGCACGTTCCGGCACATCCACGATCTGTCGATGTTGCACCAGCAGTCCGAGCGGCGCGGCACGATGGTGTCCCGGGTGACCAGCGACGTCGACCAGATCTCGCTGTTCCTGCAGACCGGCGGCGTGCAACTGTTGCTCGCCAGCGGTCAGCTGCTCGTCTCGACGATCGTGATGTTCGTCTACTCCTGGCAGCTCACGATCGTGGTGCTGCTCGCCTTCGGCCCGGCTGTGGCCGTCATCCGCCTGTTCCAGAAGAGGCTGGCCGCCGTCTACGGCGCGGTCCGCGAGCGGACCGGCGTCATGCTGGGCGTCATCGCCGAGAGCGTCGTCGGGGCCGTGGTCATTCGGGCGTACGGCGTGGCCGGGCGCACCGGCAAGCGGCTCGACAACTCGATCGAGCGGCTCGAGGTCTCCCAGCGCAAGGCCATGCGCACCAGCGTGACCAGCTTCAGCAGCGGCGAGATCGGGGCCGGCCTGGCCCTGGCCGGGGTCGTGGTGGTCGGCGTGCTCATCGGGGTCGACGGCGGCCTGACCGTGGGCCGGCTCACCGCGTTCCTGTTTCTGGTGACGCTGTTCATCCAGCCCGTGCAGATCGCCACCGACATGCTCAACGAGGCCCAGAACGCGGTGGCCGGCTGGCGCCGCGTGCTGGACGTGCTAGACCTCGAACCCGACGTCAAGGACCCGGACGACGTAGGCGTAGACCTGCGGGCCGGCCCGCTGTCGGTGCGCTTCGCAGATGTCTCGTTCCGCTACCCCGGCGGCCCGATCGTCCTGGCCGACGTAGACCTGGAGATTCAGCCCCGTACGAAGGTGGCTGTAGTAGGCGAGACCGGAAGCGGCAAAACAACATTCGCCAAGCTGCTGACCCGCCTGATGGACCCCGCAGAGGGCGAGGTGCTGCTCTCAGGAACACCACTGCGTAACGTACGGTTCTCGGCCCTGCGCTCACGCGTGGTGATGGTTCCCCAGGACGGCTTCCTGTTCGACGCCACAATCGCCGAGAACATCCGCTTCGCCGACCCCACCTTGACCGACGGCCACTTGGCAACAGCGTTCACCGAACTAGGCCTGGCCGACTGGCTGGCCACCCTCCCGAACGGCCTGGAAACCCCGGTAGGCGAGCGAGGCGAGGCGCTGAGCGTCGGCGAACGGCAACTTGTAGCACTGGTACGCGCATACGTAGCCGATCCCGACCTGCTCGTACTCGACGAGGCCACAAGCGCAGTAGACCCAGCCACCGAGGTACGCCTACAACGGGCCTTGGACACAGTAACCCGAGGCCGGACGACCGTCGCCATCGCGCACCGGTTGTCCACAGCCCAAGCCGCCGACGAGGTCATAGTCGTGGACGCCGGCCGCGTAGTCCAACGCGGCCCGCATTCGGAACTAATCAAAAACGAAGACTCGATCTACGCCAACCTATACGCAAGCTGGTTAGAACAAACCCGCTAATCCCCGTGCCCCCACCAGTGTGAGCAGCCCGCAACACCCGATTTCTCCCGTGCGCCCACCAGTGTGAGCAACCCGCGACACCCTATTTTTCTCGTGCGCCCCACCAGTGTGAGCAACCCGCGATCGCCCCGCTGGTGAGGAGGCAGTCGATTTTCCGACGCCGCGGGGTTTCTCGACTTTCGCACTTTCGGGGGTCTGCGGGCCGCGGTAAGGCAGACGGTCACGGTGTGTGCGTCGTGAAGGAGTGA